>CAYZKT010000112.1:0-8476 GCA_964478885.1 uncultured Syntrophaceae bacterium | reverse complement strand
AGCGTCGTCCTCAACGGCGACATCGACAACTACCAGATGCTGCGCTCCCTGCTCGAGTCGGCCTTCGGCTACGAGATCGCCCCCGAGATCACCTCGGACACGAAGATCATCCCCCTGCAGGTCGAGCGCTACCTCCTGGCAGGAATGGCACTCGAGGAGGCCTTCCGGCTCGCCGTGAACGACTTCGAGGGTTCCCACGCCATCGCACTCGTCAGCAACGTGGAGCCGGGGAAGATCTTCCTCGCCCTCAAGGGCAGCGGCCAGGCCCTCTTCGTGGGCCTGCGCGAGGACCAGTACCTCTTCGCCTCGGAGCTCTACGGCCTCGTGGAGGGCACCTCGCGCTTCATCAAGATGGACGGCGAGAAGCCCCGCGACCCCGACAACCCCGACTCCTCCGGCCAGATTTTCGTTCTCGATCAGCATTCGACCGGAGGGCTTGCGGGCATCCGCGCCCTCTGTTACGACGGGCATCCCGTGGGGCTCACGGAGTCCATGATCCAGAAGGCCGAGATCACCACCCGCGACATCGACCGGGGCGCCTTCCCCCACTTCTTCCTCAAGGAGATCACCGAATCGGCCCAGTCGGTCCGCAAGACCCTGCGCGGCAAGTACCGCATCGCGAAGAAAAAGGACGGCACCCGGAAGGTGCACTTCAACCTCGGGACCGACATCCTGCCGGCGGAATTCGTGAAGCGCCTCAAGGCGAAGAGGATCCGCCACATCTCCGTCATCGGCCAGGGGACGGCCGCCGTTGCCGGCCAGGCCATCGCCGACGGACTGGCCCTGTACCTCGCGGGCGCTCCCGTCAGCATCCAGGGGAAAAAGGCCTCGGAGATGAGCGGCTTTTCCCTCTGCGAGGACCTCTCGGACACGCTCGTTCTCGCCGTGACCCAGTCGGGCACCACGACGGACACGAACCGCGCCGTGGCCATGGCCGCCGAGCGGGGCGCCGTGATCCTCTCCATCGTGAACCGCCGCCAGTCGGACATCACCACGAAGTCCCACGGCGTCTTCTACACGAGCGACGGACGCGACATCGAAATGTCGGTCGCCTCCACGAAGGCCTTCTACTCGCAGATCGTGGCGGGCTATGTGCTGGCGCTGGCCTTCGCGCAGGTTCTCAAGACGCTGCCTGATGAGTTCATCGCCGCGGAGCTGTCCACCCTGGAGAAGGCCCCGGCCCTCATGCAGCAGGTACTGGAGAAGAAAGACGAGATCCGCCGTTCGGCCGAGAGGCTCGCCCGGCTCAAGAAGTACTGGGCCGTCGTGGGCAGCGGGCCCAACAAGGCCTCGGCCGACGAAATCCGCATCAAGCTCTCTGAGCTCTGCTACAAGACGATCTCGTCGGACTTCACCGAGGACAAGAAACACATCGACCTCTCGTCGGAGCCTCTCATCCTCGTCTGCGCCGCCGGCAACCCCGAGACGGTGGCGGGCGATGTCGTCAAGGACACGGCCATCTTCAAGGCCCACAAGGCATCCGTCGTCGTCTTCGCCGAGGAGGGAGAGACCCGCTTCGACCGGATCGCCGACTCGGTGATCCGCGTCCCGAGAGCGCCCATGCCGCTGCCGGTCATCCTCAACACGCTGGCGGGGCACCTCTGGGGCTATTACGCCGCCTCCGCGATCGACGACGACGCCGCCTTCTTCCGAGGGTTCCGCAACGAGTTGAGCCTTGCCGTCGCCGAGCAGGACCAGAAGAACTACACCCTCTATCAGCGGATTCTCGACCGCAACCTCCACCGGGTATTGAAGGATTTCACCGAGCAGTTCACCGAGAGAAAGAACCGCGGCGTCCTCACCCTGATGAACGCCCGCACGATGACGGACATCTCCCTGCTGGCGAAGTACGTGGCGGGCAAGCTTCCGCTGGAGGACTTCTGGGCGGACTTCGGCGAGGAAGGCGAACACGCCTCGCCCATCGACCTGCTGAACATCGCCTTCGGGCACGCCATCGACGAGATGTCGCGTCCCATCGACGCCATCCGCCACCAGGCCAAGACGGTCACCGTCGGCACGAGCCGCAAGGAGGAGATGCTGCGCGGCGTGCTGTTCGACCTGCTGACAAGCCTCAGGTTCACCCCCAAGAACCTGAAGGCCGATAACATCCTGGCCCTCGACCGAATCCAGAAAGCCATCGCCGGCGTCAGGGGCTACACCCTCTACGAGATCGCACACCTCGATTCCGAGGGGCATCCCACGGACGAGACGACCCTCTCCATCGTGAACCGCGGCGGGGTCTCCGTCGGAATGCCCTCCCGTGCGGAAACGTCGAAGGCGCTCATGGGCACGAAGCGCACGCTCGTCCGGACGGGCAATCTGTACGTCGGACCGGGACGCGTCGACGGCAGTCCGCTTGTCATCATCCCCCTGCTCAAAGGGGGCATGGGCGTGAGCGGGCTTCTGCTCGTCCACGTGGAATTCAACCAGACGCTGTCGCCCGCGGACAAGGTGGAGATCCTGGGCGACCGATACCGGGACCTCCGCAACCTCGTGAACGAGTACAACCTGCCCTGGAGCGACCGGTATCTGGAGCCCTTCCCGCTCGAGTCTCTCTTCGGAGATCCGGTGGAGATGATCGCCGATCAGATCCGCATGAAACTGAACTCGCAGCAGAAGCCTCCGGCGGGCGAATGAAGGGGTTCGGCCGAAGGTCGTGCGGTGAAACGCGGTGACGGGAACAACCCGGGCTTCGACAGGGCTCGCATCGCCCGACAGGGCCGCGCCGAAGCATCCGGAACAGGATAAAATCCTGTTGAACTGCATAACGATAAAGGATAGACAGCTGAATTTTATACGTGCCCGCATTTCAAGAGGGAGGTTCCATGGAGCTCAAGCCGAGAGCCGAGGCGAAGATTGCGCTGCTGATGAAAAAGGGGGTGGACATCCCCAATCCGCTGACCCTGGACATCGGGGATGACGTCCAGATCGACCGGATCTCCGCCAAGGGCGTTACCCTTTATCCGGGCTGCAGGATTTACGGGAACAAGACGGTGATCTCGGCGGGCAGCAAGCTCGGGTACGAAGCCCCGGCGACCGTCGAGAACTGCCAGCTCGGGGCCGGTGTCGAGCTGAAGGGCGGTTTCTTCAGCAGCTCGGTCTTCCTGGAGAAGGCCAACATGGGCATGGGCGCCCACGTGCGTGAAGGCTCCATCCTGGAAGAGCAGGCCGGCGGAGCCCACTGCGTGGGATTGAAACAGACCATCCTGTTCCCGTTCGTAACGCTGGGGAGCCTGATCAACTTCTGCGACTGCCTGATGGCCGGGGGCACGAGCCGCCAGAATCACAGCGAGGTCGGGAGCTCCTACATCCATTTCAACTTCACACCCGATGCGGACAAGACGACGCCTTCCCTCATCGGCGATGTGCCTCGGGGCGTCATGCTGAATCAGCCCCCGATCTTCCTGGGCGGCCAGGGGGGCATGATCGGGCCGTCGCGCCTGGGCTACGGCAGTGTCGTGGCGGCCGGCTGCGTCCTGAGGGAGGATTACCCGGAAAGCAACAAGCTGATCTACCCTTCAGCCTGCTCCGGGGCCGTGAAGGATTTCGTCCCCGCGGCATACCCCGGCTTCAAGCGGATCGTGGAGAACAACCTCCTCTACCTGGCCAACCTGGCGGCACTGGAAGCGTGGTACCGTGAGGTGAGAAAACCCTTCCTCGAAGCGCAGGAATTCGGATCGCTCCTCTTTGCCGGCGTGATGGACCAGCTTGACCTGGCCCGCAAGGAGCGCACGAAGCGGCTCGAAGCAATGGCCGAAAAGGCCGCGGCTGACCTTTCCGCCGGGCAGCCGACGGCATCGGCGCGGTCACGACGCGAATTTCGCGAGCACATCCAATCCGTCACGGGCGCGTTCCGGGAGCGGGCGCAGAACGACGCAACGGAGAGATTTCGAGAAGCATTCCTCGAGGACTTCCGGAAAGCAACCGGCGACGGCAAGCGGAATTACATCGCCGCGATCCAGGGCCTCCCGGCCGAGGTCTCTTCCAAGGGCGTCCGGTGGCTCGGCAGCCTTGTAGAGGACTTCTGCGCAAGGGCCGCGAGGGCCGTGCCGTCCCTGGACCTGTTCGAGAATCAAGCATAAATCCCACGATCAAGGAGAACGCAGATGGGCAAATTATTCGGAACCGATGGAATACGAGGAGAAGCGAACCGGCACCCCATGAGCGCGGAAATCGCCTTCGGTGTCGGTCAGGCCGTGGCGCACGTATTCAGGAAGAACGGACACCGCGCCCGGGTCATCATCGGAAAGGACACCCGGATTTCGGGTTACATGCTGGAAAGCTCCCTCGAGGCGGGGATCACCTCCATGGGGGGCCACCCGTACCTGGTCGGCGTCCTGCCCACCCCCGGCATCGCCTTCATCGCCCAGAGCATGCGCGCCGATGCCGGCATCGTGATTTCCGCATCCCACAACCCCTATCAGGACAACGGGCTCAAGATTTTCGGCGGCAACGGCTTCAAGCTGTCCGATGAGCAGGAAGAGCACATCGAAGACCTGATCCTCAACAGGAAACTCGCCGATCTTCTCCCCACGGCCAGGGGCATGGGAAAGGCCTACCGCATCGACGACGTCCATGGGCGGTACATCGTCTTCCTGAAGAACACCTTCCCGCGCAATCTCTCCATGGAAGGAATGAAGATCGTGCTCGACACGGCGAACGGCGCCACCTACCGCGTTGCGCCCGAGGCGTTCATCGAGCTCGGCGCCGACGTGGACGTCATTCACAACACGCCGAACGGCGTCAACATCAACGACAAATGCGGCTCGCAACACACGCAGGACCTCAAGAAACGGGTGGTGGAGAGCGGGGCGGCCGTCGGCCTGGCCTTTGACGGGGACGGCGATCGTCTCATCGCCGTGGACGAAAAGGGCAACGAGATCACGGGCGACCAGGTGCTCATCATTTGTGCCAACATGCTGAAAAAAGACGGGAAGCTGAAGAACGACCTGCTGGTGACCACCGTTATGAGCAACCTGGGGTTGAGGGTCGCCTGCAAGAAATACGGGTTCGGCCACCATGCCTCCAAGGTGGGGGACCGCTATGTTCTCGAAGACATGTTGCGTCTGGGTTCGGTCATCGGCGGCGAGGAGGCGGGCCACATGATCTTCCTCGACCACCACACAACGGGCGACGGCATCATTGCCGGCATGCAGCTGATCGCCGCCATGGCCAGGGAAGGGAAGCCCCTCTCCGAAATGGCGGCCATGATGGACATCTTTCCGCAGAAGCTGATCAACGTGGACGTGCAGCGCAAGCCCGATATCGAGACCGTGCCCAGGCTCAAGGAGGTCATCCGGCAGGTGGAGAAGGAACTCGGCGACGAGGGGCGCGTGCTGGTCCGTTATTCCGGCACCCAGAACATGTGCCGCGTGATGGTGGAAGGGCCGTCCCACGCCGTGACGGAAACATACTGCCGGCAGATCGCCGATGTCGTGAAAAGCGAACTCGGCTGAGCCGCTTCGGAAAGGGGCAGACCATGGGCATCACCGTACTGGTGACGAACGATTTTGATCACATGAGCCGGGTCGCAGCGGAACTCGTCATCAAGGAGATCGTCGAAACGCTCGGGAAGAAAAAGCAGGTTGTGCTCGGGCTTGCCACGGGCAACACCCCCACGGGGCTTTACAAGCACCTCGCGGAAGCGGCCAATCGGGGGCGTTTCGACTCCGGCCCGATCCAAAGCTTCAATCTCGACGAGTATGTGGGCCTCCCCGGCGAAAATGCCCAGCAGAGAGTGGTTCATCCCGAGAGCTACGCCTACTTCATGATCCGGGAATTCTTCGGGCTGCTCAGAACTACATTCATTGAAACCAGCGTCCCCTGGGGTTCGCTGATCGACCAGAAACGATTGATCCGCGAATTGAAACAAAACAGGGAGGACTGGGTGCCGAGGGGGACCGACGCCGGGAAGTCCATTGCCATCAAGGCAAACCCGGCGTCTGCCTATCTCGCATGGATCCGGAAGGACATCCTGGACGGATACCGACGAAAGATCAAGACCGCGGGGGGGATCGACCTGCAGATCATCGGGGTGGGCGGCCGCGGCCACGTGGCGTTCCACGAAGCGGGGATCCCGTTCAAGGCTTCATCGGTCATGCTGGTCAAGCTGGACGACAACACCATCGCCAATGCGGTGAAAGACGGCCATTTCGCGACAGCCGCCGACTCCCCGAACTATGCCGTCAGCATGGGGGCCGAACTCGTCTATCAGGCAAGAACGGTCCTGCTGCTGGCAAACGGCGAACGGAAAGTCGCATCCGTAACGCAATCGCTCCTGGGCGACGTGACCCCCGAGGTCCCCATATCCTATGGCCAGACCTATGCTAAAAAGGGCGGCAACCTGATCTACGTGATCGACCGCATCGCCGCGAGGGAACTCCTGGTCAACAGCAGGCATCTGAAACACAAGGGTATCGTTCTGAAGAACCTGGTCAACCGGTAGAAAAAAGAACCCGCTTCAGCCTCGTCACAGGCGGCATCCTGTCCCGCGTGAGAAGGGATGCGCGGCTCCCGATTGCGTGTCTCGACACTCGGATTCCGCTGTGACGGGTAGAAGTCGAACCCCCCGGAAGGACGGATTCCGCGCATGATCGCCATTCTCGATTTCGGTTCCCAGTACAACCAGCTCATCGCCCGGCGTGTCCGGGAGTGCCGCGTGTACTGCGAGATCCTCGACCACGACATCTCGCCTGCCGCGCTCAAGGCCCGGAAGGTGGAGGGCATCATCCTCTCGGGGGGCCCCGCCAGCATCTTCGACAAGGGGGTCCCGAAGTGCGATGCGGGGATCTTCGAGCTGGGCGTCCCCGTCCTCGGGATCTGCTACGGCGTGCAGCTCATGGCGCACACGCTGGGCGGCAAGGTCACCGCCTCGCCGCTTCGCGAATATGGGCCCGCGGAGCTCACGCTCAACGACCGGGGCAAACACTCCCTTCTGTTTGCGGGACTGGAAGGCCGCCAGCGGATCTGGATGAGCCACGGCGACCGGGTCACGAAGCTTCCCAGGGGATTCTCCGTTGCCGGCACGACGGTGAACTGTCCCGTCGCCGTCATGGAGAACCCGCAGCGCAAACTCTACGGGGTGCAGTTCCACCCCGAGGTGCACCACACGGTCAACGGAATCGCCGTCATCCAGAACTTCCTCTTCCGGGTCTGCGGTTGCAGCCCCACCTGGACCATGGGCTCCTTCATCGAGGAAAACGTCCATCGGATCCGCGAGCAGGTGGGAAACGAACGGGTGCTCTGCGCGCTCTCGGGCGGAGTGGACTCGTCGGTGCTCGCCGTGCTCCTGCACAAGGCCATCGGGAAAAAACTCACGTCGATCTTCGTGGACAACGGGCTTCTGCGGGAGAACGAGGTGGAGGAGGTCGTCTCCACCTTCCGGGACCAGTACCATCTGAACTTCCGGCTCGCCCGGGCGAGCGAGCGCTTTCTGAAGAAGCTCGCCGGCATTACCGACCCCGAGCGAAAGCGCAAGATCATCGGCCGCGAGTTCATCGCCGTCTTCGACGAAGAGGCGAAGAAGCTGGGCAGGATCAAGTATCTCGCCCAGGGCACTCTCTACCCGGATGTGATCGAGAGCACTTCCTCCTTCGGGGGGCCTTCCGTCGTCATCAAGAGCCACCACAACGTAGGCGGCCTGCCCGCGAAGCTCAAGATGTCGCTCGTGGAGCCGCTAAGGGTCCTCTTCAAGGACGAGGTGCGGGAGCTGGGGCGCGAGCTGGGGCTTCCCGAGAGCCTCGTGGGGCGTCACCCCTTCCCGGGACCGGGACTGGCGGTGCGCATCCTCGGGCCCGTCACGAAGGAGAAGCTCGCCGTCGTGCGGAAGGCCGACGCCATCCTGCGCGAGGAGGTCTGGAAGGCGGGCCTCTTCAACCACGTCTGGCAGGAGCTGGCCGTGCTGCTGCCCGTCAAGACGGTGGGCGTCATGGGCGACGGGCGGACCTACGAGAACGTGATCGCCCTGCGGGCCGTCACGAGCACCGACGGGATGACGGCCGACTGGGTTCGATTCCCCCACGACGTCCTCGAGAAGATCTCGAGCCGCATCGTCAACGAGGTGAAGGGCGTCAACCGCGTCGTCTACGACGTGAGCACCAAGCCGCCCAGCACGATCGAGTGGGAATGACAGGCCGCCGTCGGCAACAGCGGCCTGAGTTATGAGTGTCGAGTTTTGAGTGTTGAATGAGGATGAATCCGATTCCTCAATTCAAAATTCAAAACTCATCACTCAACATTGTCCGCAGAGCGGACACAGACATGACCGAAAGGTTGATCGCATGCGCACGAAATACATCTTCATCACCGGCGGCGTCCTGTCGTCCCTGGGCAAGGGGCTCGCGGCGGCCTCCATCGGCTGCCTGCTCGAGGCCCGCGGCCTCACCGTGACGAACATCAAGCTGGACCCCTACATCAACGTCGACCCCGGCACGATGAGCCCCTTCCAGCACGGGGAGGTCTTCGTCACCGACGACGG
>CAYZKT010000111.1:0-8506 GCA_964478885.1 uncultured Syntrophaceae bacterium | reverse complement strand
CGGCAGCCCCTCGGGCGTGGGCGTCTCGTGCCGGTGGGTGTGCACCGTGAACCAGGCGCAGACCCCGAGCCTGCCGGCGAGCAGCTTGAGGGCCATCAGGCGCTCCCGGACGGCCTCCCCGAAGGGGAACCCGTCGATGAGGACCATCTCGGGGTGAAAGACGTTCTGGGCCGTCAGGTCCGTCAGCCTCTCCTCGAGCCTGGGGACGGTGAACCCCTCCACCTTGAAGGTCATGATGAAGCGGTGGGGCAGCAGGTCCTCGAGCACCCCGTCGAGCTTCGACCACCGGGAGCGGCCGGTCAGGTCCTGGAAGAGCTTCGCGTACCAGAGGCTCACCTTGGTGACGGGCTCGTCGAGGCTGATGTGCAGCACGTTTTTCTCCTGCAGCATGGCGTTCAGGGCGAGCTGCACGATGAAGGCGGTCTTTCCGACGCCGGCAGGGGCCAGCACGGCGCCGAAGCTTCCGGCCGCGAGGATTTCTTCTCCCTCCCGGCCCAAGGACCGAAGCGGGTTGCGGAGGATCAGATCTTTCTTGAACATGTCGATATTCCTGTCCCTGAGATGAATGACGTTTTCGATGGGTTGCGTCTGCATGGTCACGATGACGGTCAGGTCATTGCGAGGAGCGGCCGGGCCGAAGCCGCCTTCTCGGGAAGGCGGTCACGGGTCGCCGGGCTCGACTCGCAATGATGCGGTTGCATGGAGGAGTACCGGTAAAATCCTCCCCGACCCTTCATGGCGTCAGGAAAGGGGATTATTCACCCTCACCTCAATCCCGTTCGACGGGCCCTTCGACCGGCTCAGGGTCGTGAGCTTGTCGAATCGACTCGCGGCCCCGAGTGTATCGAAGGGCTCTCCCCTCAAGGGAGCGGAAGATTGAGAAACGGGATCCTTCCCCCTCCTCCACTTCCTCCTCCCACCCGGGGAGGAGAACAAGGGAAGGGGCCTTGCTAGGCCGCGTTCTTCTTCCGTGCCGCCACTTCCTCGGCGATCTTCTCGGCGATGGACTGGGGCACGAGCTTGTACATGGCGAACTCCATGGTGAACTGCGCCTTGCCCTGCGTGGCGGAGCGAAGCGCCGTGGAGAAGCCGAACATCTCCGCCAGGGGGACGTGGGCTTCGATGACGGACATGACGCCCTCGTCCTGTGCGCCCACGATCATGCCGCGGCGCTGGTTCAGCAGGCCGATGACCGGGCCCTGGAACTCGGTGGGCGTCTCGACGACGACCTTCATGACCGGCTCGTGGATGACGGGCTTGGCCTTGGCGTAGCCTTCGCGGAAGGCGCCCCGGGCCGCCTGCTGGAAGGCGATGTCCGAGGAGTCCACCGTGTGGGAGGCGCCGTCGTTGATGACGACCTTCACGCCCGTGACGGGGAACTCCATCTTGGGCCCCTTGGCCATGCATGCGCGGAAGCCCTTCTCGCAGGCCGCGATGAACTGGGTCGGGATGGAGCCGCCGACCACCTTGTTCTCGAAGACGAAGTCCTCGTCGGCGACGGGCTCGATCCAGCCGGCCACGCGGCCGTACTGGCCGGAGCCGCCCGTCTGTTTCTTGTGGGTGTAGTTGAACTCGGCGCGCTGCGTGATGGTCTCGCGGTAGGCCACGCGCGGGTTGCCCGTGGTCACCTCGGCGGCGTACTCGCGTCGCATGCGCTCCACGTAGACTTCCAGGTGCAGCTCGCCCATGCCCTCGATGATCGTCTCGTTGGTCTCGGCGTCCACGTGGCACCGGAAGGTCGGGTCCTCCTTGGTGAAGCGGTTGAGGGCCTTGGACATGTTGATCTGGGCCTTGTTGTCCTTCGGCACGATCGCCAGCGAGATGACCGGCTCGGGGACGTACATGGAGGTCATGGTGAGGTTGACGCCCTGGGAGACGAAGGTGTCGCCCGAGGCGCACTCGATGCCGAACAGGGCGCCGATGTAGCCCGCCGAGACGGTTTCGATGTCCTCCATCTGGTCGGCGTGCATGCGCACGACGCGGCCCACCTTGACCTTTTTGCCCGTGCGGACGTTGACGATGGTGGAGCCCTTGGCGATGGCGCCCTGGTAGACGCGGATGTAGGTGAGCTGCCCGTAGGGGCCGTCCTCGAGCTTGAACGCCAGCGCCACGACGGGCTTGCCGGGGTCGCTCTCCAGCGTCACGGGCGCCTCGTCGTTGTCCATGTCCAGGGCCGTGTTCTCCACGTCCGAGGGGCAGGGCAGGAGGGCGCAGACGGTGTCCAGCAGGGGCTGAACGGCCTTGTTCTTGTAGGCCGAGCCCATGAGCACGGGCGTCAGCTCGCGGCGGATCGTCCCGGCGCGCAGGGCCGCGATCAGCATCTGCCGCGGGATCACGCGCTCCTCGAGGGCCGCCTCCATGAGTTCGTCGGAGAACATGGACGCCGCCTCGATCAACTCGGCCCTCTTCGCGGCCGCCTCGTCGCGCAGCCCGGCCGGGATCTCCTCGGTGCGGACCGTTTCGCCGTTCTCCCCGTCGAAGTACAGGGCCTTCATGTCGACGAGGTCCACGACCCCCTGGAAGTTCATCTCCAGGCCGATGGGGATCTGCAGGGCCACGGCGTTGTGGCCGAGTTTCGACTTCAGCTGGGCGATCACGCGGGCCGGGTCGGCCCCGCTGCGGTCGCACTTGTTGATGAAGGCGATGCTGGGAACCTTGTAGCGCTTCATCTGCTGGTCCACGGTGATGGACTGGGACTGCACGCCGCCCACGGAGCACAGCACGAGGACCGCCCCGTCGAGCACCCGCAGGGAGCGCTCCACCTCGATGGTGAAGTCCACGTGCCCGGGGGTGTCGATGATGTTGATCTCGTGGCCGAGCCACTCGCAGAAGGTCGCCGCGGAGGCGATCGTGATCCCGCGCTCCTTCTCGAGCTCCATGGAGTCCATCGTTGCGCCGACGCCGTCCTTGCCCTTGACGTCGTGGATCGCGTGGATGCGTTTCGTGTAGAAGAGGATGCGTTCCGACAGCGTGGTCTTCCCGGAGTCGATGTGGGCGCTGACGCCGATGTTCCGGACCTTTTGGATGTCGCTTTTCATGGTTCCTTTCCTGGTGTTGAAGTCCCGTCAGCCGTCACGGAAAAGAAAACTCCCCGCATCTGATAGGTGCCATCAAACGGGGGAGCCATCGAACCAAATACTGCAATGGATATCTGGAACTCTAGCGTGAAGTCTGACGTAATTTTTGGATAATAGTGATGCAGCCATAGTTTGTCAATCTTTTTTTGCAAAAATTTTCGTGGCTGCGGGCCGGCGGCGTGGGGACTGCAAGGGCCCGTTATCCTGCCGGTTCGTGCGGTCTCGCCCGAGCGGTGCGGGAGGGCCCCGGCGGGTTTTTGTTGCCGAGCCCGCCGGTTTGCTGGTAGAACTATCGAAAAACAGACCGAAAACAAGGGGTCGGCATGGGCAAGAGCTACGAATACCGTACGACGGTGACGATCGGGGACACCAACCTGCTGCAGCACATGTATTTCGTGCACTTCTTCACCCTCCAGGGGATCACGCGGGATCTGTGGGTGAAGGAGTGCGTGCCGGGCGGGCTCGAGTCCATCCGGGACGGCCTCGTCCTGATCACGAAGAACGCCATGTGCGAGTACAAGAAGGACTTCTACCTCTACGACCGGGTGCTCGTGCAGATGCAGATCCAGAACCTGCGGGGGGCCAGCACGGAGGTCGTTTTCCGGTTCTACAACGAGGCGACGATGGAACTGCACGCCGAGGGCACCAACGAGATCGTGTTCGCCAACAGCAGCCACCGGATCTGCCGGATCCCGCCGAACTTCCGGAACGCGGGGATCGAGTATTCCGTCGGCCCGTGACGGGCCGGGCGAGGGCGCCTTCTCCCGGACGGCCTGCAGATCGCCCCGGGTGTCTCCCCCGACGTCCCCTCGGTGTCGATCCCCTGCGAGGTCGTCGACGAGATGATCCGCCCGGCCGACGGGACGTCGCACGACCGGTCAGATTTCCGCCGCCGTCCCGCCCCTTTCCCGGCTTTTTACTGCCGGATTCCCCCCCCCCGGCACCCCTTCTGGCACCTCGGTTGCATGCTCTCCAGGGTCAGGGAAGACCGCCGGGCTCCGCCCGGGGGCACCCTCACGGAGACAGCAATTCCCATGGACGTCAACTACATCAACCCCTTCCTGGCCGGGACGCTGGAAGTCCTGAAAAAGATGGCGCACATCGACGCCGTCCCGGGCAGGCCCCGCGTCAAGCAAGACGAGGCGGCCTTCGGGGACGTGTCGGGCATCATCGGCATCACGGGCGACGCCCTGGGCTCCCTGGCACTGAGCTTTTCGGAGGCCTGCATCTGCAGGATCGTGGCCAACATGCTGGGCGAGCAGTGCGGCGGTGTGACCCAGGAGATCATCGACGCCACGGGGGAGCTGACGAACATGATCTCCGGCGCGTCGCGGACGCAGATGGAGAAGATGGGGATGCGCGTCTACGCGGCCATCCCCACCGTCGTGCACGGCCGCCAGCACACGATCAGTCACATCCTGAAGAGCCCGAGCATCGTGATTCCCTTCTCGACGGCGGCCGGGCCCTTCTTCGTCGATGTCTGCATCAAGACGACGGACGCAAGCGAACGAAGCGCTGTCCACTACGGCGTGGCCAATGTCCCGACGCCCTTGGACCGTACGGCCGCAGAACCGGCAGTTGCCGCTCCCGCGGTTCCCGCTATCGACATCCGGCCCGTGGAGCAGGGGGGGCACGGCAAGCCCGTGGATTTCGACCGGGTGAAGGAGGGTGCGGCGGGGAAGCTGGAGATCCTGCGGGCAAGGCTCAAGGAGGTGAGCGCAAAGCGCATCGCCCTCCAGGACGAGCTCAACGGCAAGCCCTTCATGGAGATCGCGAAGCGCAAGCGGTTCAAGAGCGATATCGAGTTCTACGACAAGCAGATCAGGGCGCTCAAACTCGACATCCGGGGCCTCGAGATGGTTGCCCGCATGTCGCAGGAAGACCTCGACAACCCGAAGATCACCGGACATTACCAGAACTACGACAACCGAAAGAAGCGCTGATCGCCCCCGCGGGGCGCGGCGCAAGCAGCGCCCGGCCTGACGCCGGGAAAGAGGCCGTCCGCTGCGGGGCGGCCCCCGGACGCCCGCTTCCGCGAGGCGGGCAGTGGCGTCCCCTACTTCGTTTTTTCTCCCCCCCACATCGAGAGCAGCGGGCCCTTCACCTTCATCGCCCTGCACTTCTCCTCGGCTTCCTTCCGCATCAGCTCGTCGTAGCGGTCGATGACGACGAACTCGGCGTAGTCGAACATCAGGATCATGCGGCTCTGGCTCTCCAGCGCGTGCCGCTGGTCCACGGCCGTCTCGAAGATGGCCTGGTACTCGGCGAAGAGCCACATGTGGCGCCGCATCAGGATGAGGGCGTAGACGGCCTGGGGCAGGGGGATGCGCTCCCGGTAGCTCGCGTCGGCGTACTTGGAGAACAGGGTGTAGGCGTCCTCGAAGGGCTTGTCGGTGGCGAAGAGCTTCAGGAAGCTGCTGTAGAAGTACAGGGCCTGGTCCATGGCCTTCTCTTCCGACAGCGCGTGGTAGACGGGCGTCTTGGGGTTGATCTTGACGTTCTTGTACCACTGCTGGGCGATGGCCCGGGCGTTCTGTTCGACGGTTTCGATGAGCTTTGTGGCGTGCGGTCTCATGGCCTGACCTCCTTCCTTTCTATCCGTGTGGGATCCCGGTCGACGGATCTCCCGGCCTGCCGCGGGGCCGGCTAGGACGATTTTCCGCTCTTGCGGTCCGTGCTCTTCTTCAGGGCGTTTTCGGCCACCTTCTGGTCCGTGATGTCCTCCAGGGTCTCCACGGCCCCGACGAGCTCGCCTCGCGAATCGCGGATGACCGCGGCGGTGAACCGCAGCCAGCGCCCGCCCTTGCCGAGGTCGGGGAAGAAATCGGTCGCCTCGTAGGCCTCGTCGATGAGATCGGACTTGCGGTATTTCCCCGAGTACCACTTGGACACCTTGTCCGCCGCGCGGTCCACGAGCAGGTCGGCCATGCACGGCCTCTCCTTCCCGTAAAAGGCCCGCCACTGCTGACTGGTCCCGACCATGTCCTTGGCCTTCAGGTTTGTCAGCTTCTCCAGGGCCCGGTTCCAGTAGAGGATCCGGTGATCCTTGCCGATCACGAAGGCGGGGATGGAGAACCCCTGGACGATGCTGTGGAGCCTCTTCTCGCTCTCGATGCACTGCTGCTCCGTCTCCTTGCGCTCCGTGATGTCCTCGAGCGTTTCGATGGCGCCCACCAGGGCCCCCCGGGAGCTCCGGATGGGGGACACGGTGAACCGCAGCCACCGGCCCTTCTGCCCGAGATCGGGGAAGAAGCCCTCGGCCTCGTAGGTGTCCTCGAGCAGCTTCGACTTCGCGACGCCGCCGTACCACTCGGGAATCGTCTCGAGGGACTGGTCGACGAGCAGGTCCGCCATGCAGGGGCGCTCCTTGGCGTAGAAGGCCCTCCAGTGGCGGTTGGTGCCGATCATCTCCTCGGCCGGGATCCGGCTGAGCTTCTCCAGGGCCCGGTTCCAGTATAGGACCCTGTGGTCCAGCCCGATCACGAAGGTCGGGATGGGGGAGCCCTCGATGATGCTGAAGAGCTGCTGCTCGCTCTCGCGCTGCGTCAGTTCCGCGACCTTGCCCTCCGTGATGTCCTCGAGGGTCTCGATGGCGCCGATGATCTCGCCGTGGGTGTCCCGGATCGCCGCGGCCGTGAATCGCAGCCAGACGCCCTTCTCCCCCAGGGCTGGGAAGAAATCGGTCGCCTCGAAGGCCTCCTCGAGCAGGTCGGACTTCCGGTACTTTCCCTCGTACCACTTCGGGACCCGGTCGGCGACCCCGTCGACCAGGAGGTCCGCCATGCAGGGCCTCGGCTCGGCGTAGAAGGCCCTCCAGTGCTGGTTGGTCCCCACCACCTCGCTCATCGGGATCGTGCTCAACTGTTCGAGGGCCCGGTTCCAGTAGAGGATCCGGTGATCCCTCCCGATGACGAAGGCGGGGATGGAAAAGCCCTGGACAATGCTGTGCAGCAGGTACGCGGACTCGCGGGGGTCGCTCGGGAGACCCCCCTTGCCCATCGAGGCCCTGCCGCCCCGGCCGGCGTCCTCTTTCCGAACTGTTTTCTTGCTCATGATAAAACCCTCCTTTCCTGAAAAGCCCGCCTGGTCGCCCGCGCATCCGGTCGGGGCCGGATCTGCCGCGATAGGGGCTCGCTGACGCGTTACCGATCGCCTCGACGTGCCTGCCGCGACAGGGCCCCCGGCTCACCCCGTCTTCGACGGCCCCGGCAGGGCGTCTCGCGTGAACCGGGCGGGAGTGCCGGGGAATCCCTGGTTGAAGGATGCGCGAAATCCGGGGGAAAGGCAATATGAGTAGATCATTAGTAAATCAATAGGGACTTCCTTATTCTCGAAGCGATCCCGGGACGCGCCGCACCTTCAAGAAATGACCGCGTCCTGCCGATGAATCCGGTACGGGCTGCCGGATCACCGCCCGGCCCCGCCGCGAGGCGGGCCCGGCAAAACACTCCCCCCGGCGAGCCGACCGCCGATGATGCAGCTTCTTCCTCCCGCAGACAGCCTGCTGCGCCCCGCCGTGCACGTCCTGATCGGCGCCGGGGACGGCCCCGCCGATCCGGAACTCGCAGCGTGCCTGCGGGAGATCTTTCCGGAAACCTGCTGGCGGCTGACCCTCCATGAGGCCGTCACTGCGCAGGCGGCCGTCTCGCTGGTGCGGAGCGTCCGCATCCACCTTGCCATCCTCCTGCTCGACCGCGTGGATTGCACGCCGCCGGAGGCGAGCTCCCTCGCGCCGGCTTCGCCTCTCGGGCTCGTTCGCATCCTCCGGTCGGCCTGGAACCTTCCCGTCGTTGCCGTGGCCGGAAGCCTGGTCGCGGCGGGCCGGGAAGACGAGGTCCTGGCGGGCGGGGCGGACTGCGTCCTGCGGCACACCCGGGAGCTGCGGGCGATCCGGTACCGGGTCGAGGCGATGACGTCGGTCTTCTACTCCCGCGATCGGTTGGAGGTCGCCTCGGATGTCCCGGCGCACGTGAAGCACCAGCTCCGGAGGTGGGACGGCATCGCGGCCGTCGCCTTCGAGAGCTTCAAGAGATACGGCCGGGTCGTCGTCGGGATCGAGGCCGATGAAACCGACCCCGGGGGGGCGAAGTTCACCGCGATCAGCGCCAACCCCTTCGGCGGGTGGCCCGACCGGCGCGTGCAGCAGATGGCGCTTGCCTACGACCCCGAGTGCGAGATCCTCGTCCGGTTCACCGACCTGACCGGCCGGGTGCGGACGGAGAGGCTTCGCACCGGCCCCGAGGGGAACATTCCCAGGAAGGCGCACAAGATCGGGCTCCTCAACGACACGCTGCGCACCGTGCGGCTGGAGCGCAGGATGGCGCCCGTCGGGTGAGGGGCCCAGGGTACAGGGTACAAGGGTACAGGGTACAGGAACCCTCCACCTGTATAAGATGAGAAAGGGCGTAATGCGGAAGTAGAACGAGACA
>CAYZKT010000110.1:0-8589 GCA_964478885.1 uncultured Syntrophaceae bacterium | reverse complement strand
CACGCAGGACGGGAAGGAGGGCAGGGCGGTCGTCACCATCGTGTGCGGCTCATAGTCCCTCATCGGGCGGACCGGTCACGCCGGACAGCGGGGCCGGTCCGCACCCATCCCGATACGGGGGTGAGGCAAGGATAGTTCTTGACAAGAAGGCCCCCGTAAAGGGAAATCGGGGGAACGAAACCAACCGGGATGCCTGTTGCCGTGATTGCTGTCCTGAACCGGATGACCGATGACGAGGATGCCGACGCCGTCCTTCGATGCCAGAGGGGCGACTCGGATGCCTTCGAGGTTCTCGTCGACCGGTACCAGAAGCGGATGCTCAACGTCGCCTACCGGATGCTGGGGGACTACGACGAGGCCTGCGACGTGGTGCAGGAGGCCTTTGTTTCGGCCTGGCGCGCGATCCGGTCTTTCCGGCGCGAGGCGAAGTTCTCCACCTGGCTCTACGGCATCGTCGTGAACCACGCCCGGACCCGCATGCGGAAGGTGCAGGCCCTGTCGCGGCACGAGACCGCTTCGATCGACGACCCGGCAGGGCCGGAGGGCGATGGCCCGAGGAGAGAGGTGACGGATTGCGGGGAGACGGCGGACGAGCGTCTCGAAAAAAAAGAGATCGAGGCCCGGGTGCAGCAGTGCATCGGGACGCTGGACGCGGAGTTCCGCGAGGTCCTCGTCCTGCGGGACATCCAGGGCTTCACGTACGAGGAGATCGGCGGCATGCTGCACCTGCCGGAGGGGACCGTAAAATCGAGGCTCTTCAGGGCCCGGGCCGTGCTGAAGGACTGCCTCGTCAGGGTTTTGGGTGATTGGCCATGACGTGCAAGGAAATGGAAACCCGGCTCGCGGGCCTGATCGACGGGGCCCTCGACGAGGGCGATAGGGAGCGGGTCGAAGCGCACCTGAAGTCGTGCGAGGGCTGCCGCAAAGCGCTCGAGGAACTGAAGGCGTCCGATGCGCTGGTGAAGCGGCTGGAAGAGGTGGAGCCGCCGCCCTGGCTCAAGACGCGGGTGATGGCCCGCGTGCGGGAAGAGGCGCAGGGCAGGCAGAGCGTTTTTCGGAAGCTCTTCTTCCCTCTCTACATCAAGGTGCCCATCCAGGCCCTCGCCACGGTTCTTATCGCCGTCGTGGCGTGGAATGTCTACCGGACGGGCGAGACCGATTTCCGGCAGGCCGCTCCTCCCCCGGTCGTGATCCGGGAAGCCCGGCAGGCGGAGGCCCCGCAGGAGAAGGCGGGGGCAGCGGAGGAGGTGAAGAAAGAGGAAGGCCCCGCGAGCCGCGAGAAGAAGACCTTCGCGCCGCCCGCAACCGGCGCGGGCCGCGCGGAGCGGAAGGCCGAGCCCGCCCGGGACGCCGAAAAGGCAGACGCCGTCGGGACCCCGCAGCTGACCGAAGAGGCCCGGGGGACGGTTGCGCCCGCGAAAGACGAGGAAAGGCCGGAGGGCGCAGGCGCGGACGCCAGACGGGAAACGGCCCGGGGCCTGACGGCATCGGAGCCCCAGCCCAAGCAGAAGGTCATGAAAGCACCGATCGGCACGGCTGCAAGGGAAGCGTCAAAACGGGAAGCCGCGCCTGCCGCTTCGCCCATACTGTCGGCGACCCTGTCGGTCCGTCCCGATCTGGACATCTCCGTCCGCGTGAAAGATCCGATCGGCGCAGCCGACCGGGTTGATGAGGCGTTGAGAAAGATCGGGGCCCGGTCCGTCGAGCGCAGCACCCGCGAAGGGCGGGTGACACTGACTGCCCGGATCCGACCGGAAGACCTCGAGGCCCTGCGGGAGAAACTCGCGTCTCTGGGCACACTCAGCGAGAGCGCAGCCGCCGCACCGCGGCCGGGCGTTCCTCTCGTAGTACGGATGGAAATCCGACCCGAGTAGTCATCGTTCCCGCACGTTCGCTAGCCGGGATTCGGGCTCACCGATCCTCCTCCCCGTTCTTCCCGGGCCGAAACCCTTATCCGGCAAGTCTTTTAGGGGTGGCAACCCGCATTCCACGCAGTGGTTTTTCTGGTCTGAAACTTGCAAGACGGTGTAAAGGCAACTTTTCATCTGTTTCTCCCCCGCGGGTGAGTCGAAGGATCGGGAGTTCACAACTCCTCTTGATAATCAGTCGTTGAATAGGACCGCTGCAGTCAGGGGACCGCCCGGGTCTTCCCGTTCTGCGTGGCGGGCTATTCCGCAGGGTTCGCGACACTTTCGACATCGTCCTGTCTCTGTGCTTTCTCCGGAAACATTCTGTTGAAAGTTCGTTGCGTCGGATCGACCCGCTGGTATCGGGAAGAACGTGTTCCGGTCCGGGGGGCGACTGCACGGGGAACGGCCTGACGGTCGGAATGCGTCCCGGTTGCAGGCGTCGGTCACGGGGAAACGGGAATTCAAACCACGCAGACCGGATGCGAAGGACGTCGGCAGAAATCGTCAAGGAAAAAGCAAACCACACCCAAAGACAGAGAACAGGAGGAACGAGAAGATGAAGAAAGTATGGATCGGGCTGTTGATCGTCGCGTTGACCGCAGGATTGGCCTTCGCCCAGGCGAAGGGAACGACCAAGGAGGCCCAGGCGATGCTGGGCAAGGCCGTGGAGTTCTACAAGGCAAACGGCCAGGCCAAGGCCTTTGCGGCGTTCGACGACCCGAAAGGCAAGTTCGTGGATCGCGATCTCTACATCTACGTGAGCGACCTGAATGCGAAGATCCTCTCCCACGGGGCGAACAAGGCCCTCATCGGCAAGACGCTCATCGAGCTGAAGGACTCGGACGGGAAGCTTTTCATGAAGGAACTCGTCGACAAGGCGAAGACCTCGGCCAGCGGCACGGTCGACTACAAGTGGACCAACCCCCAGAGCAAGAAGGTCGAGGATAAGCTGGTCTTCTTCCAGAAGGTGGGCGACGTGGTCCTCGCCTGCGGGGCGTATAAGTAACAGGTGGACAAACCGGGCCGGACGGGCCAGCCCCGTCCGGCCCCTGCATAAAAAAGGGGACGGGAAGATGAACAAGATCCTTCGCAACCTGAAGCTGGCCAAGAAACTCCTCATCGGCCCCGTGGCGGTTTCCCTGTTCCTGCTGCTCCTTGCGGCAGGCACCTATCACGGCATGACGAGCCAGAAGGCGGCCATGGACGACATCTACAACAACCGCTTCCAGGGCTACCAGAACAGCTCGGAGATCAGCCGGACGATCGCCAATGTTCACGCCAATCTCTACAAGGTGGTCAGCTGGGCGGGTGCGAACTACGAGGCCTCCAAAGTGGAGGCCCTGGGCAAGGAGCAGAAGGCCGCCATCGAGAAGAGCATCGCCTTCGTGCAGGGGCTCCAGAAGAGCGCCGCGATCACCGCGGAGGAGAAGAAACTCTACGACGCCACCCTGGCGCAGCTCAAGCTGTACCAGGAGCCGGCCCTGGGGCTGCTGGACATCGCGGCGGCCGACGTGAACGGGGCGGCCCTGTTCATGACGGTGACCGACGAGAAGTACCAGGCCCTCAACAGGACCCTCACGGAACTCATGGCGCTCGAGAACCGGCTCAGCAAGGAGAACTACGAGGGCTCCATCCGGGAATCCAACAGGCTGATGAGCGCCTTTGCCGCCGTGCTGGCCATCGTCATCCTGTCGGCCGTCGCCGTCAATCTGATGATGGCCCGGCTGATCACGAAACCGGTGAAGGAATCGGTGGGGGTCATCAAGAAGGTTGCCGAAGGGGACCTGACCCAGGACATCCAGGTGCTCTCCCGCGACGAGATCGGGGAGCTGGCCGAGTCGGTCAACGCGATGCGCAAGAAGATGGGCGAGGCCGTGGGGCAGTCCATGGCCATCTCCAGCGTGCTGTCCGATTCGTCGTCCCAGCAGGCGGCCTCCATCGAGGAGACGTCGGCGTCGCTCGATGAGATGGCATCCATGACGAAGCAGAACGCGGAGAACACCACGGCGGCCAATCACCTGATGATGACGGTCCGCGAGGCGATCGAGAAGGCCAACCAGGCCATGTCGGAGCTGACGCGGTCCATGACGGAGATCGCCCGCGCGAGCGAGCAGACCCAGAAGATCGTCAAGAACATCGACGAGGTGGCCTTCCAGACGAACCTGCTGGCGCTCAATGCGGCCGTCGAGGCGGCGCGGGCGGGAGAGGCAGGCGCGGGTTTCGCGGTGGTGGCCGACGAGGTCCGCAACCTCGCGCTGCGGGCGACGGACTCGGCCAAGGACACGGCCAACCTCATCCAGGACATCGTCAACAAGGTGCGCGGAGGGGAGAAGCTGGTCACGGTGACCAACGACGCTTTCGGCAGCGTGATCGGCAGCTCGAAGAAGGTCCAGGAGCTGATGGAGGAGATCGCCGCGGCGTCCCGCGAGCAGTCCGACGGGATCCACCAGATCAACCGCGCCGTCGCGGACATGAACCAGGTCACCCAGCAGAACGCCGCCAATGCGGAGGAACTGGCCTCGGTGATGTCCATGTTCCGGGTGGAGAGCGGCAAGAAATCGCCCTCGAACGGCTCCGGGAAGCGGGGCAGGGGGGGCGATGGTGTGTCCAAGCCGGTCGACTTCACGAGTCCCGACCCCGAGACCGTGATCCCCATGCAGGATACGAAGCAGTTCTGAGAAGGCGGGACCGCGGGTTCCGTTAGAACGCAAAAGGCAGGGTGTATCCCCTGCCTTTTTTTCGTCTGCTGCCGCGCCGGCACCCTACAGCGCCGGGGCCCGGAACGTGTCGCACTGGTTCGGGTCGCCCGTCTCGAAACCCCGCCTGAACCAGCGCACCCGCTGCTCCGACGTCCCGTGGGTGAAGGCGTCGGGCACGACGGTGCCGCGAGTCTGCTTCATGATCCTGTCATCGCCGATGGCGCTTGCGGCCCGGAGGGCCTCCTCCAGGTCGCCCGTCTCGAGGATCCTGCGGGACCGGTCCGCGTGGTAGCCCCAGACGCCTGCGAAGCAGTCGGCCTGCAACTCCATCCGCACGGAGAGGCGGTTGGCCTCAGCCTTGCTCACGCGCTGCATCGTCCCCTGAACCTTCGACGTAATCCCCAGAAGGTTCTGCACGTGGTGCCCCACCTCGTGGGCGATGACGTAGGCCTGGGCGAAATCGCCCGGCGCCTTGAAGCGGGTTTTCAGGTCCTCGTAAAACGCGAGGTCGATGTAAACCCTGTGGTCCTGGGGGCAGTAGAAGGGCCCCATGGCCGCCTGGGCGAACCCGCAGGCGGACTGGACGGCGCCGGTGAACAGGACGAGCTTCGGTTCCTCGTAGGTCCTGCCCGACTGTCGGAAGACGCCGTGCCAGGTCTTCTCCGTGTCGGCGAGCACGACGGAGACGAACTGCGCCATCTCGTCCTGCCCCGCGGGGCGCTGCTGCGTCACGGCGGGAGGCCCGCTCTCGGGCACGGACTGGAGAATCACCGACGGGTCGATGCCGAAGTAGAGCGCCACGATCACCAGGATCACGGTGCCGATCCCGCCGCCCATCATCCCCTTCGAGACGGGCATCCCCCTGCGGTCTTCCACGTTGTCGCTTCTGTCCTGGTCTTTCCACCGCATGATGTCCCTCCTTTCATGCGCCGGCGCGCGCCGATTCCATCTCCTTCTTCTTCAGGTAAACCAGGATCGCCGCCAGGGCCGCCTGGGTCATGCCGGGAATCCGCTGCGCCTGTCCGAAGGAGGCCGGGCGGATCGCGTCGAGCTTGCACTTCAGTTCGTTCGAGAGGCTCGGGACCGCGAAGTAGTCGATGCCGTCGGGGATCTTCCTGCGCTCCATCTCGCGAAATTTCCCGACGGCCTCGTTCTGCCTGCTGATGTACTCCTCGTAGCGGGACTCGATCTCGACCTGCCTCTTCACCGGCTCCTCGACGGCCGGCAGATCGGCATCGAACGCCGAGAGATCATCGTAGCCCATGTCGGGGCGCTTGAGAAGGTGAAAAAGCGAGAGGGGCTTGCGGATGGGCAGCGAGCCGCGTTCCGCGAGGACCCGGTTGGTCTCGGCCGAGGGGTAGACCGTCCGGGACGAGAGATGCCGGATCGCGCTCTCGATCCGCTCTACGCAGCCCTGCAGGTCCCGGTGGTGCTCGTCCGGGACGAGCCCCAATGCGTGCCCTTTTCCCATGAGGCGGATCGTCGCGTTGTCCTCACGGAGCAGAAGGCGGTATTCGGCTCGCGACGTGAACATCCGGTAGGGCTCGTCGACGCCCCGCGTCACGAGATCGTCGACCATGACGGCCAGGTAGGCCTCGGAACGCTCCAGGACGAAAGGCGGCCGGCCCTGGATCTGCAACGCCGCGTTGATGCCTGCCCAGAGCCCCTGGCCCGCGGCTTCCTCGTACCCCGAGGTTCCGTTGATCTGCCCCGCGAGGAAGAGCCCCGCGATGCGCTTCGTCTCCAGGGTCTGCCGGAGCTCCGTCGGCTGGACGTAGTCGTACTCGATGGCGTAGGCCGGGCGCATGATCTCCGCCTTTTCCAGGCCGGGGACGCTGTGGACGATCCGCTCCTGCAATTCCAGGGGGAGGCAGTTGCCGAGGCCCTTGGCGTAGATCTCCTCCGTGTCGAGCCCCTCGAACTCCAGCGTGACGGGGTGGCGGCCCCGGTCGGAGAATCGCATCACCTTGTCCTCGAGCGACGGGCAGTAGCGGGCGCTCACCCCCGTGATGACGCCCGAGTAGAGGGGGGACAGGGCGATGTTCTCCCGCAGCAGCCGGTGCGTCTCCTGCGTCGTGTGGGAGAAGTAGGAGGGCAGGCGCTCCTCCCGGAGCCTCTCCGTGGTGTACGAGAAGGGCCGGGGCGCGGGGTCGCTGTCCTGGCGCTCGAGACGCCCGAAGTCGATCGTGGAGGCCTTCAGGCGAGGCGGGGTCCCCGTCTTCATGCGCCCCATGTCGAACCCGAGGCCTCGCAGCGATTCGGCCAGGCCCACGGAGGCAATCTCGCCGGCGCGGCCCGCGGGGGTGCGGAAGGTCCCGATGTGGATGAGCCCGTTGAGGAAGGTGCCCGTGGTGACGACGACGGCCCGTGCGGGATAGAAGAACCCCGTGCTGTCGATCACGCCCGCGACCCGGTCCCCTTCGACGGCGATGCGCTCCACGAGGGCCTGCCGGAGATGAAGGCGCTTCTGCTGCTCCACGACGGCCTTCATCGCAAGGCGGTAGAGCTGCTTGTCGCACTGGACGCGGGAGGACTGCACGGCGGGCCCCTTCGAGGAGTTCAGAAGGCGGAAGTGGACGGCCGTCCGGTCGGCGATCTTCCCCATCTCGCCGCCGAGAGCGTCGATCTCCTTCACGAGCTGGCCCTTGGCAAGCCCGCCGATGGCGGGGTTGCAGGACATGAGTGCGACGGAGTCGAGGTTGATGTTGAACAGGAGGGTCTTGCAGCCCATGCGCGCGGCCGCCAGGGCCGCCTCGCACCCCGCGTGCCCGCCGCCGACCACGATGACGTCGTAGTGCTTTGCCATGTCCGCTTCACTTCACCTGCGCGATCGGGAGAAATCCCGCTCACGCGGGATAGATCTGTGGCATGTGAACTCGTCCTTGCCTTTGCAGGGACTATTTAATAACATCCCTTCAAAAAAACAACAGAAATTCCCCTATGCCCAAGCCCGAGTTCTGGAACAACCGGAAGCGGTACTACGACTTCAAGAGCTTCCTCGTAAACCGCTTCGGCTGCAGGGTCTGTAAGCTGCAGATCGACGCGGGGTTCACATGACCGAACCGCGACGGGAAGGTCGCCGTGGGCGGCTGCGCGTACTGCGACGGGCGGGGGTCGGGTCTCCGCCAGATGGGACCGCTTCCCCCGGTGGCGGAGCAGATCGCTGCGGGGAAGGCCCTTTACCGGAATCTCCGGGGCGCGGCGAAGTTCATCGCCTATTTCCAGACCTTCACGAACACCTACGCGCCCGTCGAGAAGCTCCGCGCGCTCTACGACGAAGCCCTCTCGCAGGCGGACGTCGTCGGGCTCTCCATCGGCACGAGGCCGGACTGCGTGGATGACGAGATCCTGGGACTGCTCGAGGGCTATGCCGGGCGGTCGCACGTCTGGGTCGAATACGGGCTGCAGTCCGTCCATGACCGGACGCTCGAGCGGATGAACCGCGGCCACAGCGCGGCGCGCTTCGTCGAGGCGGTGCGAAAGACGGCGGGCAGGGGGCTGTTCATTTGCGCACACATCATCCTCGGGCTGCCCGGCGAGACGCGCGGCGACATGCTGGAGACGGCAAAGGCCGTGGCGGCCCTGCCCGTGGACGGCATCAAGGTGCACTCCCTGCTGGCGCTGCGGGGGACGGAAGTGGGGCGGCTTTTCGAGGAGGGGGAGATCGGGCTCATGACGCAGGAGGACTACGTCTCGATGGTTTGCGACGTGCTCGAACTCCTGCCGCCTTCCGTGGTCGTCCAGCGGATCACGGCGGAAGGATACCGGGACATCTACCTGGGACCGGTATGGGCGCAGAACAAGCTCAAGGTGTTGAATGCCATTGACAGGGAGATGGAAAAAAGAGATAGCTGGCAAGGTAAAAAGGCAGGCTGGTGAAAAATACTCATCTGCTGCGTTGCCTCATCCCTCGTCCTACGAGAGACCTTTTCCTCTGTTCTCCTCCCCTGGCGGGAGGAGGAAGTGGAGGAGGGGGAACA
>CAYZKT010000109.1:0-8682 GCA_964478885.1 uncultured Syntrophaceae bacterium | reverse complement strand
CGGAGTAGAGGCGCTTGCGCCCTGAGCCGCAGATGTCCCCGAGGACGGCGCCGGCCTCGACCGAGGCCAGCTGGTCCCTGTCGCCCAGGAGGATGAGCCTCGCGTCGCGGGACAGGGACCGGGCGAGGGCGAAGAGGAGGTGCAGGGACACCATGGAAGCCTCGTCCACAACGACCGCGTCGAAGGGGAGCGGCTCCTCCTCTCCCCGGCCGAACGCGCTGAACCCCGGGCGGCGCCCGAGCAGGCGGTGCAGGGTGGAGGCTTCCATGCCGGCGAGCGCCTCCCGGATGTCGTCCGCGCAGTCAAGCCTCCCGGCCGACTCCCGGATGGCCTCCTGGAGCCGGGCGGCCGCCTTGCCCGTCGGGGCGGCCAGGGCGAGCCGGAGCGGCCGGGCCGTCGACTGCTCGAGAAGCAGGGCGAGGACCCTCGCCACGGTTGTCGTCTTTCCCGTGCCGGGGCCTCCCGTGAGCACGCTGAGCGGCTGCAGGACGGCCACGGCCGCGGCGACCCGCTGCCAGTCGGGTTCCCCGTCCCGGTCGGGGAAGAGCCTTTCGATCCCTTCGCGCAGCCGCGCGACGTCGACCGCGGGGGCCTCGCCCCGCGAGCGCTCCCGGAGGAAACGGCCGAGCCCCTGCTCGGCGTCCCAGTGCCGATAGAGATACAGGCGCGAGCCGTCGAGGACGAGGGGGCGCCGGTCGCCGGGGGCGCCGACGACGGCCGTTCGCCGAAGCGCGGACACCCACGCCTCCAGCGCGGGGCACCGGGGAGAGTCGTCGCCGGCCGCAACGGGCCTGCCGGCAAGCCCGGCCAGGTCGAGGCAGATGTTCCCTTCAGCCGAGGCGCGGCTCACGAGGGCGGCGGCAAGCCCGAGGGCCCCGTCCGCCGCCCCCGCAAGCCGCACCACCAGGCGCGCGAACCCCCGGTCGAGATCCGAGATAGCGCCTGACGCATGGAGATGTTCGACGATCCCGGGGTTCATGATCCCTCTCCCGCACAGGGCCTGGCCACGAGCCCTCCCGCAAGGGCCTCGACGAGCCGGCGATCGGGACGGTCGCGGAAAATCCCGAAGCCGGTCCCCAGCGCGGGGTCCACGCCGCGCAGGAACACGTAGAAGACCCCGCCGAAGTGCCTGTCGTAGTCGTAGTCCCTCAGGCGGCCCTTCAGATACTCGTGCAGGGCCACGGCATACAGGTGATACTGAAGGATGTAGAGGTCTTCCCCCATGACGGCCGCAAGGGCCTCCGCCCCGTAGTCCTCGGCGCGGGCTCCCAGGTGGTTCGATTTCCAGTCCACGAGGTAGAACCGCCCGCCGTGCTCGAAGACGAGATCGATGAAGCCCTTCATGAAGCCCTCGACGGGCCGGAAACGGAGCGACCCGAGCCGTTCCGGGATGTCGCCCGCGATGCCCGCGGCGCCGGCGAAAAGCTCCCGCAGCCCGGCGGGCGTGAGGGCCTGGAGGGGAAAGGTGAAGCCCAGCTCGTGCAGGCACCTCCCGCGGTCGAGTCCCGAGAGCCGAACGCCCCGCGCCGGCTCGAGGGGCGCCTCGACGACGCGGCCGATCATGTCGCACAGGGTGTCGCACCAGAGCGGCTCGTAGCCGTACTCGGCGAGCGCGGCCTTCACGATGCCGTCGAGGGCGCCGCGGCCGGCGTCGGCGAAGTCGATCCGCTCGAAGACGGCGTGGAGACATTTTCCCGCCCTCGGCCCCCGGGGAAAGGAGAAGATGTCCGGACGGGCCGGCGCTTCCGCGACGGCGCGCCGGGGGGCCCGTTCGTCGTGGTCGGGGCGCTCCGCAAGGCCCTCGCCGGTTGCCCCCCCTCGGTACGCATCCTCGATGAGGGACGAGAAGCTCGCGATCGCGAAGGCCCGTTCCGCCTCCCGGCGGAACTCGCGCGCTTCGAGCGCGCCCGTGCGGCCGGCATCGGGGAGGAGCGCGGGGCCCGCCTCCTCGGGCATCGAGACGACCTCGACGGCCCCGTCCGAGGCGGCGGCGATCGCCTCCATCTCGCGCCGCAGGCCCTCCCCTCCCATCCCCGCGACGCGGTCCGCCGTCCCGTCGACGGCGGACGACGGGTCGCCCTCCTGGCCGTGCAGGATCCAGGCAAGCGACGAGGTCTCGGCCCGGTTGATCGGCCCCCAGACGACAATGCAGCGGTTCTTCGCCCGCGTGACGGACACGTAGAGCAGGCGGACGTTTTCGGCGAGCTGCTCCCGCTCGGCCGCCCGGCGGGCTTCGTCGCCCGCGTCCTCGAGCGCCACGTTGAGCTGCCAGCCGTCCTTCTCGTCGTGGAAGTTGTACACGTCCCCCGCGCGGGACGGCCCCCAGTTGAAGGGGCAGAAGACGACGGGGTACTCGAGCCCCTTGCTCTTGTGGATCGTGACGACCTTCACGGCGTCGGCGTCGCTTTCGAGGCGGAGCTGGTGCTCCTCGAGCCTCGGCGTCTCCTCGTCGCGCTGCGTCGCCAGCCACTGGATGAGCCCGCCCGTGCCGGCACGCCGTCGCGCCTCCTCGCCGTGGAGCACCTCGGCCAGGTGAAGGATATTGGTGAGGCGCCGCTCGCCGCCGGGAAGCGCAAGCAGCCGCTGGCGCACCCCCTCGCCGCGCAGGAGGTCCCGGAACATGCGGACGAAGCCGTGGCGCTCCCACGTGTCGCGCCAGTCGTGGAACCGCCGGACCCTCTCTTCCCACGCCGCCGGGTCCCCCGAGAGCCTCTCGATCGAAGCGCCGTCGAGCCCCAGGAGATCGGTGGCGAGCGCCGCGCGGACGGCCCCCTCGTCGTTGGGCTCCGCGATGGCCTGCAACACCCGCTCCGCCTGGCGGGCCTCCTCGGTGTCGAAGAGATTTCCCGTGGTGTAGAGAACGCTGTGGATCCCGAGCCCGGTGAGGGCCTCCTGCACGAGGAGGGCCTCCCGGTTCGTGCGGACGAGCACGGCCATGTCGGCCTCCCGCAGGGGCCTTTCGCCGATGCGGGCCTCGCCGCGGCGCCCCGCCTCGATGAGCCGCGCGACCTCGGCCGCCACGGCGCGCCGGATTCGCTCCCGGGCCCGCTCGATCGAAACGGTCTCACCGCCGCCGTCGAGGGCCCAGAGCTTCAGAGGGGGCTCGGTCCTCCCCCCGATCGTCAGCGAGGGGGCCTCGCGAACGGCCGCCCTTGCCTTCTCGAAGGGGACGGCCTCGTAGAGGAACGGGTGCCGCGGCCGGCCGAACAGGGTGTTGACGGCGCGGACGAGCCCCGGCTCCGCGCGCCAGTTCTCGGCCAGCGTGTAGCGCCTCTGCACGTAGGAGGCGGCGCGGATGTAGGCGAACAGGTCGGCGCCCCGGAAGCTGTAGATCGCCTGCTTCGGGTCGCCGATGAGAAAGAGCGCCGTCTCGCCCTGCCCGAAGGCAGACTCGAAGATGGCGAACTGCACGGGGTCCGTGTCCTGGAACTCGTCGACGAGCGCCGCCCGGTATTTCTTCCGGATCGCCCCGGAGAGGATGCCGGAGCCCTCCGACGTAAGCGCCGCCCGCAGGTCCGACAGCAGATCGTCGTAGGACCGGAGATTGCGGCGCCGCTTCCGAAGGGCAAGCTCCTGCCGCACGTACCGGAACAGCTCGCAGCGCAGGAAGCGGACCTGCCCCTCCATCTCGCCCGAGGCGTCCCGCGCCACGCCCAGGAAATCGCCGAAGCGATCGAAGAACCGGTGGGTCGGGGCCTTGCCGTTCTTCTTCACGGCCGCTGCCAGCGTGTCGGGGCCGAACTTCAGGAGGTCCTCCGACAGGGGCAGCACGGCCCAGGGGCGCGCCAGGAAGGCATCCATCGCCTCGAGGTAGCGCTCCGTCTTCCCGTACTTGGTGCGGTTCAGGGCCTCGTCCCGCAGGGCCCTCTCCACCCCGGCGCGGCTCTTCGGCCAGGAACGGCGAAGCCCGGCAAAGGCCTCGCGCAGAGCCGGGAGGCCCGCCAGGGCCGAGGAGGGGGCCTCGGGGAGGATCCGCGCATCGTGCCGGAAGGGCGCCGCGCGAAGCAGCGCGAGAAACGACGCCGGCCCCTTGAACCGCTCGCGGGCGTAGAGGACAAACTCGGGCGGCGCCCCGTAGAAGTGCTTCCGCCAGAAATCGCGGACGATCTCCTCGCGCAGCATGCGCTCGTCGGGCAGGAGCTCCGTGTCGAAGGGGCTGCCGCTCTCGAAGGCGTTCTCGGAGAGCATCCGGCGGCAGAAGGAGTGGATCGTGAAGATGGGGGCCTCGTCGAACCCCCGCAGCGCCTCCCGGAGCCTGTCGCGGGCATCCTTCCGGTCGGCGAGGCCGCGGGCGAAGTCGGCGAGGAACGGCTTGTCCGTCGCCCTCCCGGCCAGCACGTCGAGGGCCTCGCGGATCATGTTCCGGATGCGGTCTCGCAGCTCCTCCGTGGCCGCCACGGTGTAGGTCACGACGAGGATGTCCGAGGGCGCCAGGCGCCTCTCAACGATGAGCCGCAGGAACAGACCCGCGATGGCGTAGGTCTTCCCCGTGCCGGCGCTGGCCTCGATGAGGTTCCTGCCGTCCAGCGGGCTGTTCAGCAGGTCGAACCGGGGAGTGGCTTCGGGCATCTCAGCGCACCTCCTCGGCCGACTCGAGCAGGGGTCTCAGGACCGCCTCGGCCAGCTCCCGGAACTCGCCGCCCAGTGCGTCCGTCCCGTCGAAGCAGAAGCGGAAGTACGGGTCCTGCCCCTCGGCATGCCCGCGCTCCGACGCCCACGTCCGTCCTGCGGCCTTGAGGGCATCCTCGCCCGTCTTGCCCCTGAGGAGATTCGCGACGTAGACCCGCGCCGTCTCGGGGAAGAACGGCAGGGGCATCGCCAGGCCGCGCCAGTAGGTTTCCAGCAGCCCCGCCAGGAGGCGCTCCCCGTCGTCGACGGGCCCGAAGGCGAACCCCCGGTCCTTGCCCAGGACGACGCAGCGACCCGGGTAGCGCCCGCCCGCCCCGGCGCCGAGGGACAGGTGGTGGATCCAGGCGCGCAGCAGGTCTTTTGCCCGGACATCCGCATACCGGTACTGGACAAGGGCCGCAGGCCTTCCGAGCTCGAGCCTGCCCGTGAGCCGGAAGGGCCCCAGCGTCCGGTCCAGGTCGACCTCGCCCAGGGGCTCGTCCCGGAGGTGCGGCTTCAGGCGCTCCGCAAAGGCCCGGGCCCCCTCGCAGAGATCCTGGAACCAGCACTCCCCCGGCGTGCCCGGCGGGAGGCTGCCCAGCGCCCGGGCGGCGGGCAGCAGGTCCCGGGCCTCGAGCCCCTCGATGCAGCGCGCCGCGAGCCGCTCGCCCAGCTCGTACCGTTCGAGGCCCTCGATGCTCATGGGCTCCACGTCGGCCAGAAGCGCCTCCGCCTCGTCGAGACGGATCCCCAGCCTGCGGGTCAGGAGGGTGCGGGCGGGGTTGGCGAAGAACCGGACAAGGGCGTGAACGTCGACGGTCCGCCACGCCGGGGGCGGTTCGGGAAGGGGCGAGTCGATGAAGGGGCGCTTCCGCCCCGGGCCGGACAGGGCCGCGGCCGCGGCGTTCTCGGCGGAGTAGCTGCAGAGCGCCCCTCCCCGGAAGTACTCGGGGCTGAAGGCCTGCAGGCGGTGCCTCACCACGATCGCGTCGCGGATGGCCGCCACGCCCGGGATCTCGAAGCCCTGATCGACATAGTCGAGCAGCTCGCTCACGACGACCGACGGCGGCCGCTCGCTGTTGTCCTGGATGCTCTGCCCCGTGTAGCTGATATAGAGCGTCTCCCGGGCCGACAGGAGCGCCTCGAGGAACAGGTAGCGGTCGTCGAGGCGGCGGGAGCGGTCGCCCGGCCGCGGGCGTTCCTTCATCAGGTCGAAGCCCGGAGCCGCCGTCTGCCGCGGGTAGGCCGCGTCGTCGAGACCGATGAGGCAGACCGCCCGGAAGGGGATGCTCCGCATGGGGAGCATGGCGCAGAACGTCACCCCGCCCGTGATGAAGCCCGAGGCGAACCCGGCCTCCAGGAGCGTTTCCTCGAGGTGGGCCTTCACGACCCCGGCGCAGAGCTTCCCGTCGAAGCCCGACTGCCCCTGCCGCTGCGCCGCGTCGCGGAGGGCCCGGCGCAGGGTCTGCACCTCGTCCTCCTCGTCGCCCTCGGGGAGAAAGAACCGGTCCAGGGCGGCCCCCAGGTGAGAGGCCCAGCCCGCAAGGTCCCTGGGCTCCCGGAGGGATTCGGCAAAATTGAAGAGCGTCTCCAGGAACGCCAGGAACGAGCCGAGCATCGATGCCTCACCCTCGGCCACCCCCTCGTGGGGCAGGATGCCCATGAAGAGCTCGTCGCCCCCGGCCGGCAGGGCGTACCCGAGCAGCAGGCGGTCGATCCCCGCCTGCCAGGTGTTCTCCGCAAACCCCGGGAGCCCCTCCCTCTCGCGGCTCGCCGCGTCGATCCCCCACCGGATGCCGGTGTCGCGGATCCACCGGTGCACGAGGGCCAGGTCGTCGGCCCCCAGGCTGAACCGCCGCCGCAGGGCGTCCGTCTCAAGGAAGGAGGCCACTTCCGTGGCGCCCATCCGGCTGCCCTCGAGATCGAGGAGCCGCAGGAAGGTGTCCGCCAGCGCGCTCTGACTGCGCACTCCGCGGTCGGCGATGCTGAAGGGGAGCCGGCGTCGGTCGTCGCGGGGCAGGGAGAAAACGGCCTCGATGAAGGGGGCGTAGGTCTCGATCTCCGGCGTCATGACGAGGATGTCGGCAGGCGTGAGCGTCGGGTCGCGGTCGAGCAGCTCGAGGATCCGGTCCTGGAGCGCCTCGACCTCCCGCATGGGGCTGTGGCACGAGTGGACCCGGATCGAGTCGTCGCCCGCGGCGACGGCCGTCTTCTCCCCGTCCGCGCCCCGGTCGCGCAGGGTGAGGATGTCGGACTGGATCAGGGCCAGGAGGCTTTCCGCGGCAGGCGCCTCGGAAACGTCCGTCTCCTCGCACCCCGTGTCGTAGACCATCCGGAGGAAGTCGCGGCCCAGGGCGCCCATCGAAGCGAGCAGGCTGTTGCCCCTCTCCAGGTGGAGGGCCTCGTCGGACGGGGCCGTCCCGAGCCGGTCGACGAGCCTTCGCATCTCGCGGTCGGAGTAGATGAGGTACCAGTACTCCCGGCAGGGGTTCATGACGAAGAGGTTGACCTCGACGGTGCGGGCAACGGCATCGAGGATGCGCAGGTGGAAGGGCGGCAGGGCCGAAATGCCGAAGACGGAGATCCGCCGGGGCAGTTTCCCCTCTGCGGCCACGGGCCGCTGCAGGCGGGCAAGGGCCTCCTTCCAGCGCGCTGCCCGGTGCGACCCGGGGCTTTCGGCCGCGAGCAGCCGCCAGAGGTCCGCCTGCCAGTGACGCTCCCCGTCCGACTCCCAGCCGAGCATCATGTCGGGACGGTAGACGAGGTACTGGTCGAAGAGACGGGCGATGATGCGGCTCAACTGGTAGCGCTTGAACCCGCGGCCGTCGTCGGCGAGGTAGGCCTTCAGGGGCTCGAACCCCTCTTCGCCCAGGCACCGGGGCAGCAGGCGCATGACCCGCCAGGCGAGCACCTCCGGGTCGAAGGCCTCGGAGCACGGCATGTCGGGAAGGACGTTGCGGAACACCCCCTCGATGAAATGGTTGGGAAAGGGGAACCGGACGTTGGCGCAGAGGCCCAGGCGCCGCGCCAGCTCCAGCGAGAGCCAGCGCTCCATGCCGCGGCTCTGGACCAGGATGATCTCCGGGACCATGGGGTCTTCCTGCGGCGCGCGCAGGACCTCCTCGAGCTTGCCCGCGAGGGCCTCGAGGCGGTTGCTGGTGTAAAGCTTCAGACCGGGCATGCCCCACTTTTACTCGATTCGCCGTGGGAAGCTCAAACGAAAAGTGGGCAAACTGTCGGCGGGCATAAAAAAACCCCCGGTGTGGGGAGCACCGGGGGTTGCAGGGCAACTGTTTCTACCGGATGGTGTCCTTGAGAGCCTTGCCGGCGGTGAACTTGGGTACTTTCTTCGCCTTGATCTTGATTTCCTTGCCGGTCTGGGGGTTGCGGCCGGTGCGGGCAGCGCGCTTGGAGACCGAGAAGGTTCCGAAGCCGACCAGTGTGACCTTGTCACCCTTCTTCAGGGCATCCGAAACCGCCTTCAGGGTTGAATTGATGGCCTTCTCCGCCGCGCTCTTGGAGCCAAGTGCCTTGGCTACCACTTCAACGAGTTGTCCCTTGTTCATGTAAAACTCTCCTCCTTGATTTTATTTAGTAGGGTTGCCGTGAATCCTTCGCGCTCGTTTCCTTTGTTCGGTGCTTTGATGACCATCCCCCTTTCGAAAGGAAATCAGCCACCGGATTCAAAATCGGTGGCAGTATAGCCCAGGAATCGCTCCTAGTCTAGCTTTTTTCGCATTCCACAAAATATTTTTCCCGATGGGGCACGATTTTTTCCGGCAAATCCCCGGAAAGTTGTCCCGTCGAAATGCAAGATACATGCCCCTTTCGGGCTTTTAGAACCCCGAAACACACGCCTGGCGACATTTTCCGGACCGCCCCCCTCAAACCCTCTCCCCGCAACGATTTCCGACCTCATCTCCCCAAACCTACTGCCGACGGCACTTTCGGGGTGTTGCGGGCTTCCGGCAGCCCTTTCCGGGTGCAAAAAAAGCCCGGGCATAGTATAATAGTAACCGCCGGGCGTGGGGCAAATTCCCGAGGGAAAATAATAACCCATGGGACACAGGGACT
>CAYZKT010000108.1:0-8727 GCA_964478885.1 uncultured Syntrophaceae bacterium | reverse complement strand
CCTTCTCGTGGACGGCTCCCTGAAAGAGATCCCCCGGTGGTACGCGGGGAAATACCGGGAGTCCGCCCTCGTCCCGGAGGCCTTCGAAGCCGTGGATTTCTTTCCCGCGCTGGGGGAGGGCGGGCGGTGGCTCCGGTTCACGGCGACCCTGATCCGGAACAACGAGGGAGAGATCGCCGGCGCCGTGGAGACCCTCGAGGACATCACGGATCAGAAACTGGCCGAGGAGGCGCTCCAGGAGAGCCAGCAGCGGCTGTTCCAGATTCTCGAAGGATCCCCCAGTGCGGCCTTCGTCATCGACCGCGACCACCAGGTCATCTTCTGGAACCGCGCGCTGGAAAAGCTCAGCCGCATCCGCGCCGACGACATCGTCGGGACGGACCAGCACTGGCGCGCGTTTTACGCGTCGAAGCGCCCCTGCATGGCCGATCTCATCATCGACAAGAAGCGGGGCGAGGTCACACGCTGGTACGAGGGAAAGGGGGCGCCGTCGAAGCTGCTGAAGGAGGCCTTCGAGGCGACGGACTTCTTCCCCGACCTCGGGGAAGGGGGCCGGTGGCTGCGCTTCACGGCGGCGGCCATCCGCAATTCGCAGGGGGAGCTCGTGGGCGCCGTGGAGAACCTCGAGGACATCACGGAGCAGAAGGCGGCCGAAGCGTCCGTCCAGGAAAGCGAGCAGCGCCTGCACAGCATCCTGCAGGGATCGACGATCCCCACCTTCGTGATCGGCAGGGACCACCGCGTCCTGTTCTGGAACCGCGCCCTGGAGGAACTGAGCCGGATCCCCGCGAGAGAGGTCGTCGGGACGAACCAGCAATGGAGGGCCTTCTACAACGGGGAGAGGCCCTGCATGGCCGATCTGCTCGTCGACGGAGATATTCGCGAGGTCGCCCGCTGGTACAAGGGGAAATACAGTAAATCGAAGCTCTTGAAGGAAGCGTTCGAGGCCACGGATTTCTTCCCGTCGCTGGCCGACGGGACCTGGGTGCGGTTCACGGCCACGGTCATCCGGAACGCAGGCGGCGCCGTTATCGGCGCCCTGGAAACCCTGGAGGACATTACGGAACGCAAGCGCGGCGAGATCGCCCTCCAGAAGGCACACGACGAACTCGAGCAGCGGGTCGAGGAGCGGACCGTGGACCTGCTGCAGTTCTCCGAATCCCTGAAGCGGGAGATCGTCGACCGCAAGGAAGCGGAGCTGAAACTTCGCAAGCGCGAGCGGGAGCTCAAGAGAAAAACCCACAGCCTCCAGGAGGTCAATACGGCCATGAAGGTCCTCCTCGACCAGCGGGAACAGGACCGCCGGGAAGTGGAGGAGATGATCCTCAACAACGTCAAGGAGCTGCTGGCGCCCTACCTGGAAAAGCTCAAGAAGACGAAGCTCAGCGAGGCGCAGATAGCTCACGTCCGGGTGCTGGAGACCAATCTGGACAACATCATCTCGCCGTTCCTCAAGAACCTGCACTCGAGGCACCTGAACCTGACCCCAAAGGAAATTCGGGTAGCCTCCCTCATCAAGGAAGGCCGGACGACGAAGGAAATCGCCGCCCTGCTCGGCATGTCCGTGGCTGCCGTCGAGTTCCACCGCAACAACATCCGCAAGAAACTGGGCCTGCGAAACAAGAAGGCCAACCTCACCTCCCACCTCGCCTCCATGTAGCGAGCGACTTGCCTGAAATGATCTGCCCATCCTTGCCGGCCGGCGTGGACGGGAAAAACCGGCCCGGGATTCGGTATTAGGAAATACCTAGTATTAACCTACCGATCTATTCATATTGTGCATCGGCGCGCCTCCCGGTACAGTGAGCTCAAAGACGGAAGCCCCGGACCGGCAGCACCGGGGCGGGAGGACGCCGGGAAGACGAAAAACGGAGGGACGGCAACCAGGACGAGACGCTTCAGGGGGAAGGAGGACGCCATGCAGGCCGTAGCGACGAAGCTGATCGATGTCACGGAAGCCAACGCCGAGAAGATCGCCCGGCAATGGTTCGCCGACGTGAGGAAAAACCCCAAGACCCCTTCCTACCACACCATCGCCGAAGACCGGGCCATCCCTCAGGCCGTCGACTTCTACACGAAATTCCGGGGCGTCTTCGCCGCGAAGAGCCCCTTCGAAGAGGCCCGCCGTGTCTACGCAAAGTACGCCGACGAGAGCTACCGCGTCGGGGTCCCCCTGCACGAGGCTATCTACGCCCTGACCCTCATGCGGCGCCACATCTGGCTCTACGCCGAGTTCCAGGCCCTGTTCATCTCCGCCGTCGAGCAGCAGCAGGCCGTCGAGAGCCTCAACCGCACGATCCTGCTGTTCGACTACGCCACCTACGTCATCACGGACCGCTACCAGGAGCTCATGAAAGGGGAGGTCGACAAGCAGCTCATGGCCCTGCGCGCGCTCGGCATGGAGGAGAGCTTCACCGGCAGCAAGGTCGGCATCATGGCCTGCCTGCTCGTGGCCTGCGGCTTCCTGACCTACTATTACCACGCGGTGATGGCCAGCGGGGTGATCTTCACGCACCTGTTCTACATCCCGATCGTGCTGGCGGGAATCTGGTGGAAGAAAAAGGGGATCTACATCTCCGTCCTGCTGGGCGTCATCCTGATCGTGAGCCACCTGATCTTCATGAAGTGGGTCCCGCTCACGGACGACCTGATCCGCGCCATCATGTTCGTCGTCGTCTCCTCCGTGGTGGCGCTGCTGGCCGAGGGATTCTCGAAGATCGAGGTCCTCTACAGGACGTCGTCCCAGGCGGGGGCGCCCGTCGAGACCTAGCGGAGAGCCGAACAGGCCGGGCAGACGTCCCGCAAAACGGAAGGAGCCGCCGGGAGGCGGGGGAACCATGAAGGGATACGCGACGAAGCTCATCGAGGTCACGGAGAAGCATGCGGACCGCATCGCCTCGCAGTGGTTGGGCGACGTCCGGGTGAACCCGAAGACGCCCTCCTATCACACCTTTTCCGACGAGAAGGCTCTCTCGCACGCCGTCGCGTTTTACCGGAACTTCCGGAGCCTCTTCATCACGGAAAAGCCCTTCGACGCCGCGCAGAAGTTCTTTACCAAGTACGCCGACGAGCGATACTCCGAGGGGATCCCGCTGCACGAGGCTGTTTACGCACTTATCCTGATGCGCCGGCACATCTGGCTCTTCGCGGAGTTCCAGACGCTGTTCGTTTCGACCGTGGAGCATCAGCAGGCCGCAGAGAGCCTGACGCGGACCATCCTGCTGTTCGACTACGCCACGTACGTGATCGCCGAACGATACGAAGCACTCATGAAGCGGGAAACGGAGGAACGCTTCCGCCGGGACGTCAAGTCGGGCCCTTCCCGCCAGACCGTCGTTACCGGCGGGCACGGGAAGCAGGTGCGATGACTTCGGGCACAACGTCCGATCGAGAACGACCGAGAGGGGGAAAAACGTGGAACATCGTGGCACCGTCATATCCGTAAGAGGAAGCGTCGTCGATGTGCGGTTTCAGGACAAGCTGCCGGCCATCCGCCATGTCCTTCGCGCCGGCGACGACGACAGGGTCCGCATCGAAGTGGCCGCTCACCTCGACGCGAATGTCGTGCGAGGCATAGCCCTGACGCCCACCCAGGGGCTCTCCAGGGGCTCGTCGGTGCTCGACACGGAGCAGCCTTTTTGCGTGCCCGTGGGGAAAGTCCTGCTCGGGCGGGTCTTCAGCGTTTTCGGGGAGAACATCGACAACCTTCCCCAGGTGGAGGCGACGGAATACCGCCCCATCCACAGCCAGCCGGTCCCCATCACGCAGCAGTCGACGAGTTCGGAGATCTTCGAAACGGGCATCAAGGCCATCGACGTTCTCTCGCCCCTGGAGCGCGGCGGGAAGGCGGGGCTCTTCGGGGGAGCCGGCGTGGGAAAGACGGTGCTTCTCACCGAGCTGATCCACAACGTCGTGAGCGGCCACGAGGGGATCAGCATCTTCTGCGGAATCGGGGAGCGGTGCCGCGAGGGCGAGGAGCTCTACCGCGAGATGAGCGACGCTGGGGTTCTCAAGAACACCGTCATGGTCTTTGGACAGATGAACGAGCCGCCCGGGGCGCGGTTCCGCGTCGGGCACTCCGCGCTCACCATGGCCGAGTATTTCCGGGACGACGAGCGGCAGGACGTGCTTCTGCTGATGGACAACATCTTCCGCTTCATCCAGGCGGGCCAGGAAGTCTCGGGCCTCATGGGGCTCCTGCCCTCGCGCCTCGGCTATCAGCCGACGCTGGCCTCGGAGCTGGCGGAGCTCGAGGAGCGCATCTGCAACACCACGACGGGCGCCATCACGTCGATCCAGGCCGTGTACGTCCCGGCCGACGATTTCACCGACCCTTCCGCCTCGCACACCTTCAGCCACCTGACCGCCTCCATCGTGCTCTCGAGAAAGCGTGCGAGCGAAGGGTTCTACCCGGCCGTGGACCTTCTGCAGTCGGGCTCCAAGATGCTCATGCCGACCATCGCCGGCGAGCGGCACTACCGGATCGCCCAGGAGGTGAGACGGACCCTCACCATCTACGACGAGTTGAAGGACATCATAGCCATGCTGGGGATCAACGAGCTTTCCCGCGATGACCAGCGCACCGTCTTCCGGGCGCGGCGTCTGGAGCGCTTCTTCACGCAGCCCTTCTTCACGACGGAGCAGTTCATCGGCAAACCGGGCCGCATGGTCAGCCGCGATCAGACCCTCGAGGGCTGCGAGCGGATCCTCAACGACGAGTTTGCCGAGTACCCCGAAAGCGCGCTCTACATGATCGGAAGCGTAGACGAGGCGAAGAAAGATGAAGCTTAAAATCCTGCTGCCGGCGGAAGTGTTTCTCGTCGAGGAGGTCTCGAAGGTGGTCGCCGAGGCCGAGACCGGGTATTTCTGCCTGCTTCCGCACCACGTGGATTTTACCGCGTCGCTCGTGCCGGGTGTCTTTGCGTACCAGACCGGCGAAGGGGAGCATTACCTCGCCGTCGATGTGGGCACCCTCGTGAAAAAGGGCGCCGATATCCTCGTATCGATCCGCAACGCCGCAAAAAGCGATGAACTGGGCCATCTCCGGGACATCGTGGTGAAGCAGTTCGAGGAGATTGACGAGCGGGAAAAGAAGGCCCGGTCGGCTGCGGCGAAGCTGGAAATCGACCTTCTCCGACGATTCATGGAGATGAGGGAAACATGAGTGACGAACAGCTGACTCCCCGCGAGAGGCGGCTCAAGATCGCCGAAGCCTTCACGAAGAAGGTCGGTTCGAAGGAGGCTCGGCGCGTCAAGGGCAAGACCCAGCAGGACCACACCATCTGGTTCGGCCTGGGGATGTTCGGCGTGGTGGGGTGGTCCGTCGCCATCCCGACGCTGATCTTTACGGCCATCGGGCTGTGGATCGACCGGACGTGGCCAAGCCGGTTTTCATGGACGCTCATGATGCTCATCATGGGTGTGGCCCTGGGATGCATGAATGCCTGGTACTGGGTGAAAAGGGCCCAGCAGGACATCATGAAGGATTGAAGGCCGATTGCCCCCTATGTCCGTGAGGGTCCGGGGTGATGGAAGAGCGAACTTCCGAGCCCCGGGCCCCGCGGATCGGAGATACAGGACGACCATGGGAGAGCTGCTTTTTTCATTGTTCATCGGGATCGCGCTCGGCGGTGTCTACTTCGCAGGGCTCTGGGAGACCGTGCGGAAACTGCCTGACGCGGAGAAGCCCGTTCGACGAATGGCATTGAGTTTTGCCCTGCGTACGGCGCTGGTCCTGTCGGGTTTCTACCTCGTCATGCAGGGCGATTGGCAGCGCCTGGCGGCTGCCATGGTCGGGTTTCTGCTGATGCGGGAGATCCTCCTGCGCCGGCTCGGGAAGACGAACCATACACTCATGGGAGGCATGCCCTATGGAAGTCGTGGCCATTGACCAGATCAGCCCGGATCAGGTCATCCTCTTTGCCTGGGGATTCGTGACCATCAACGCCACTCTGGCCTACACGTGGCTCATCATGGGTCTGCTCATCGTCGGGTCCATCGCGATCACCGGGAATCTCTCGTCGGAGCGCACGATGAGCCGCTGGCAGAACATGCTGGAGGTGATCGTGGGCACCATCCGCTCGGAGATCCACGACATCGCCCATGAAGGCTCGGACACCTACTTCCCGTTCATCGCGACGCTGTTTCTCTTCATCCTGTTCTCCAACGTCTTCACCTTCATCCCGGGGTACGTGGCGCCCACGTCGTCGCTTACGACGACGGCGGCCCTGGCGGTCATGGTGTTCATCGCCGTTCCCATGTACGGCATCGCGAAAAACGGGATCCTGGAATACCTGAAGGAGTACTTCCGGCCCACGTTCATCTTTTTCCCCTTTCACGTCATGGGGGAGTTCTCCCGGACCCTGGCCCTGGCCGTCCGGCTCTTCGGCAACCTCATGAGCCACGAGAAGGTCATCGCCATCCTGCTCGCGGTCACCCCGCTGTTCTTCCCGGTGGTGATGCAGGTGCTGGGGCTCCTGATCGGCCTGATCCAGGCCTACATCTTCGCCATTCTCGCCATGGTGTACATCGCCTCGGCGACGCAGACCCACGAGGAAACGGAGCACAAGCCCAAAAAGGAAACGGAACCCGTTAAAATCTAGAAGAAAGTGAGGAGGAGCGGTATGGACAGCGTGAGCATCGTTGCAATGGCGTCGATCATTACGGCAGGCATTTGCATGGGGATCGGAGCGATCGGGCCCGGTCTCGGACAGGGACGGGCCGTGCAGGGAGCGCTGAACTCGATCGCGCAGCAGCCTGACGAACGGAACTCGCTGACCCGGACCCTTTTCGTGGGTCTGGCGATGATCGAGTCCATCGCCATTTACTGCTTCGTGATTTCGATGATTCTGGTGTTCGCCAACCCGTTCTGGGCCTACGTGATCAAAAAAGCCGGAGGGTGATCCATGCACATCGACTGGTTCGTATTTTTCTGCCAGATCGTCAACCTCCTGTTGCTGCTCTTCCTGTTGAAGAAGTTCCTTTACGGGAGGATCATCGGGGCCATGGACGCTCGGGAAGCGAGGATCGCCTCCACCTTCGCCGATGCCGAAAAGGCCCGTGAAGCGGCGAAGGAATCGGCGGAGCGGTACGAAAAGCGGCTCCGGGACCTGGACGCCCATGTCGACGCGGCGATGAACCGGGCGCGCGACGACGCCGAGGCACACCGCAAGGAGCTGATGGACAAGGCCCGGGAAGAGGTCGATCTGCTCCAGACCCGGTGGGTCGAGACGCTGAAATCGGAGCGTGACGCCTTCCTCGCGGATCTCCGGCGGCTCGCCGGGACGCAGATCTACTCCATCACGCGCCGGGTGCTCCGGGATCTGGCCGACGTGGAGCTGGAGCAGCGGATCGTGGAGATCCTCATGGAACGGATCCAGACGATGGATGAAGAGGAGCGCGGAAAGTTCAGGGCCTCCCTGGCGGAGGGCGGGACGATCACCGTCCAGAGCGCCTTCGAGCTTCCGGACGTCGAACGGAAGAAGCTCGACGACGTCATCCACCGCTGCATCCACGGCGACACCCGGGTGGTCTTCGAGAAATCGGACAATGTCATGACGGGCTACGAGCTCAAGACGGACGGCCACAAGATCGCCTGGAGCATCAAGGATTACCTGGATTCCCTGGAGGAGAAGTTCTACCACGCCCTGTACGAAGAGGCGCAGGACAAAAGATAGGCACCCATCACGAGGGGGACGGACATGACCATGCCAGGAGAAAAGGAAGAGCTGAAGGATTTTCTCGACGACACGTTCAAAACGATGGACGAGGTTCTCGCCGACCAGCATCCGGAGCTCACGCAGCGGGAGGTGGGGCTCGTCAACTATGTCGGTCACGGCATTGTGCGGGTCAGCGGCCTGCCCAACATCCGATCGGAAGAGATCGTTCTCTTTCCCAAGAATGTGCAGGGGCTCGTGTTCAACATCGACCCCGAAGAGATCGGCGTCATCCTCCTGGGAGCGAGCGAGCACCTCAACTCGGGCTCCGAAGTGAGACGCACCGGGCGGGTCCTGGACGTGCCCGTCGGGGAGGCCCTCATCGGACGCGTCGTCGATGCCATCGGGAGACCGCTGGACAACCAGGGGGAGGTCCGGTCCACAAAACGTCTGGCCGTCGAGCGCGAGGCGCCCCCCGTCATGGCGAGAGACCCCGTCACCGTGCCGCTGCAGACGGGCATCAAGGTCATCGATGCCCTCATCCCCATCGGCCGGGGGCAGCGCGAACTCATCGTCGGGGACCGGCAGACGGGGAAGACGGCCATCGCCATCGACGCCATCATCAACCAGTGGGACAAGAACGTCATCTGCATATACTGCGCGATCGGAAAGAAGTCCTCCGACGTGGCCAAGGTCATCGCCGACCTCCGGCAGCACAACGCCATGAAGTACACCATCGTCGTGGCCGCCGTGGGCGAAGACCCCCCGGGCCTGCAGTTCATCGCGCCCTACGCGGCGACCTCCATGGGCGAGTACTTCATGTCCAGGGGGCGCGACGTTCTGGTCGTCTACGACGACCTGACCTACCATGCGCGGGCCTACCGGGAGATCTCCCTGCTGCTGAGGCGCCCGCCGGGACGCGAGGCCTTCCCCGGGGACATTTTCTACATTCACTCCCGTCTCCTCGAGCGCTCCACCCACCTGCGCAAGGAGCACGGAGGGGGGTCGTTGACGGCGCTGCCCATCGTCGAGACCGAGGCCCAGGACATCTCGGCCTACATCCCGACGAACC
>CAYZKT010000107.1:0-8743 GCA_964478885.1 uncultured Syntrophaceae bacterium | reverse complement strand
TCTTGCACATTCCGTTTTCCAGGGAGGCTATGTATGGGGCGCAGTCTCATCAGGGGGATCCTTTTATGCGCGCTCTGCGCCGTCCTGGCCGCATGCGCGACGGGCGGAGGGGACTCCCGCCCCGAGGATGCGCTCTCCCTCTACGTCACGGCCTATCTGGAGGGGCGTTACGAGGATGCCTGGCAGCTTCTCAGCTCGGAAGACCGGGGGGTAAAGAGCTTCGAAACCTGGCTGGACGAGAGGAAAGACTCGGGCACCTTCCTGGCCCGCAACCTGCACCGGCTCATCGGGCACGAGATCCTCGAGGTCGCCCGGGTGGATGAGAACAACGCCCGCGCGACGGTGGAGATTCGCATCCCCGATTTCCGCGTCGTTGTCGGCGAGGTCTCCGGCGCCATGGAGGCGGCGACCTGGCCCGCAGGCGCCTTCGAGAACGTGTCCTTCGTGCGCCGCAACGTGGGCGCTTTCGAACAGAAGTACCAGACCCAGGGTATCCCGAAACGAACGCTCCGGGAGACCGTCCTGCTCGTCCGGGAAGACGGGCAGTGGAGGGTCCGGGCGGGCCTGCGCGGGAGGAAGTGAAAGCCATGACGTGGGTTCGTGAGGCCCTTCTCTTTGCGGCAGGCATCACCCTCTTTCTCTTCGGGATGATGCGACTGAGCGAGGAGGTCCAGCAGTACCTCAGCAACGTCCGCATCCGGCAGTTCTTCCGGCTGGCCGTGGAGAGGCCCCTGTACGGGCTTGCCACGGGCATCGTCACGACGGTACTGTTCCAGAGCAGCACGGCCACCTCCGTGCTCGTCGTCGGCATGGTGAGCGCCGGTCTCATGAGCTTCTATCGGTCGCTGGCGATCATCCTCGGGGCCGACGTGGGCACCACCGTCACGGTCCAACTCGTCGTCTGGAAGGTCACCGAGATCTCGCCCGTCATCGTGTTCTGCGGGGGCATGCTCTGGTTCTTCGGACAGTTGCGCTGGAAAAAGATCGGCGAGGGGATCTTCTATTTCGGGCTCATCTTCTTCGGCCTGGAGCTGGTCTCGCTGGCGACGGCGCCGTTCAAGGAAAGCGCGGCCGTGCGGGAACTCTTCCAGGGAGCGAACCATCCCCTGCTGGGGCTTGCGATCGGGGTGGTCGCCGCGTCCGTCATTCACTCCTCGGCGATCCCGATCACGATCCTCGTCATCCTGGCGCAGAACGGGGTGATTTCCCTCGATCATGCGCTGCCCATCGTCTTCGGCGCCAACATCGGTACGGCGATCACGGCGCTCATCGCGAGCCTCGTGGCCAACATCAACGGCAAGCGCACGGCGCTGGCCCATTTCCTTTTCAAGCTCATCGGCGCCGTGCTGTGCATGGCGGCCCTTCCCCTGTTCCTGCGGCTCCTGGCGGAGCTCAGCCCCGAGGTGGCCCAGCAGATCGCCTACGGGCATCTGCTGTTCAACGTTTTCATCGTGGCCTTCTTCTTTTTCTTCCTCCAGCCCTTCTCTTACCTTGTGGAGAGGATCATCCCCGGCAAGGTCGAGACGCTGCCCATCTGGCCCGAGTTTCTCAACGAGAAGTGCCTCCAGGACCCGGAAGCGGCCCTCGAGAGGGTGCGGAAGGAGCTGCGGCGGCAGATGTTCCTCGTCCAGCGAATGTGCGCGTCGAGCATCAACCTCATCTCCCACTTCAGCGAGGGCAGGGCACGCGACATTCGATACATCGAACTGGTCGTGGACAACCTCAGGAGGGAGCTGAACCGGTACCTGATGAAGATCTCCAAGAGCGGGCTTTCCGTCGATCTGTCCCGGAAGCTCTTTGCCTATTCGGGGATCTCGGACGACATCGAGAGGATCGGCAACCACGCCGTCTACGTGGTGGGGCTTGCCAGGGTGCGGCACAAGGGCGACATCGAATTCACGAGGTGGGCCTTTGCGGAAATCGAGGAGATTGCCGAACTGATCAACCGCAACATGGAGGATGCCGTGTCCCTGCTCGACGGAATCAACGGCGAGCTGATCTCGCGGATCTTTTCCCGCGAGGACCGCATCGACCGGCTGGTCCGGGAGGCGCGCAAGCGGCACCAGGAACGCTACCACACCGGAACCTGCCAGCCCGAGGCGGGCCCCATCTTCGTCGAGATGCTCCTGCGCCTGGAGCGCATGTCCGATCACTGTGAGAACATCGCGGAGTACGCGAGGGACCTCAAATAAGGGGTATAGGGTCTAGGGTCTCGGGTTTAGGGTTCCAAAGGTACTAAAGAATTTTCTATAAACAAAATCTGCTTCCTCCCCTATACCCTATCCCCGATACCCGATACCCTTATTTTGTCTTTACGCTGCTTGCCTGCGGGCCTCTCAGTCCCTGTTCCTCGATGAACACCACGTCCATCCCCACCTGCATGTCCTCGAACTGCTCGTTGCGGACGCTGTTGCGGTGGAAGTACACGCTTCGCCCGTCCGATGCGGCGATAAACCCGTAGCCCGCCTCGGGGTAGAGCGAGGCCACCCGCCCGCGGGGGGATTCCTCGTGTCGCTTGACCTCTCCGCGTTTCCTCCGCGCGTGGGCCTGCAACCTCCGCAGGGCCGCATCGAAGGCCAGGTTGATCGCCTTGTAGAGGTCCTCGTGCGCCTCGCGGTGGATGACGATGTCCTTGCCGGGCATGGCCAGGTCGATCCTGGCGTTGTAGACGACCCCGGAATTGCGGTTCCGGTGCGGAACCTCCAGCAGCACCCGGCAGCTCGTCATGTCGCGATGGAACTTGTCGAGTTTTTCCGATTTCTTCAGGATAAGGTGTTCGATTTCGCCGGTGATCTCGAAATTACGGGAGGTGATCTGGAGAGGGATTCGTGCCATGGTCTTTCCCTCCTGATGGTGTTAAACCCAAAATACCACGGAGCCCGGCGCGCGTCAAGAAACCCGGTGCGAACCGGGCCCCGGGGGTGCCGTTTCTTTAATAATTCTTGACATTTCCGAAATCGATCCGTTAGAAGGAACCATTGCGGCCGCCGCGGTGTGCGCCGCCGCGAACCGGCAGGACGCGGGAACGACGCGGACCTGTCGGGCGCAAAGGACCCCCCGGTAAAGACCCACGAGGTTTGTCATGCCTGCGAAGCGCCCTGAAAAGACGCAGGACGGAAGGAAAAAGAAGACCGCCGTTTCTTCCCCCGACCCGAAAGCGCGGAAACGCGCAGAAAAACCCGGGGCCGCCGCCACGTCTCTGCGGGAGGGGGGGGAACTGTATGCGAGCCTCTTCAGGGACAGCCACACCGTCATGCTGATCATCGATCCGAAGGACGGGCGGATCGTGGATGCCAACCGGGCGGCCGTCCGGTTTTACGGGTATCCGGCCCGGATGCTGAAGTCCATGCGGATCAGCGACATCAACCTGCTCGACGAGGGGCCGCTCCGCGCGAAGATGAAGCAGGCCGCGAGGAAGGAGAAGCGGCACTTCCATTTCCGGCACCGCCTCGCCGGGGGAGCGGTACGCGACGTCGAGGTCGCGAGCGGCCCGATCCTCCTCGGAGGAAGGAAGCTGCTGTACTCCATCGTCCGCGACATCACGGAGCGCAGGAAGTCCGAGGAGGCGCTGCGGTTCGAGCGGGAGCAGCTCTTTTCCCTGTTCGACAGCATGGACACGCTGGTCTACGTGTCCGATCCCGTCACCTACGAGATCCTCTTCACGAACAAAGCGCTGGACCGCGCCCTCGGCAGACGCGTTGTGGGCGAGATCTGCCACCGGGCGTTCCAGGGTTTCGACGAGCCCTGCCCGTTCTGCACCAACCGGATCATCCTCGAGAAGAACCCCGAACCCCATCAGTGGGAATATTGCAACCCGACGCTGAACAGGTACTTCTCCATCATCGACCGCATCATCACGTGGCCCGACGGCCGGGACGTGCGGGTCGAGTTCGCCACGGACATCACGGAGCAAAGCCTCGCGGAGACGGCCCTGAGGAACAGCGAGCGGCGGTACCGGGAACTCGCCGAGAGCCTGCCCGTCGGCATCTACGAGGCCGATTTGGACGGCCGTTTCACCTATGCGAACCGGGCTGCATTCGAGATGTTCGGATACAGGGAAGAAGATCTCGACCGTGGGATGCACTACCTGCAGGTGATCGCCCCGGAGGAGCGCGATGCGGCCGTGCGCCGATCCATGGCGGTTCGGGAGGGGAAGCCGCTCGAAAAAACCGAATACACGTTCCTGCGGAAGGATTCGACCCGCTTCACGGGGCTGCTCGAGGCGCGGCCCGTCATCCGGGAGGGCCGGGTCACGGCGTCTACCGGCGTCGTGAGCGACATCAGCGACCGAAAGCGGGCCGAGGAGGCCCTGCGCGACAGTCTCGAGACGGCGAGCGCCATGCTCAATGCCGCCACGGAATCCTTCGCGCTCGTCGACACGGAGGGAATCGTGCTGGCGGCAAACGAGACTCTCGCCCGGAGGCTGGGAACGACCGTGGATGCCATCATCGGGACGAGCGCCTACGGGTATTTCAGCCCGGAGCTGGCGGAGCATCGCCGGGAGCGGCTTGGGGAGGTGATCCGGAGCGGACAGCCCCTGCGCTTCACCGACGAGCGGGCGGGACGGTGGCTCGAACAGAGCATCTACCCCATCTTCGACTCCCGGGGCCGGGTCGGACGACTCGTCATCTACGCCCAGGACATCACCGACCGGCGGCGCTCCGAGGAGGCCCTGAAGCAGAGCGAGGCGCTCCTGAAGAGCATCTTTCAGGCGGCCCCCATCGGGATCGGTCTCGTTTACGACCGTGTGCTGGGCTGGACAAACGACCAGGTGGCCCTCATGCTGGGCTACGCCGTGGAGGAACTGGCCGAGAAGAGCGCCCGGATCCTCTACGAGAGCGACGAGGAGTTCGACCGCGTGGGCCGCGAGAAGTACGTCGAGGTCCTCCAGGGCGGCACGGGGGTGATCGAGACCCGCTGGCGGCGCAAGGACGGCACGATGCTGGACATCCTGCTCAGTTCGAAGGCCATCGACCCCCGGGACCTCTCGGCAGGGATCGTCTTCACGGCCCTGGACATCACGACCCGCAAGCGCAGCGAGGAGGCCCTGCAGCGATACCAGGACGAGCTGGAGAGGCGCGTGCTGGAGCGGACCTCGGAGCTGATGGTGGCCAACCAGGCCCTGATCCTGGAGATCGAGGACCGCAACCGGGCCGACAAGGCCCTCCGGGACTCCGAGAGGAGGCTCTCGGACATCATCTCCTTTCTTCCCGACCCCACCTTCGTCATCGACCGGGACGGCAGGGTCATCGCCTGGAACCGCGCCATGGAGACCATGACCGGGATCGAGGCGAAGGACATGCTCGGCAGGGGCAACTACGAGTATGCCGTGCCGTTCTACGGGAAGCGGAGGCCGCTGCTCATCGACATGGTCCTTTCGGGAGACGAGAGCGGCGCGGGTCGCTACGCCAGGGTGAGGAAGCGCGGGGAGATCCTGTTCGGCGAGAGCTACACGCCGCGGCGCGGGTCCCGCAAGGAGAGGGTCTACCTCTCCGGCACGGCGGCGCCCCTCTATGATTCGCAGGGCAGCATCGTGGGGGCCATCGAATCGATCCGGGACATCACGGAACGCAAGCGCGCAGAGGAGGAACTGCGCTACCGCGACGCAATCCTCGAGGTCGCCAGCTTCGCGGCGGAGCGGTTCCTGAAGGCCCCCTCCTGGGAGACGGACATCCGGGAGATCCTGGCGCGGCTGGGCACCGTCACCGGCGTGAGCCGGGTCTACATCTTCGAGAACCGGACCTCGGAGGAGGGCGTGCTGCTGACGACCCAGCGCTATGAGTGGGTTGCGGAGGGGATCGAGGCCGAGATCGACAACCCCATCCTGCACAACCTCGACCTGGGGCGGGAAGGCTTCGCCCGCTGGGTCGAGGTCATGCGGAACGGGGGACACCTCTTCGGCACCGTTCGGGAGTTTCCCGAGAGCGAGCGGGGCATCCTCCAGGCGCAGGGCGTTCTCTCCATTGCCGCCGTCCCCGTCTATCTGGGCGACCGCTGGTGGGGGTTCATCGGCTTCGACGACTGCGGGGAGGATCGGGCGTGGTCCGAGGTGGAGATGGAGGCCCTCAACGTGGTGGCCAACACCCTGAGCGCGGCCCTGTCGCGGCGGCACACGGAGACGCGGCTGACCCAGACCTCCGAGCGCCTCTCCGTCGTCCTGGAGTCGTTGCCCATCGTCACCTTCACCTCGTCGGGCGGGGAAAAGGAGGAGATCACCTACATCACGGGCACCGTGGAGGAACTCACCGGCTTCAGGCCCGACGAGTTCCTGAGGGACCCGGCCTTCTTCTTCGATCACGTCCACCCCGACGACCGGCCCGTCGTGCGCAGCTGCCACCTGGGGATCGGCGCGAAGGGCATGTGCGGCTGCGAGTTCCGGTTCCGGGCCGCGAACGGTTCCCACCGCTGGTTCTCCGAGTTCTGCCGCCTCATCCGGGGCCCCGGGGGGTCGATCGGCCACATAGTGGGCATCTGGCAGGACGTCACCGAGGAAAAGCGCATCCTCCAGGAGTCCAACACCCGCCTGCAGCAGGTGATCCAGGCCCACAAGCTGGCTTCCCTGGGCGAGATCGTGGCGGGTGTCGTCCACGAGATCAACAACCCCAACAGCTTCATCGCCTACAACATCCCGCTCCTCGAGGAGATCTGGAAGCTCTGCGAACCCGTCCTGGCCGAGCATGCCGCGGCCAACCCGGGCTGGGGCAAGCGAGGCGTCAGCTTCGAAGAGCTGCGCGGAGACATGGCCGAGATCATCAACGCCTTCCGGATCGGCTCGGACCGGATCACCCGGGTCGTCTCGAACCTGAAGGATTTTGCCCGCGTCGAGGAAGGCTCGCAGGCCAGGCCCGTCTCGGTGAACGACGTGGTCGAGAAGACGCTCATGATCGTGGGCGGGCAGATCCGGCGATCCGTCTCCAGGCTGGACCTCGATCTCGACGGCGATCTGCCCCACGTCCAGGGTCACTTTCAGAAGCTCGAGCAGGTGCTGGCCAACCTGCTCGTCAATGCGCACCAGTCGATCTCGGACAAGGAGAAGGGGCGGATCCGTATCTCCACGCGCCACCTCGAGCGGCTCGGGGCCGTGATCGTCTCCATCGAGGACAGCGGCCACGGCATGACCCGCTCCGTCCTCGACCGTCTCTTCGAGCCCTTTTTCACGACGCGGCGAGACACGGGAGGAACCGGCCTGGGGCTGTCCGTCTCCTATGGCCTCATCCGGGAGCACCAGGGGGTGATCGGGATCCTTTCCCGACCGGGGATCGGGAGCCGCTTTATCGTGGTGCTGCCCCTCAAGCCGGGCGCCCCGCTGAATCTCAGACCGGTCATTCTGCCCCTGGAAGGAGACGCGGAGCGGGTCGAGGAACTTCAGATGCAGATCAGCGGCATCGACGACGGGTTCCTGCACTGGTTCTACCCCTGCGAGCCGTCGGTGGAGCGCCTGGCGGAATACCTGGAGCAGCACCCCGAGGTGGACGTGGTCCTCATGACGGCGCCGAAGGCCGGTCTCGATGCCGGGCGGTTCCTGCAGGTCATCCGCGAAAGACACCCGCTCGTCACGACGATTGCGTGGGGTGGGGCAGAGCGGGATTTCGCGGGTCCGGGCGGGGAGAAACCCGACATCCACCTCAAGGGTGCGCAGGATGTACGGAAACTCAAGGAGGTCCTCGACGGGCTGACGAGACAGCGCTTTTAGCCGCGGCGCGGCTCAAAGCAGTTTCGAGGTCCGAGGAACGAGGACCGAGGTACAAAGAAGAGAGGGGCCGGGGTTTCGGGTTCAGGGCAGAGGATGAAGGGTATCGGGAACGAAACAAACGAAAAGAACGAAATAACGAAACGGACGAGTGAAGCATGAAGATTCTTGTCGTCGACGACGAGGACGTGACCCTGTCGTCCATGAAGCGGCTCCTGCGATGGCAGGGCATCAAGAACGTGGAGACCTGCGACAGCGGCAGGGAAGCCATCCGGCGGATCAAGGAGGGGGACTACGACATCGTGCTGCTCGACCTCCTCATGCCGGAGGTCGACGGCATCCAGGTGCTCGAGTCGGCCAAGCCCTTCAAACCCTACACGGAGTTCATCATCATCACCGCCGTCGACGTCGTCTCGCAGGCCGTGAAGGCCATCCGCCTGGGCGCCTACGATTACCTCGTCAAGCCCGTCGAAAACGAGCACCTCATGCGGGTCCTCGAACGGGCCTACGAGCGCAAGGGCCTCATGGCGGGGATGAACCTGGCCCGGCAGGCGCGCGACTCCAAACAGCCCGAGGGGTTCTCGGCGGTCGTGACCGAGTCGCCGCAGATCCGGGCGCTGCTCTCCTATGCCCAGATCATGGCCAAGGGGGGCAACCCCATCCTGATCACGGGCGAGTCCGGGACGGGAAAGGAACTCCTCGCCCGGGGGATCCACCGGGAGGGGCCTTCGCCGGCGGGCCCCTTCGTGGCCGTGAACATCTCCTCGATTCCGGAGACCCTCTTCGAGAGCCAGTTTTTCGGCCACATCAGGGGCGCCTTCACAGGGGCCCTCCGGGACTACCAGGGGTTCTTCGAGCAGGCCGACGGGGGCACGCTCTTCCTCGACGAGATCGGGGAGTTCCCGCAGCAGATGCAGTCGAAGCTCCTGCGCGTCCTGGAGGAGAAGTCCTTCACGCGGCTGGGCGAGACGAAGCCTGTCCGCGTCGACGTGCGGATCATCTCGGCGACCAACAAGGATCTCGACAAGGCCTGCCAGGAGGGAAAGTTCAGGC
>CAYZKT010000106.1:0-8802 GCA_964478885.1 uncultured Syntrophaceae bacterium | reverse complement strand
CTGTCGCTTTCGTACTCCGAGAGGATCCGGGCGTTCAACGACGCGCCGCCGATGCTGTCTTCGCAGACCTCCCAGGGGAGATCCAGGGTGTAGACCGAACGAGTCGTCAGATCGACAACACCGATCCTGCCGTTGAAGAAGGGCCGGTAGAGGCTCATGTGTTCACCTCCCCCGGGGTCGATTTCTGCCAGCGGAAGCGGACCTTTGCCGCGTTGTAGGGGCAGCGGTCCACGCAGCGCAGGCACATGATGCACTCCGTCATGGGGATCTTCGGGGAGATGCCCTCCCGCAGCTCATCGGCGTTGATGATCCCCACGGGGCAGACCTCGGCGCACTGGATGCAGGAGAATTTCTTGCACTTGCGGGCCCCGATGACGATCTTGAGGAGCCTCAGCAGGCTGGCGATGCCCAGCGTGGCGCCGACGGGGCAGAGGTAGCGGCACCAGGACCGGCGCTCGGCCAGTTCCGTGGCGGCCAGGGCCGGTACGATGGCCAGTTCGGCACTCTGCATGACCGACTGGACCCCGTAGGAGCGGCACAGGGTGCCGATGGGGCAGACGGTGCAGAAGGCCTGGTAGCCCAGCACGGCGCTGCTGCCGACGGCGCCGCCCAGGATGCCGTACTTGGCCATGCGACTCTTGAGAAAGGCCGGCCAGCCGATCCTCTTCGGGACGATCTTGTCCACCAGGTCGAGGACGAACCCGAAGGGGCAGACCCATCCGCAGAAAACCCTGCCGAAAAGGACCGTCAGGATGAGCAGGGCCAGGGCCGACGAGGCGCCCACGAGGATGAGCGTCCCCGACGACGCGATGTTCTGCAGCGTTCCCGTGGGGCAGGACAGTTCCACCGTTCCCGCGCGGAAGTAGCAGAAGGTCCCCACGACGAGGATCACGAGGAAGAGAAACGACAGGGCCTGGACGCTCCAGCGGGCGGCCTTGATCCACCGCAGGGCCTTGCCGCGGGTGGTCGCCAGGGCGCCCTCGGGGCAGTGCTTCACGCACAGCGGGTCTCCCTCGCAGAGGTCGCACTTGTGGATCTCGCCTGTCCCCGGGTCCTTGATGGGCGCCGCTTCCGGGCAGGCCATGGTGCAGAGGCCGCAGTCGACGCAGAACAGGTCGTTGATCCGCACGATGCCGTCTTCGCCCTTTTCGATCGCACGCGTCGGGCAGGCCTCGAGGCACAGGGGCCTGCGGCAGTGCTGGCAGAGGACGGCGAAGTTCTTCCCGAGCTTCTCGTCGGAAAGAACCTTGACGCTGGCCGACGCCGGGGCCACCTTCGCGACGTTGCGGGTCGAGCAGATCATTTCGCAGGTGCCGCAACCGGTGCACTTCGCGGGGTCGAAGACGATGGTGTTGTTTCGCCTCGGCATGAACCAGTCGGAGAACTTCTTCTTCTCCGGCTCGCGGGGCCTGAGATCCTCTAGCTTCAATTGGGGTTCGAGCTGTCTGGATGCTTCCATGTATCAGTCTATCCGGTCTGTTCGGTCTGTCCCGTCTATCCGGTCAGTTTGGTTTCTTCGTCTTTTTGTCACTTCTGCCACTTCTGTCACTTCTTCATGCGTTGCGCAGCAAATAAATCTCCCGGCGGCAGGACGGGCATGTCTCGAGGGCCTTCAGGACGTTTGCCGGCTCGGCCTTCAGCCTGCCCTGGACGAAGCCCTCCACGGGAACGGCCAGGAAGAACCTGCCGCAGGCCTCGCAACGCTTCGCGTTCTCGACCGCGTTCTCCTCGATGGCCGCCTCGCGGAGCTTGCGGATCAGGTCCCTGCAGCTCACCCCTTGGGGGCAGACGTCGGTGCCGCTGTTGCACTCCGTGCAGTACCAGATGTTGCGGTCCGCGACGACGTCGTCGCCGACGAGCGTTTTCTTGATGATTCCCCGGGGGGACATCTCGATGCCGAAGTCGGCGTACATCTCCGCCATGGGGCAGGCGGCGACGCAGCGGCCGCACTCGACGCAGCCGGAGGCCCCGGAGAGTTTCCTGGCTTCCTCGATCCTATCGCGCCTGGGCTTCATGATCCTTTTCCATTTTCACCGCGCACACCTTGTACTCGGGCGTCTTGCAGGCCGGGTCGAGCACCGGGTTCGTGAGCATGTTGGCCCTCGCCTCGGTGAAGTGGAAGGGGGCGAAGATGCTCCCCTTCGCAACCCGGTCCGAGATCCGGGCGGTCGTGACGATGCTGCCGCGGCGCGACGTGACCCGAAGCCGGTCGCCGGGACCGACGCCCAGCGCGGCGGCGTCGTCGGGGTGGATCTCCACGTAGGGGTCCTCGATCTCGCGGTTCAGGAACGCCGAGCGCCTCGTCATCGTCCCCGTGTGGTAGTGGGCGAAGACGCGCCCCGTGTTGAGGTAGTAGGGGTATTCCGCGTCGGGCTTTTCCATGGGCGGCGTGTAGTCGGGGATGACGAACCGGCCGAGTCCCCGGGTGAACGTCGTGCCGTGCAGGAACCTTGTCCCCGGATGTTTCTCGTCGGGGCAGGGCCACTGCAGGCCGGCCCGTTCCAATCGTTCGAACGAGATCCCCGCGTAGGCCGGGACGAGTCCCGCGTACTCCTCCATCACCTCGGCGGGCGAGGCATAGTCGAAGGCGAGTCCCAGGGTCTTGCCCATCAGGCACAGGATCTCGAAGTCGCCCATGGCCTTCCCGGGCGGGTCGACGGCCTTGTGAAGGAGCTGGAACCGCCGCTCCGTGTTCGTGTAGGTCCCCGTCTTCTCGGCGAAGCAGGCCCCGGGGAGGACGAGGTGAGCGAACTTCGCCGTTTCGGTCAGGAAGATGTCCTGCACGATCAGGAAGTCGAGCCGCTGCAGGGCCTCCATGACGTGGTTCACGTCGGGGTCGCTGATGCAGGGGTTCTCGGCCATGATGTAGAGGGCCCGAATGTCCTTACCGGAGGCGTTGATGAGCTCCGTCACGGTCTTGCCGGGCTTGTCGGAGAGATCCGCCTTCCAGGCCTTCTGGAACTTCTCGCGCACGGCCGGGTCGGCCACGCCCTGGTAGCCGGGGTAGAGGTTGGGCAGGGCCCCCATGTCGCAGGCGCCCTGCACGTTGTTCTGGCCGCGCAGCGGGTAGATCCCGGAGAAGGGTTTCCCTACCTGGCCACAGAGCATGGCCAGGTCGCAGATGGCGATCACGTTGGCCACGCCGCAGGCGTGCTGCGTGATGCCCATGCAGTAGACAATGGCGGCGTTTTCGGCCTTCGCGTACGCCTCGGCCACCTCGCGGATCGTCGCCTCGTCGATGCCGGTCTCGCTTGCGACCTTGTCCAGGGGCCAGGCCTGGAGGAACGTCCGGAGGGCCTCGAAGTTCTCCGTCCGCTTCTCGATGAAGTCACTGGCGTGGATGCCGCTGTCGACGATGTGGCGCATCATCCCGGCCAGCAGGGGGATGTCCGTGCCCGGGTTGAGCCGCAGTAGCTTGCGGGCGTTGCGCGCCACCGGCGTCTCCCTCGGGTCGATGACGAACATCTTTGCCCCCCGGTCGAGGGCCTTGTAGACCTCGCCCATGAGGACGGGATGGCTCTCGGCGGCGTTGGAGCCGATGAAGAGGATGCAGTCCTCGCCGGCCAGGTCCGAGATGGAGTTCGTCATGGCGCCGCTGCCGAGGGTCTGGAGCATCCCCACCGTGGTGGCCGCGTGGCAGAGCCTCGCGCAGTGATCCACGTTGTTGGTCCGGAAGGCCGTCCGGATGAGCTTCTGGAAGAGGTAGTTCTCCTCGTTGGTGCACTTTGCCGACGAAAGACCGCCCACGCTGTCGTGGCCGTACTTGTCGGCGGTTTCCCGGAGCTTGCGAGCCGCCAGTTCGATGGCCTCCTCCCAGGAGATCTCCACGAAGGCGTCGCCCTTGCGCAGGAGCGGGGCCGTCAGCCGCTCGGGGTGATGGACGAACTCGTGGGAAAACCAGCCCTTCACGCAGAGCGATCCGCGGCTCACCGGGTTTTCCCGGTCCGGGTACGAAGCGGCGGCGCGCCCGTCCTCGATCTTCAGGACAATGCCGCATCCGGTGCCGCAGTAGGGGCATATGGTTCGGATGAATTCGGGGTTCATGGCTTCTTTCCCGTGCTGTCGACCCAGTCGGGCACGTTCTGCCCCGGACGGGGTTCCTGGATGAAGTCGAAGAGGACGGGGGACTTGCGGTCCGCGTCGAGCCCCGCCTCGTAGTTGTAGTTCTTCTTCAGCGCCGCCCGCATCGAGAGCTGGAGCGTCATGAGCGGGATGCCCACCGGGCAGGCCTCCTGGCAGGCCCCGCAGGCAACGCACGTATCCGAGAGGTGGAACGCCCGGATGAGGTGGAAGGAGACCATCTCGGCCGGGATGACGCCGCGCTCGACCCATACGTCGTCCTCGAGCTTGCAGGGCACGCAGATGCAGATGGGGCAGGCGTTGCGGCAGCCGTAGCACTTGATGCAGCGCCTGAGCTGGTCCGCCCACCTCTCCATCCGGAGGGCCGGATCGCCCTCCAGGAAGGCCTTCACCCGCTCGTCCGCGAAGGGGTCCACGCCCGCCACGGCTTCTCCCGCGTCGAGCTTCTCGGGGTAGGGGCGGCTGCAGAGGCACGCCTTCGCCTGTTCGGCGCCGCAGGCATAGCCGATGGTGAGAAGCCGCTCGCGGTCGATCTGGCTGCGCTTGACAAGCTCCACGACGGCCCTTTCGTCGCAGCCCCGGACGACGGCGGCCAGGCGGTACGCTGCCGACCTGTCGCGGAGAATCGACCGGGCCATCTTGGCGAAGAGCCACTTGGGCTCGAGGACAAGGGCGTCCAGTTCCGCCGGCGTTGTGAAAACGTGCGGGTGAATCACGTCGAAGGGGCCCTTCCGCAGACCCAGGACGCCATCGGCTTCCTTTTTCTCGAGGATTGCTTTTGCTTTCTGTTTGACCTGTTCCAGCATGTGTCTTCCAACGAAGTTGATCATCCGAATATGTCATTCCCGCGAAAGCGGGAATCCATCAGATGACTGGATTCCGGATCAAGTCCGGATTGGCTATCGATGCCTTGCAGCGCACTGCGAGGTCATTCTATTCAACGGCTTAACGAATCAGCCTTGTCGTCCGTGCGGCAGCCACGACTTCATCGAGGGCAGTCCCTCCACGTGTTTGTGGAAGTCCCGGATCGTGTCGGCCCACTGGTGGTACTCATGCGCCGTGCCGAACCCGAGCAGCAGCCGGTTGCCGCCGATGCCCGTCGCGTCGAGGAGCGTCTTGAGCAGCTCCAGACGCTTGAGGGCAGGGTGGTTGGCGTCGTTGAACCGGCACCCGCCCACGTGGCAGCCCAGGACAGCCACGCCCGCCGCGCCGCTCGCGAAGGCGCGGATCACCGCATCGGGCTCCACATACCCCGCGCACTCCACGGGGATGACCCGGAAGGACGCGGGCAGTTCCGTGCGCCTGCGCCCGGCGCCGTCGGCCCCGATGAGGCCGCACCAGCGGCAGGCGAAGACGAGAATGTTCGTGCTGGCTGCTGCGGAGGTCATGTCAGCGCACCTCCCGGAAGGCCCGGCGGATCATGGCCCCCGTGACACGGTAGTTCTGTTCGGGGATCTGCATCGCCCCGTTGGGGCAGACCGCCGCGCAGCTTCCGCAGGCCTTGCAGCGGACCTTGATCACGCGGCTCACGGAGCGCTGCCCCGTTCGCTGCAGCTTGCAGGCCCCGTAGGGGCAGACGGCAACACAGTTGCCGCAGCCCGTGCAGGCATCGGCGTTGGCCGCCGCATGCCCGAGCTTGTTACCGGGAACCCGGCTCATGGTGAGAGCCGAGACCGTTTCCCGCGCGAGGAAGGAGGCCGCCTTCACGGCTGCCGCCTCGCCCTGCGCGATGGCCTGGTCCGATGAGACGGGCCAACGGGCGGTCCCGCAGATGAAGACGCCGTCGTTTCGCGTCTCCACGGGGTGCACCGGGTAGACCTCGGCGATGAAGCCGTGCTTGTCCACGGGGATCTCGAGCATGCGGGCGAGCGCCGCGCTCTCGGGGTCGGCCACCAGCGGCGTGCTCAGGACGAGCAGGTCCGTCTCGATCGAACGGGTGACCCCGCTCAGGACGTCGAAGACCTCGACGCCGCTCACCTGCCCGTCGCCCCTGACCTGCGGGGGCCTGTCCGCATCGAAGCGGATGAACTGGACGCCCCTTTGCAGGGCCTTGCGGTAAAAGGCCTCCAGGACGCTTCCCGGTGTCATGATGTCGCGGTGCAGGATGACGGCCTTCGAACCGGGCACCTCGTCGAGAATCCGCATGGCGTTCTTCAGTGACATCGGGCAGCAGATGGTCGAGCAGTAGGGCCGCTCGGCGCAGCGGGCGCCGACGCACTGGATGAAGACGGCCGTCTTGCAGGCGACGTTCCCCGTCGCGAACTGCCTCTCCATCTCCATCTGGGTGATCACGTTTTTCGTCTTCCCGTAGCCGTAGAGTCCCTGGGGGAACAGCAGGCGCGCCCCCGTGGCGAGCACGACGGCCCCCACGCGCAGGGCTGTGCTGCCGTCCGGTCCTGCCAGGGCTGCCTTGAAATCGCCGGCATATCCCTTCACCGAGGCAACCTTCGTCTTCCCGTAAAAACGGATGAGCGGGCTGTTGCCCGTCATCTCGACGAGGGACTTGATCTTCTCCGGTCCGGACCGTTCCGTCGGGTAGACCTTCGTCACCACGTTGAGGAGGCCGCCGGGGGCCGTCCCGCGGTCGACGAGGTGCACCCGGATTCCCATGCGGGCCAGGCCGCAGGCGGCCGAGAGGCCCGCGGGCCCCGCGCCGATCACCAGCGCCTCGCGCCGCACGCGGATGTCGATGTCCTTCGAATCCTGCATGTTCTGCAGGAGGGCAAGTTCCATGTCCAGCTGGTTAGCCGCCTTGCGCGTCGCGGCCCCGGGGTCTTTCCCGTGGATCCAGGCGCAGCCCTCGCGCAGGTCCACGGCGCGCACCGTCCTGACGTCGATGCCCTCCTTCGCGAGACCGAGGCGCACAACCTCCATCCTGCCGTAGGGCGAGCAGGCGCCGAGTAGCACCTTCCCGATCCCGCGCTCGCGGACCAGGGCATGCACCGCGGACGCATCGCCCGGCTGGCAGAGGGACTCCCGGATGGTAACGAAGTCCACGGAGGGGTCGGACGCCAGCCGTTCCCGGATGGACTCCAGGTTGACGGTGCTGCCGATCTCGCCGAAACAGTTGCAGAGAATGACGCCGATCTTTGCCATTTCAGTTCTTGTCCGTAATCGTTCTGAGTGCCGCCGATGCCGCCTGGATCGCCGATTCCGTCACATCCGCCGGCTCCATGACGAACCCGCAGGAGACGGACGCCGCTGTCACGAACCCCTCGCCGCTCAGCTCCGGCCGCGCCTTCGGCTCCGGCTTCGACGCGAGGGAGGACTGCAGGTTCCCGTTGAGGACGACCATGTCGAACTGCCGGATCTCGCGCTTTCCCGTGATCGTGTCCTCGTACTTCACGGCGATCCCGTTGCCGCCGGGCAGGGGGGTGATGAGCGAGGAGCGCCCCCGGACGAGCCGGACGCCGTTGCCGTTGAAATCGCGGAGGGAGTACTCGTAGTAGTCCCTTCCCACGGTTCGCAGGTCCGTGTAGAGAATGACGCAGTCGATGTCCGGGTTTCTTCGCTTGACCCACTGGGCCTGCTTGAGCGCGTGCATGCAGCAGACGGCAGAGCAGTGGGGCAGAAGCCTCAGGTCCCGCGCGCCCGCGCACTGCACGAAGAGGATGCTCCGGGGCACGGACCGGTCGGAGCGCCGGATGATCTTCCCCCGGTTTTCTCCCGCCTCGGCCTTCCAGGCCTCGAACTCGAGAGACGTGAGGATGTCCGGGTGCGTCCCCCATCCGTATTCCTTCATCGGGGCGAGGCTCACTTCGTCGAAGCCCGCCGCCCAGATGACCTCGTCCACGTCCAGCGGGATGCGCTGTTCTTCCCGGTCGAAGGCGATGGCCTTCACGGGGCAGACCGCCACGCAGGCGCGGCAGTCCCCGCAGCGATTCCCTTCGATGACGTGGACGGGCGGGTAGGCGTGCTCCCAGATCGGCTTCGCGACTCCCTTCGGGCATGCGGTTTCACAGCGGCCGCAGTTTATGCACAGCGCCGGGTCGACGATGGGCGCCGACTTGACGACGATCGCCCGGTGTCCCCCGGCCTGGGGATCGAGGGTCTCCACGCGGGAGAGCGGGTAGACGGCAATCGCCTCGTTCTCCTTGCAACGGCGGATCTCCGTCCAGAGGGGGCAGAAGGCGCAGTGGTCCGTCGGGTAGAACTTGTCGAGCTTCGCAACCTGGCCACCCAGGTCGTGGCCCCTCTCGACGAGGTGCACCCGGTGGCCGTTGCCGGCCAGGTCGAGGGCTGCCGAAACCCCGGCCACCCCGCCGCCTACCACAAGCACTGTCTTCTTCTGATTTATCATGTTCTGCATGCTTCGGTTGCTCTTGCGTGACGGAAGTTACGAAGTTATGAAGTTAGGAGGAGCAGCGAATAACGAATCATCCGTCGGCTTTTCCAAGCTTCCCAACTTCCCAGCTTCAAAACTTCCTCTTCATGTCATTCTTCCTCTTCCTCTTTAATGATCCCGTAGTGCTCCCCGAGTTTGTTCACCCGCTTCTTCAGCCAGTCCGTGAACCCCTCCTCGCGCCCGTGACCCCGTCCGTCCTCCTCCTCGCGACGAAGGGCGATGCGCTTCTCCGGCGGCGGGATCCGCTTCACCTTGTCGTAGTGCGTGACGATGGATTTGGGCTTCGTGGGGCAGCGCTTCTCACAGGCATTGCAGCCCGTGCAGGGGTCCTCGAGGACGACGGGGTACTTGTCCTTTTCGAGGATGATCGCGTCGTA
>CAYZKT010000105.1:0-8887 GCA_964478885.1 uncultured Syntrophaceae bacterium | reverse complement strand
GGTCATCAACGGCCTGTCGCCCTCGAATTACTTCTGGACGAACTTCTCCGCCGTCAATCGGTTCCTGGAATCCAACGGCGAGAGCCTCGCCCGGGGGCTTCAATCCTTCGCGGAGGACCTCCTCGAAGGACACCCCCTGATGCGGATGGCGGACACAGGGGCCTTCCGGGTCGGCCGCGACATCGCCACGACCCCCGGCGCGGTCATCTTCCGCAACGACCTGATGGAACTGATCCAGTACGAGCCGGCGACATGCGCGACCTACCCCGTCCCCGTGGTGTTCATCCAGCCATGGATCAACAAGTTCTACATCTTCGATCTGACGGCACCGATGAGCTTTGTCCGTTACCTGCGCGACAGGGGGTTCACCGTCTTCATGATCAGCTGGAAAAACCCCGATGCCGGCATGCGCGACGTGACCTTCGACGACTACATGCTGCGCGGCGCCCTGCAGGCGATCCGGGTCGCAAGCGCCGTCTGCCGAGGCGCGCCGGTCCACGCAGCGGGATACTGTATCGGGGGGACGGCCCTCTCGGCCCTCATGGCCTGGCTCAACCGGGTGCCGCCCCGGAGGGCGCAGCCCTTCCCTGTGGCAGATTGGTCCCTGTTCTCAACCCTGGTTGACTTCTCCGAACCCGGCGACATCGGGTTTTTCGTGACGCGAAAATCCGTCGAATGGCTCGAGGCGATCATGCAGGCCCAGGGCTACCTGAGTGAAAAAACCATCGAGCTGGCCTTCCGCCTCCTCGGCTCCGACAGCCTGATCTGGCGAAACTTCACGAACAGCCTCCTCTACGGCATGCCCCCGCCCAAGTCGGACCTGCTGTTCTGGAACAGCGACAGCACGCGCCTGCCGGCCGCGATGGGCTCGTTCTACCTGCGCGAGTTCTACCTGAACAACCGGCTCGTTCGAAAAGACGCCCTGACCCTCGGAGGACGGCCCATCGACCTGGAGCGGATCATGCAGCCCCTCTACGCGGTGGGGGCGCAGATCGACCACATCTGCCCCTGGAGGAGCACGTTCAAGGTCTGCGACAAGGTCGCAAGCCCGGTCCGCTACGTCCTCTCCAGCGAGGGGCACATCACGGGAATCGTGAACCCTCCATCGGAGATGTCAAGAAGGAAATACTGGGCCGGCGAGGCTCGGGGCGAGGCGGATTCGGATCGATGGCTGAGCCGCCAGGAGGAGCGTCGCGGCTCCTGGTGGGACGACTGGGCGCAGTGGCTCGCCGCCCGGAGCCTCTCCCCCGGCGATCCACCCGCGATGGGCTCCCCGAGGCACCCTCCCCTCGAGAGGGCGCCGGGGACCTATGTGCTCGAAGGCTAAGAAACGCGGAAGCTGTGAAGCTGGGAAGTTTAGAAGCTTGGATGATCCCCCGCTGAATCGCCGCCCGCAAATTCTCCAAGCTTCCCAACTTCATAACTTCCCAACTTCGCGACCAGATACGGCAGCCACCATTGTCGCCTGCCGACGTCAGGACAGCGCGGACGCAAAGGAGAAAAGAAAATGGGCAAGATCGGTCTCGTTTTCCCGGGGCAGGGCTCCCAGTTCGTGGGCATGGGGTCGGATCTGTGCGAGCAGGACGCAACGTTCCGTAGCGTTTTCGCCCGGGCCGGCGACATCCTGGGCGATGACATCCTCTCCCTCTGCCTCAAGGGCCCGAAGGATCGCCTCGACCAGACCGTCAACACCCAGCTTGCCGTTCTCGTCTTCGAGATCGCAGCGTACGAGACGCTCCGGAAGCGCTACGGCTTTACCCCGGCGGCGATTGCGGGTCACAGCCTGGGCGAGTACAGCGCCATCTATGCCGCCGGCGCCCTCGGCCTCGAAGACGTCCTGCGGCTCGTGCGATCGCGGGCAAGGCACCACGAGGAGGCGGCCCCCCCGGGGTTCGGGGCCATGGCGGCCGTCGTGGGCCTCACGCTCGAGCAGATGAGGGGCCTCGTCGGAGACGCCTCCCGGGAAGGGGAGCCCGTCGACGTGGCAAACATCAATGCGCCGAACCAGGCCGTGGCCTCCGGGCACGTCCGCGCCGTCGAGCGGCTCATGGAGCGGGCAAGGGAAACCGGGGCGAGGCTCGTTGTTCGCCTGCCGATCAGCGTGCCGTGCCATAGCCGCCTGCTCGCCGGCGCCGCCGGTCGGTTTCGGACGGACCTGGAGAAGGCTGCCTTCAGACACTTCGAAAGGCCGGTCGTGCCGAACTGCGACCCCGACGTCTTCTACTCACGGGGCAATGCAGCGGACCTCCTGGCACGGCAGATCGTCTCGCCGGTCCGCTGGCAGGAAACGATCGAGCGGATGGCGCGGATGGGCATCGACACCGTTCTCGAAATCGGCCCCCGGAAGGTTCTTTCCGGCCTCATCAGGAACATTCGGAAGGATATGCGGGCAGTCTTCGCGGGTGACGTCCCGTCCGTCGGCGCATGCGCGGAACTGATCTGCCCCGCTTGAGCGAGGCGGCGGGGCGGGTCAAACGCTCAGGTCCTCCTTTTTCGGCACGTACTCGCAGCTCGGACTCAGGCAGCTGTCGCACTCCATCTCGAGCGTCGTGTGGGTGATGGAAAACGTCCCGGCCAGCACGGCGCGGATGCGGCAGGCGATCTCCTGGCCCTGCCGGGTGGGGATGTCGTCCGTCAGCACGTGCGCGCTCAAGGCCCTCCGGCCCGAACCGATCGTCCAGATGTGGATGTCGTGCACCCCCTTCACGCCGGGGACCCTCTCGATTTCCTCCCTCAGTGCGGCCATGTCGATGTCGCGCGGGGTAGCCTCCAGCAGGATCTCCCCCGCCTCGAGGACGAGATCGACGGCCCCGCGCAGCACGATCCCGCCGATGAGTACCCCGATGAGCGAGTCGACCCAGTACCAGGCCGTCGCCCAGATGACGACGCCGCCGGCGATGACGCCCACGGAGGACAGCGTGTCGGCCAGGATGTGGAAGAAGGCGCTGCGGACATTGAGGTTGTCGTGGCTCTCGCCGCGCAAAATGAGAAGCCCGAAGAGATTGCCCGCAAATCCGACGGCGGCGACGGCCAGGAGGATGCCCGTCCGGATCTCCTGCGGGTTGAAAAAGCGCAGGACCGCCTCGTAGAAGATGTAGCAGGCAATGGCGAGGAGCGCCACCCCGTTGGCCAGCGCCACGAGAATTTCCGCCCGGTGGTAGCCGAAGGTCTTTCGGTGCGTGGCGGGCAGGCGGGCCCACCGGATGGCGAGGTAGCTCAGGAAGACGGCAAGCGAGTCCGTCAGCATGTGCCCTGCATCGCTGAGCAGGGCGAGACTGCGGCTGACGAGCCCGCCGGCCAGCTCCAGGACCATGAGGGTCACATTGAAGGCGAGGATCAGGAGGAGTTTCTTTTCCCGTTCCATGATTCAGATTTTATATCCCGGCGGGTGAAGGGGAAAGCAAAAAGGTAGCCGGACCGAATGGACGGGACAGACGGAGTTCAGCCGGCCAGCATCTGTGCGGCGGCCAGGTAGATCAGCGCGATGCTCAGGCCGATGAGGATCACGACGGAGCCCCAGGAGACACAGTTGTTGAGGCGGCCGTTCACGTAGGCGCCCATGAGGTCCTTCTTGTTGATCAGCAGCAGGATGAAGATGAGGACAAAGGGCAGCAGGATCCCGTTGACGATCTGCGAGACGAGCATGATCCGGATGAGCGGGGCCCCGGGGATGAGGATCAGGCCGCCGCTGAAGAGGATCAGGCCCGTGTAGAGCCCCATGAACTGCGGCGCCTCGCTGAATTCCTTGCTGACGCCCGACTCCCACCCCATGCCTTCGCAGATCGTGTAGGTCGTCGAGAGGGGCAGGATCGTCGCCGCGAAGAGCGAGGCGTTGACGAGGCCCACGGCAAAGAGGATCTTGGCGAACTCGCCGGCCAGGGGCGTGAGGGCCATGGCGGCGTCCTCGGCCGTCCCGATGACGATCCCGCTCTTGAACAGCGTGGCCCCGCAGGCCATGACGATGAAGAAGGCCACCGTGGAGGCCATGACGCAGCCGAGGATCACGTCCCAGCGGACGAACCGGTAGTCCTCGATGCGGACGTTCTTCTCCACGATGGAGGCCTGCTGGTAGAACTGCATCCACGGCGAGATGGTCGTCCCCACCATGCCGACGAGAACCCCGATGAAGGCGGCATCCATGTGGAATGTCGGCCAGACGGTGTGGCGTGCGACCTCCCCCCAGTCGGGCCCGGCCATGAACCCCGACAGGATGTAGGAGAAGTAGATGATGCAGGCCCCGAGAAAAACCCGCTCGACGGTCTTGTAGTTCCCCCTCACCACGAGCAGCCAGATGACCCCGCAGGCCAGCGGCACCGAGAAGTACCGGCTGATCCCGAAGAGCTCGAGGCTGGCCGCAAGGCCTGCGAACTCGGCGGCGCAGGTGCCCAGGTTGGTGACGAGAAGGGCCAGCATGACGAGCACGGTGGTCTTCACGCCGTACTCCTCGCGGATGAGGTCCGAGAGGCCCTTGCCCGTCACGACGCCGAGCCGGGCGACCATCTCCTGCACGATGACGAGCAGCGCGAGCATGGGGATGAAGGACCACAGCAGGGCATAGCCGTAGTGGGAACCCGCCACGGAGTAGGTGGTGATCCCCGCGGCATCGTTGTCCACGTTGGCCGTGATGAACCCGGGACCGATGATGCTGAGGAAGAACAGCAGGCTCTTCCGGTCTATCCTCTGCAGCCACTTCAGCATGACCTAGCGCTTCCTCCTCAGCGGCGTGGGCAGCAGCATGTCCACCACGTCGTCGACGGTGATGATGCCGAGCAGGTGCGTCTCCTCGTCCACCACGGGGATCGCGTAGAGGTTGTAGCGCGAGACCATCTCGGCCACCTCCTTCTCGTCGTCCCGGGCCAGGACGGTTTTGGGGTTCGTCACCATGATGCTCTCCAGCGACGCTTTCGGCTGGGCGAGAATCAGGTCCTTGAGCGAGAGCACGCCGAGCAGGCGCTCCTCCCGGTCGACGACGTAGAGGTAGTAGATCATCTCGATGTCGGGCGCCACGAGCCGCAGCTCCTGCATGACCTCCTCGGCCGTCATGTCGGGGGGGAAGCAGATGTAATCCGTCGTCATGAGACCGCCCGCCGTGTCCTCGTCATGCTCGAGAAGTTCCCGGACCTCCTCGGCCTCTTCCTTCTCCATGCGGTTGAGGAGCTCCACGGCCTTCTTCTCGGGAAGGTCGCCCAGGACGTCGGCCGCCTCATCGGGGTCCATGTGCTCGAGCACGTCTGCGGCCTTCTCGGGTTCCATCTCGTTGATGATCTTGGCCGCCGTCTCGTCGTCGAGCTCGCCGATGACGTCGCCCGCCGTCTCCTCGTCGAGGGTGCTGAGCAGGGCCGTCCTCTCCTGCATCGAGACCTGGGAAAGGATCTCCGCCATGTCGACGGGGTGCATCTCGGCAAGGCTCTTGCGGGTCATCGTCAACGTGAGCCTGTCGAGGCCGGGCTCGAGCGTCGTCACGTACCGCCAGGGGATGAGGGAGCCCTTCCGCGCCTTCCCGAAGCCGAGCCGCCGGATGAGCCCCCCGAAACCCACGTCGATGGCGAGCACGCCGAAGTGGTCGTTGACCTGGCCCAGCTGCACGTCGTTGACGCGGACGACCTTCACGCCGTTGACGTCGACGATCTGCTTGTCCAGGATGTGCTTCGCGATGAGGATCTCCTTCGCGCGGGGCTCGGCATAGGTGATGGACCCCACGTCCCCCCGGATCGTGACCACCCGCTTGTTCAGGACGGTGATCTCCTTCATGGAGATGTACGCCGGCCCTCCGGGTGTCTTGACGTAGAGGCCCTCCACGCAGGGGAAGGGATCGCCGGGCGCAACGCTGAGGTCCCGGATCTTCCCGATGGCGTCCCCTTTCTTGTCCAGGAGGGGACGGTCCAGCAGTTCGCTGAGATAGATGCTGTCCGTGATCATGAGGTCACCCCCGCAAGGTCTTCCCTGTTGCCGTCGACCCTTGCGTCCGCCGGGGAACGATGTCGGTGCCGAAGGCACCTACCCGGAGAGAAGGAATGCAAATTGGGTGCTGGGCACCGATGTGGCCCGAAGGGTAAAAAAGCCTATAAGCCGAAGAGTGGGGAAAGTCAATCCTCTTGTGCCCCGGTTGCCGGAATACCCGTGGGCGGGGCTGGCGCGGTTCAATTTGCTTGACACCCCCGGTGCGGTTTTCTATAAAACAGCAGGCGCGGTCCAAACGGCACGGTGCCCGGGATCCCACCGGGCGGCTTTTTCGCCGCGGCCGAAGGGAGGGGCAGATGCAAGACGAGAAGCGGGTCAGGATCCTCATGGCCAAGTTCGGGGAAGGGTACGAGAACTCCGTGGTGAAACTTGCCCTGGCCTTCCGGGAGTCGGGCTTCGAGATCATTTACACGGAAACCCAGACGCCGGAGGCCATTGTCACCTCGGCCATCCAGGAGGACGTGGACCACATCGGGATCACGACGCTTCCCGGCGCCAGGATCGACGACATCCGCCGGGTGATGCAGCTGCTGGACAAGGCGGGCGCCCGCGACATCGGCGTGACGGCGGGAGGGTTTCTCAGCTACGAGGACATCCCCCGGCTCAAGAAGGTCGGCATCGTCCAGTTCTTCCCCATGGGCACCCCCATTCAGGAACTCATCGACTGGGCCCGGGCCAACATCAAGCAGACGCACTGAGCAACAGGGTATCGGGTATCGGGATTCGGGTATCGGGGGAAAAGGGTATGAGAAAGGGGCCTTGCGAAAATCGCAAGGCCCCTGTTGTTTTTCCTAGACCCGAGACCCTATACCCGAGCCCCGATTATTCACTGCGGCTGCTGGATGGCCGAGAGTTTCCAGGCGTTCTTCCCGACGGGGCGCGTGAACGTCCAGTACTCCTCGAACTTCACGGGCTCCGTCTTGCTTCCGGAGAGAACCTCTTTCGTCGACTCGTCGACCGTGTAGTCCAACAGGTTGGCATAGACCTTCACCGTGATGTAATCCTGTCCCGATTCCTGCCAGGCCTCGGTGATATCGACGGAGCGCACGGCGATGTTCTCCAGCCGGTTGATCTTCTTCTCGGCCTTGAGCTTCCTGGCGTCCTCCGAGAGCACCCCGAACATCTCGTCGGTCAGGATGTTCTTCACCGTCGACATGTCGCGGTTGGCCCAGGCGCCCTGGACCTGGAAAAACGCGTCCATGCAGGCGTCGGTGAACACCTTCTCGTCGAAGCCCGCGTCCATCTGGCGTACGTGCGAGATCCCGCGCTCCACATCGTTGTTCTCGGCCGCGGGGCTGCCCATCGGAGGGGTGTAGCCCGGCGTCGCGGTTCCCGCGAAGCCGCCCTGGGTGTAGGCGCCCGCCGAGGCTTCCTGCTCGCGGCGTCTCTTGATGAACCGGTATATGAAGTAGAGGATTGCGCCGATCAGGACGATGTCCATCAGGCCGATCCCGCCCCCGGACGTGCCGTCGCCGGCAAACCCCAGGCTGCGGAAGAGCATCCCGCCGATGAGCCCGCCCATGACGCCGCCGGCAATGCTTCTCCACATGCTCGGCTGCTGCATGGGCTGCGGCGCGGGCGACGTCGGGGTGGGAGACGTGACCGAACGCGACGGCGAGGCCGGTGAGGGGGACGACGGGCTCGCAGGAGCCGAATAGGTCCTCGAGCCGCGGCTTCCCGAGGATGACCGGCTGCCGCCCGCGCGGGCGAAGACCTCATCGGGAATCAGGAAACACAGGAAGAAAAACAGCGTAAAGAGCATGAGCCCTTTCATCGCCCAGCGATTGATCGACATAACACCTCCGGAAATCTGGTCTATTTCGCCTATCTGGTCAACTCCATAAAACAAGGATTCCACACGCACAGGCACTTTAAGCGCCGACGGGGCTTTTTGCAAGCTCCGGGACGCCTCCCCGCTTCCACTCGGCAAAACGCGCGGGGACTTGACCCCGCCCGTCAGGAAATCTCCCTGTACAGCTGCGGGGCCCGGCCGCAGTTGGGGCACTTCTCCGGCCGTGTCACGGTTTCGACCCACCCGCAGTAGGAACACACAAAGTACTTCGTTTCCTTCTCGCTCGCCATGTCCGCGATGGCCAGCTTGTAGAGGTGGGCGTGGCGCTCTTCGGCATTGCGGGCCTTCGTGAAGTACCAGACGGAAAGCTTGTCCTCGTCGGCCCAGGCCTGCTTCAGAAATGCCGGGTAGGCGACCTCGTTGACGAAGGTCTCCTTGTCGAAAGACAGGTTCAGGTTTTCTTCGGTCGAATGAACCTTTTCCAGCAGCTCGAAATGGCTCGCCGCATGGACCGACTCGGCCGCGGCAACGGCGCGAAAGAGACGCGCAACCTGCGGGTACCCTTCCTCCTCCGCCTTCCCGGCAAAGGCCATGAGCCGAAAGTAGGCCTTCGCCTCTCCGACAAAAGCCGCCTCCACGTTCTTCCGCGTCTGTTCGGTCATGGGTCCCTCCTTTCAGACCGCCCCGGTCATGACGGAGCACGGCCGCGCACAGCACTTTACCTTTTTTTGCCTTTCCCCGGCAACCGCTATTTCGGTTCCGGACAGACCGGGCCGCCGCCCCTGCATCAAAAACGGTTGAAGTTTTCGGTACGGGTTATTATCATGAAATGAGAAGGAGGTGTGCGATGGCACGTACCCGTGGCAGCAAGAGCGGCACGCCGACAACGCGGATCGGAAAGAAGCGGGTCACCTTTTCCGTTCACGCACCCCACGCGCGAGAGGTGGCCGTGGCAGGGACATTCAACGACTGGGACCCCTCCAGCCGGCCGCTCAACCGAAAGGCGGGCGGGAGCTGGACCGTCACATTCTATCTTGCACCTGGAGGCTATGAATACCGGTTCGTCGTCGACGGCATTTGGACCGACGACCCCTGCTGCACGACCCGCTGCTGGAACCAGTACGGCGGCGAGAA
>CAYZKT010000104.1:0-8987 GCA_964478885.1 uncultured Syntrophaceae bacterium | reverse complement strand
GGGCTACCTGAACCCCGCCAGCGAAATCAGCGTGCGCATTCTATCGTTTTCCCGGACCGAGATCAACAGGGACTTCTTCCGCGAGCGCCTGCTGGCGGCCTTCCGGAAGCGGGAGTCCCTCGCGGGGACCACAAACGCCTGCCGCCTGGTCCATGCCGAGGCCGACGATCTGCCGGGGCTCGTCATCGACGACTACGCGGGGCACCTCGTCGTCCAGATCAACACGCTGGGAATGGAACGGCTGAAGGACCTCCTGCTGCCCGAACTTCTGGAGCTGCGCCGCCCGAAGGGGATCTACGAGAAGTCCGACGCGGCTTCCAGGCGCCACGAGGGACTCGCCACGGAGGATCGGGTCGCCCACGGGGAAATCCCCGCGCGGATCGAGATCGAGGAGATGGGCGCACGGTTTCTCGTCAACCTGCGCGAGGGGCAGAAAACGGGATTTTTCCTCGACCAGCGCCGGAACCGACGGATCACGGCCTCGCACGTGAAGCCCGGATTCGACGTCCTCGACGTCTTCGCCCACACGGGGGCTTTCGGCATCCATGCGGCGCTTCGCGGCGCCGGGCGGGTGCGGATCGTCGATGTCTCCCGGGAAGCTTTGGCGCTTGCCCGGGAAAACATTGCCCTCAACGGGGTTTCGGGGGAGGCGGTGCGGGCCGATGCCTTCGACTTCCTGACGGAGGCCCCGGGCATGAAAGACCGCTACGACCTGGTCATCCTCGACCCCCCTCCCTTTGCCAGGGCAAAGCGCAACGCTGCCGGGGCCCGCAAGGGGATGAGGCACCTCATTGCGCAGAGCCTGCGAATCCTGAAGCCCGAAGGCCTGCTGGCCGTCTTCTCCTGCTCCCATCACGTCTCGCAGGAGGACCTCCGCATGACGCTGCTGGAGGCGGCCGCAGACCGGGGGTGCCGTGTCGAGGTGCTGGAGCACCTGTTCCAGGACCGCGATCACCCCCAGGTCCTGAACGTTCCCATGTCCTTGTATCTCAAAGGGTTTCTGGTTCGACCCCTGTAGAAAAGATTCCCTTGCGTCCGCATCGGAAAGACGATATAGAGCACCCGGATTTGCCGGGAAGGATGGGGCGAGAGAACCTTCCCGCAGGCAGCGGGCGAGCCCGCCTGCCAATCAAGGAGGTAGATTACGAGAATGACAAAGGGATTGCGGGAAACGCTTCAGGTCATCGAGCGCCACAAGACCACCAACCCCCAGTACAGCGAACTGTTGGACATCCTCGGGGAGATTCTCATTCTCCGCGAAGAGCACCGGAAAAAGATCGCGAAGAGCATCTTTCCCATCGACGAGGCCCACATCGAAGCCAAGCTTCAGGGCGGGCTGCCCCTGGTCGATTTCTCCTCGGCAAAGCTCGACCTCGACGAGCCGAAGAAGTTTTTCCTGGCGCTGCTCGAGATTGGCCAGAAGCGAAACCCCGCCGAGACGGAGCAGATCCTGAAGGACCTCGAGACGGGAAAGCTCAACTACGAGGCGATGGTCTACGACTCCTTCACCTCCGCGGGGGAGGACGCCGAAGCGGAGGAAACGGACGACGACACGATCGACCTGCTCAAGTTCTTCGTCGAGGAGAGCCTGCGCCCGTCCCTCGAATTCGTCACCGACCTCTACGGCGGGAGGATCACGAAGATGGGGTGGAATGAAGGTTACTGCCCCGTGTGCGGGCGGATGCCCAAGATCGGTCACCTCGTCGACAAGGAAGGCAAGCGGCACCTGTTCTGCAGCCAGTGCGGCTTCGAGTGGCGATTCCGCCGCGTGAAGTGCCCCTTCTGCGGAAACGAGGAGCAGCAGTCGCTGTCCTACTTCACCGTCGAGGGCGACGAGCGGTACCGCGTCGACGTCTGCGACGTCTGCAAGCGCTACATCAAGACCCTGGATTTCCGCAACGTCGGGGAGGAGGCCATCCTCGACGTGGAGGATGTGGCGACGTTGCATTTGGACATGCTGGCACACGAAGAAGGATACAACTAATTGGCTAAAGGCGCAGGGCTAAAGGCTTAAGGCTAAAGAAAATGCTTCCATTCTTTTGCCTTATGCCTTTTTTATTTGCCTTTAGCCGTTTGCCTTAAGCCCTTTGCCAATCCATTCATGAAAGATTCCGACATTCATAAAGTCATGAAGCTGCTCGAGAAGGAACTCGAACCCTTCGGTCTGCCGCCCGTGTCGGCCATGGCCGAAGAGGACGCGGTCGACCCCTTCAAGATCCTCGTCTCCACCATCATCAGCGCCCGGACCAAGGATGAGGTGACGGGCCCCGCCACCAAGCGGCTCTTCGCCCTGGCCGATTCGCCTGCGGCGATGTCGAGGCTATCGGAGGAACAGATCGAGAAGGTTATTTTCCCCGCGGGCTTCTACCACACGAAGGCCAAGGCCATCCGCAAGGCCGCCGGTGAGCTCGTCCAACGGTTCGGTTCGCGCGTGCCCGACTCGATCGAAGAGCTGCTCACGCTGCCCGGCGTCGGTCGAAAAACGGCAAACCTTGTCGTAACGCTGGCCCACAACAAGGCGGGTATCTGCGTGGACACCCACGTCCACCGCATCACGAACCGCTGGGGTTACGTGAAGACGAAGACGCCCCACGAAACGGAACGGGCCCTGCGGGCCAAGCTCCCGAAGAAGCACTGGATCGCCATCAACACGATCCTCGTCATGCACGGCCAGAACATCTGCAAGCCCCTCTCGCCCCTCTGCAGCCGCTGCCCCGTGTTCAGGTGCTGCGACCGAATCGGCGTGGCCAAGAGCCGATAAAATCAGGGACGCTGTTGACTCAGTAGACAAACGGTAAAGACCGGCGGGTAATGAGCAGCCCCACCCTTGCGTTTGTCTACTTAGTCAACAACGTCCCTGATTTCGTCCTGCCTTGTTGCCTGGTACTCGTTTTTTCTATCGCTCCTCAGCCCTTGGGAGCGGGCGCGGGAGCGGCCGCCGCCGGGACCTGCATACCGAGAGCCGTCATCACCTCCACGGCCTTTTCCTTCACGGTCTTGCTCTTGGCCAATGCGTCGGCTGCATTGCCGCCCGCGAAGGCCGCCTTCGCGTCTTCCCACATCTTGGCTGCCGCCTCGTAGCCGCCCTTGGCGTTCTCGAGCTTCGCCTTGTCGAGACCCGCAGGCAGCTTCCTGCTTTGAGAGAGGATGTCGAGCCGGCTCTTGATCGCGTCGAGCATCTTGGGCAGCCCGCCGCTCATCTCTTCCCAGCTTTTCGCCAACTCGGCCTTTTTGGCCGCGGCGGCCGCCGCCAGCTGTTTCACCTTGTCGGGAATCGCCTTGGCCCCGGCAAGCGCCGCGTCGAAGTCTCCCTTCTCAAAGCTCCCTTTCGCGGCTTTGATCGCGTCCTCCACCCCCTTGGCCTGGTCGGGGACGTACTTCACCACCTCGCCCTTGGCCGCATTCCATGCCTCCTCGGCCGCCTTGATCGCCGCCGTCGCCGCTTCCTTGTTTGCCGAGCCGCAGGACACGACGAACAGCCCGAACACCACCAGCAGGATGGGTACCCAGTATCTCTTCGACTTCATCTCCGTTCCTCCTTTTCATCAGGGAATGCGCAGTTTCTGGCCGATTTTGATCAGATCGGGGTTCTTGAGAACGTCCCTGTTCGCCTCGAAGATCTTCATGTACAGGTTGGGGTCCCCGTAGTATTTTTTGGAGATCTTCGACAGCGTTTCCCCCTTCTCCACTACATGCCATTGTGTGGCATCCCATGCATCGGCGCCCTGTTTCTTCTCCTCGTCTGCCATGGCTGAGGCCTCCTTTGCCCGAGCGATACGAACCGTCTCATTGCCCCGGTTCTCTCTTCAGACTTTCTATTGTAATGAAATGGCTCCGTCCTGACAATAGAAAAGCCGGGCACGAACCCGGCTCTCTTTGACCTGAAGGAAGAAGGATTCTTCATCCTGCATGTATACAAGTCCCCGCATGAGAGGGTAAGAGTGGGGGGAAAGTGAGAAGGTTGGAGAATCGGATAGCGTGCATTGGCAGCAGGCTTGTCCAACGTTCTTACCCTCTTACCTTCTTACCTTCTGTTATCTAATCCCCCGGTCACCAGCCTCACTTCTTCTTCCACGTCGTCCCCGTGGGCGTGTCCTTCACCTCCACCCCCAACGCGAGCAATCGGTCACGGATCTCGTCGGCCTCTTTCCACTTCCGATTCCGCCTGTACTCGTTACGCACATCGATGAGGCGCTGCGCCTCGTCGTTGAGCCTCTCCGCCTCGAAGTCCATGACGGCCAACACCGAATCGATCGACCGGATGGCCTCGAGGATCTTGTCGCGCTCTTTCTCGCTGAAGGCATTGCGGGCCAGAGGCGCGCTTACCCGTTTGACGAACCCGAACAGGACGGCCAGCGCCGCCGAGATGTTCAGATCGTCGTCCATCGCCTCGGCAAACCCGTGCCGCAGGTCGTAGACGAGCTGGTCCGTATCTGGGCACCCTGCGCCCGGCGTGAAGTGAATGAGCCGCTGGATGAACTCGTTGAGCTTCTCGACGGTGTTCTTCGCCGTTTCCATGGCGCCGGGCGAGAAGTTGAGCGGTTTGCGGTAGTGCGACGACAGCAGGAAGTAGCGGATCTCGCTGCCCCGGTATCCCTGCCGGACGAGTTCTTCCACGGTCAGGATGTTGCCGAGCGAGCGCGACATCTTCTTGCCCTCGACCATCACGAGATCCGTGTTGATCCAGTAGTTCGCGGGGGGCTTGCCCGAGAGGGCCTTCCCGATGGCCAGGACGTTCTCGCAGTGCGGGAAGACGATGTCCGAGCCGCTGGCATGGATATCGAAGGTGTCGCCGAGCATCTTCATGGACAGGGCCGCGCAGGCCAGATGCCAGCTCGGACGCACGTTGCCCCAGCGGGTTTTGTAGTAGATCCCCTTCTTGAGCTCCGCGAGCGTCGAGCGCTTCAGCAGCGTGAAGTCGACGGGGCTGTCCTTCTCGTACTCGTCGAGCTCCAGGGTCTTGCCCGACTTCATCTTGCCGAGATCCACGTTGGAGAGCCCGCCGTAGTCATCGAGCTTCGAGATGTCGAAGTAGACGGAGCGCAGCTTCTCGTAGGCGTAGCCCTTCTCGACCAGCTTCTCCACGAGGCCGAGCATCGCCTCCACGTGCTCCTGCGCGCTCGGGTAGGCCGCATCGCCGCCGATCCGGAGCGTCGCGGCTTCGCGGAGGAACTCGCCGAAGGCCCGCTTCGTGAACTCGCCGTGTTCCAGGCCCGCACGCTCGGCCTCGGCAATCGTCTTGTCCGTCAGGTCGACGATGTTGGTCGTGTGCCGGACCTTGTAACCCTTGAACCCCAGGTACCGGACGATCAGGTCCGAAACGACGAAGCGCCGGTAGCTGCCCAGGTGCGGCACGAGGTGGATCGATGGGCCCGAGGAGGTCATCCGCACCTCGTCGGCGCGCAGGGGCTGAAAGAACTCCTTTTGCTTCGTGCGGACGTTGTAGAAGCGAAGCGTCGACTTTTCCTTGTCGGCGAAGAGCTCCGTCGAGAGGTAGCGCTCGGCGCTGTCGGGGAGGACGACGACGATGAGCCCCTCGTCGAGCTCCCTCGCCTTCTCGACGGCCACGTGCATGGCCGCCCCGCAGCTCATCCCGGCGAAGATGCCCTCTTCGCGCAGCAGCCTGCGGGCCATCTCGTAGGCGTCCTCGTCGAGAATGTTTACCGTCTCGTCGAGACGGCCCCGGTCGAAGATCCCCGGACGGTAGGACTCTTTCATGTTCTTCAGGCCCTGGATCTTGTGGCCCATGTAGGGTTCGACGCCGACGACCCGGATCGCGGGGTTGTATTCCTTGAGGCGCATGGCGCACCCCATGGCCGTTCCGGAGGTGCCGAGAGCCGCCACGAACATCGTGACCCGGCCCTCGGTCTGCTCCCAGATCTCCACGGCGGTGCCGTGGTAGTGGGCGGCGAAGTTGTCGGGGTTGTTGAACTGGTCGACCAGGAAGTACTTCCCGGGATCGGCGCGCATGAGCTCATAGGCCTCCTCGATGGCACCGTCGGTTCCGAGGGCGGCGGGCGTGAAGCGCAGCTCCGCACCGAGGGCCTTGAGGATCTTCTTGCGCTCCTCGCTGGCCGATTCGGACAGGGTGAGGCAGAGGCGGTAGCCCTTCGCGGCGGCCACCATGGCCAGGCCGATCCCCGTGTTACCGCTCGTTGCCTCGAGGATGACCTTGTCGCGGGTGAGCTCGCCCCGCTCCTCGGCCTTCTCGATCATGTACAGGGCCGGGCGGTCCTTCACGGACCCGCCGGGATTGAAGCTCTCGAGCTTCGCGTAGATCTTGACCTTCGGGTTGGGGTTCAGCTTGCGGATCTCTACGAGCGGCGTGTTGCCGATCGTTTCGAGAACTCCTGCGAATCGTCCTTTCATGTCCCCCCTCTACGAAAAAAGGGGTCGATCGTCACCGACCCCGGTCGTGCATCATCGGTTGGCCCCGCCATGAACAAGTGAAGTTAGGAAGTTATGAAGTTAAGAAGCTCGGAAAAAAGGGAATCGTGAGTTTGACTCTCGGCTTCTCCAAACTTCAAAACTTCTCAGCTTCTCAACTTCAGCCCCGCAAGGGGCCGCCGCGAAGCGGCGCTAGCTGTCGAACTTGGGCGCCGGAATCTTCATGAACTCCACGCCCTCTTCGCGCAGCGTCTCCTCTTCCTTTTCGGTCGTGACCCCCCGGATGTTCCGCTTCTCTTCCTCCCCGCGGTGGATCTTCAGGGCCACCTCTGCGAACCGTTCGCCCACGTCGTCAAAATGTTTCGCCACGAAGTCATTGACCATCTCCAGCATCTTCATCGGGGAGACGTCGGCCAGGGTTGCCTTTCGCTCCTTTAGTTCGCGGCTCCTTCCCATGACGGCGATCGAGGAAGGCACCATCTCCACGTCCGAGCTCCCGCAGAGCGGACAGGTGATGAGTTTTCCGGCCTTCTGCTCCTCGAAGGCGGCCAGGTCCTTGAACCAGCCCTCGAATTTGTGCTTCTTCTCACATCGGAGATCGTAGATGATCACGACATTTTCCCTCTTGCAGGTCGTTCCGGTCAACGATCGGACCCCAATCTCACTGTAATCAGCGAAACGCATTTCTGCAAGCCTTCTCACCGGTCCCTGGATGGTCTAGTAGCAAAAAAACATGGACTTTTAAAGACAAATTATATATCTTTGCGGCGTCGGGATGTGGCCCAGCCTGGTAGGGCACTGCGTTCGGGACGCAGGAGTCGCGCGTTCGAATCGCGCCATCCCGACCATTTTTTTGCCCAGCAGAAAGCCCCGTCTCCTTCCGGAGTCCGGGGCTTTTCTTTCGCTTGCCGGATTCTTCTTCCAGGCCGGTTAGAAATGCCGGGATGCAAGGCAGCCGAGATCCCGAGGACTGAGGCTTCTAGCTAACCTCTTCCTCGGTCTTCCTCTCCCCTCCGCGGGAGAGCCCTTCGACAGGCTCAGGGCCGTGAGCGCGTCGAACGGGATTGAGGTGAGGGGGAATGTTCCCCCTCCTCCACTTCCTCCTCCCGCCAGGGGAGGAGAACAGAGGAAGGGATCTTCACAGGCCGCAGACGGGCGGTTATAATCCGGCCTGTCTAGCCGACGATCGAGCCGATCTGGAATATCGGCAAGTACATCGCCACGATCATCCCGCCGACAACGCCGCCGAGGAAAACCATGAGCAGGGGCTCGAGCATGGACGTCATGGCGTTCACGGCCGTCTCCACCTCGTCGTCGTAGAAGTCGGCGATCTTGGTGAGCATGGAGTCGAGCGACCCCGTCGCCTCGCCGACGGCGATCATTTGGACGACCATGGGCGGGAAGACGGACGTGGCCGCCAGGGGCTCGGCGATCGTCTTTCCCTCGCTGATGTTCTTCCGGGTCTCCATGAGGGCCCGCTCGACGATCTTGTTGCCGGCCGTACGGCTCACGATCTCGAGCCCGTCGAGAATGGGCACGCCGCTGGAGATCATGGTGGAAAGGGTCCGCGTGAATTTCGTGATGGCGACCTTCCTCATCAGGGGCCCGATCACGGGAGGCTTGAGAATCATGCGGTCGAACAGGTAGCGGCCCTTGTCGGTCTGGTAGAACTTGACCAGGGCCACGATGGCGACGACGAGTGCGCCGACGATGTAGAGGGCATTGTCCGTGACGAAGCTGCTCAGGTCGATGAGGGACTGCGTCAGGAGCGGAAGCTCCCGGCCCATGCCCGCGAAGATGCTCTGGAAGACGGGCACGACCTTGACGAGCAGCAGGGTGATGACGGCAAACGACACGAAAAGGACGACGGCCGGGTACGTCATGGCCCCCTTGACCTTCCGCTTCAGCTTCATGGCCTTTTCCAGGTACGTGGCCAGTCGGTTCAGGATCGTGTCCAGGATGCCGCCGGCTTCGCCCGCGGCGATCATGTTGATGAACAGGTCGTCGAACACCTTGGGGTACTTCTTCAGGGCATCGGTGAGGGTGGAGCCACCCTCGATGTCCTCCTTGATGTTCCGGATGATGCGGGCAAAGGATTTATTCTGCTCCTGGCTCGCCAGGATGTCCAGGCACTGGATGAGGGGCAGGCCCGCGCTGATCATCGTGGAGAACTGGCGGGAGAAGATCACGACGTCCTTCCCCTTGACGGAACCCCGCAGCGGGAGCATCTCCAAAAGGTCTTTCGGTTTCTCCTTCACCCTCGTTGGCTTGAGGCCCTGCCTGCGGAGCTGCGTGCGGACGGCCGCCTCGTTGACGGCTTCCGTCTCGCCCTTCTTCATCTCGCCGGCCCTACCCTGGGCTACCCAGACATAAACTCCCATGTTCCTTCTCCTCGCTTGATCCGCTTTTCCATAAGGATATCGAAGATATCCGCTTTCGATCGCCGCCACGGGAAACGGGCCGTGGCACGCACGACTCACCTTTTCTTATGATCGGCATCCTTGCGGATTTCTTTATCCCAATGTACCGATCGCAACGAAAGCAAGGGAGTGTGCTGGAAAGTGAAGCAAAATCGGTGCCATGGATTGGAGAGGGGCAGG
>CAYZKT010000103.1:0-9056 GCA_964478885.1 uncultured Syntrophaceae bacterium | reverse complement strand
ACATGGTGCGGATGTTCTGGACGCCCACGGTGTGCTGCGTCCAGCCCATGGCGTACATGATGTTGCCGGCTTTCGCGGGGCCCGTCGTGGAGGTGACGGCCTTGTAGACCTCCAGGAGCTTGTCCTTCGGCGTGCCCGTGATCCGGACGACCAGGTCCGGGGTGTAGCGGCTGTAATGCTTCTTCAGGAGCTGGAAGACGCAGTCGGGATGGGTCATGGTCGGGTCTTTCTTGATGACCCCCGCGGCGTCGGTCTGGTAGCTCCAGGTGTCCTTTTCGTACTTGCCGCCCTTGAACCCGGAGAAAACACCCTTGTTTTCGCCGGGCAGCTTGAAGGCAGGGTTCACGAGGAAGGTGGCATTGGTGTAATTCTTGACGTACTCCGTGAAGTACAGCTTGTTGTCGAAGATGTACTTGATCATCCCGCCCAGGAAGGCGATGTCCGTGCCCGAGCGGATCGGGGCGTAGAGATGCGCCTTGGCGGCCGACTGGGTGAAGCGGGGGTCCACGCAGACGAGCTTTGCGCCCCTCTCCATGGCCTTCGTGACGTACTTGAAGGAAACGGGGTGGTTGGCTGCGGGGTTGGCCCCCATGACCAGGATCACATCACTCCACTGGATGTCAATGTAGTGATTCGTCATTGCGCCGCGTCCGAACGACTCTGCCAGAGCCGGTACAGTGGCGCTGTGTCAGATCCGGGCCTGGTGTTCGATGTACACCAGACCCAACCCCCTCAGGAATTTCTGGTAGAGCCAGCACTCCTCGTTGTCCATGGCGGCCGATCCGACGGAGGCGATGCCCTCCGTGCGGTTCACGAGCTCGCCCTTGGCGTTGCGGACCTTGAAGCTCTTGTCGCGGCTCTTTTTTATGTTTTCAGCGATCTTGTCCAAGGCCCATTCCCACTCGACCTCCTGCCACTCGGTTGCATAGGGCGCCCGGTAGCGGGGCTTGTCGAGCCGGTTCTTGTTGTTGGCCATCTGGTAGATGGAGCCGCCCTTGGGACAGAGCGTGCCCTGGTTGATGGGGTTGTCGGGGTCTCCCTCGGTGTTGATGACCTTACCGTCGCGGACGGATACGATGATGCCGCATCCGACGGAGCAGTAGGGGCATACGGTCAGGGATTCTTTCGTGAAACGTGTCTTGAGCTCCTTGGCGTGGACCTTGGCCGGGCTCAGGCTGATGCCGATTCCGCTGGCGGCCAGTGTCGCGCCGGAGAGCTTAAGGAAACCTCTTCTGCTGACATCCATAAACCCTCTCTCCTTTCAAAGAATGTCGCGGGAGTCTCTCGCTTCCCCGGGTCTCCTTTCCAAGCACGGGAGGCAGGGCCGTTTCCAGCCATACCCATCGTCCACCCGTCATGGAGGTCTCTCTGTCTCTCTGTAGAACGGGCGGATCGGAGACGCCAATTTCCGGCGGGACCGTCACTGGGGTGACCATCCGGCTGCTTCTCGGGAGGAATAAAAGGATCGAAACAAGGCGACGGAGCGCCTGAAAATGGCGATTTCCTATAATAAAAAGGGCGCAAGAAGTCAAGGTTTATTTGGCCGAATAGCCAGTGAAATCAAGAACATATGTCATTTGTGACATATATGTTTTGTGTGCCCACCGCCCTGCTTGTCATTTTTTCCCCAAGCGATAATGTCCCGGCATTATGAACAAATTCAGCCTTGCGACGCTCGGGGTTCCTCGCATGTTTGTGTCATAATTGACATAGTTGCGGCGATCTGTTACAAGGGCAAAGCCTTCCTAATTCCAAACGGATCATGTTGAAAGGAGCGGAGAGATGGCAGAGGATGTCCGGTGGGTGAAGACGCACTGTGCGCGCATGGACCACGGCGGATGCGCGTTGCTGGTCGGGGTCAAAGGCAACGAGATCGTCCAGATCAAGGGCGACCCTGACGGTTATCTCAACAAGGGATACACCTGTTTCAAGGGAAGGGTTTCGGCCGACCGTCTTACGCACCCGGACCGCCTCAAGTACCCCCTGAAAAGAACAGGCGAGAGAGGCGGGGGGAAGTGGCAGCGCATCTCTTGGGAGCAGGCCCTCGGCGAGACGGCGGAGAGCCTCCTGAAAATCAAGGAAAAGCATGGGGCGCGCGCCGTGGGATTCGGCGTCGGCATGCCGAAAGGGCTCGAGCATTTCGTCCTGATCCGCCTGGCCAACATCTTCGGCTCCCCCAACGTCATCGCCTCCCAGGATGTCTGCCATGCCGGCAGGGAAGTCACGGGCATTCACACCTGCGGCTTCTACCCCGTGGCCGATCTGCACAACCCCACGAAACTGATGTTCTTCTGGGGCAGCAACCTGGCCTCCACCAGCGAGGAGGGGCAGATCTACAGCCAGGTGGGCGCCCAGCTCAAGGGCGGCGCCAAAATGATCGTCGTCGATCCCCGGAGGACCGAGCTTGCCGAGAAGGCGGACCTCTGGCTCCAGCTTCGTCCCGGGACGGTCCAGGCCCTGGCCCTGGCGATCATCCACGTCATCTGCGAGGAGGGGCTCTACGACAAGGCCTTCGTGGAGAAGTACACCCACGGCTTCGACGAGCTGGCGCAGCACGCCAAACAATACTCTCCCGAAAAAGTGGCCGACATCACCTGGGTGCCCGCGGAGTCGATCCGCAAGGCCGCCCGGATGTACGCCGAGGCGAAGCCCGCCGCCCTTCAGTGGGGGAACGCCATCGAGCACGACGTCAACCTCTTTGACGCCACCCGCGCCCTGGCCTGCCTGATGGGGATCACCGGCAATCTCGAGATCCCCGGCGGGAACGTCAACGCCCGGGACCCCAAGATCATGGGCCTTGCCCCGTTTGTCCGCGCCGATCTGATCCCCGACAAGCGCACGGAGATGATCAGCGCCCATTACCGCGTCATCCCGAGGCTGATGACCATCGCCCCGGCCTTCTTCCGCAAGGCCGTCCTGGAGGGAAAGCCCTACCCCGTCCGTGGCTACTACGGGATGTGCACGAACCCGATGGTCGCCTGGGCCGACAGCCGGCTCACCTACGAGGCGTTCAAGAGCCTCGATTTCGTCGCCGTTGCGGAGATCTTCATGACGCCCACGGCCGCCATGGCCGACATCGTCTTCCCCGTCGCCCATCAGTACGAGATGAACGACATCGGCCACTACGGCATCGGCCACGGCATGATCCTCGCCCGCCCGAAGGTCGTCGATCCGCCCGGGGAATGCTGGCCCGACATGAAGATCATGAACGAGCTGGGCAAGCGGGTCTCCCCGCCGGAGCTGTGGCACGAGAATCACGAGGAGTTCCTGGAGGACCTCGTGAAGCCCGCGGGATTGACGTACAGCCAGTTCGTCGAGAAGGGGTACCTGAAGGGCCCGTCGGGCACCCGGTCCTACGAGGCGAAGGGGTTCCCCACGCCCACCGGCAAGGTGGAGCTGCGCCTGAGCACGGCCGAGAAATTCAGGCTCAAGCCGCTGCCGGAGTTCACGGGGTTCCCCGAGCCGGACGACCCCGAGTACCCCCTGCTCGCCATCAGCGCCAAGAGCCGTTACTACCTGCTTTCCTCCTACCGGTGGGTCGGGAGGCTGCGCGAGAAGAGGCCTCACCCGCTCGTGGAGATCCACCCCGACACGGCGGTGAAGTACGGCATTGCAGAGGGCGACGACGTAATGATCGAGACGAAATACGGCTCTATCACCCAGAAGGCCCGCGTCACCGACATCATCGACCCCCGCGTGGTGAGCCCCGCCCTGGGCTGGTGGTTCCCCGAGGCATCGCCGGAGACCCAGTACGACTGGCGGAAGTCCAACTACAACATGCTGACATCGGTCGGGAAGCTGGGGAAGGAATTCGGGACGCCGAACATCAAGAACCTGCCGTGCCGGATCCGGAAGGCGTCATGATGCCGTCCGCTGTGCCCTGCCGCCGGCAGGGATGTGGGAAAAGGCCGTCGTTCTGAATTTGTGCAAAGAAGGCTCCCGTGAGGGGGTCTTTTTTGTTCGTAAAGCCCGGGGAGCCGGCGCTGCGAAGGGCCGTCCCTGCGTTCTACGGGATGAAGGAGGTCGTAGCATGAAGAGAACCCCGAACGAGATCGACGAGGGCACGGGCTATATCGGCTACCGGGAAGCCCTGGAACTCGTCACGGCGGAAATCCGGCTGCTCGGGGATGAAGATCTGCCGCTCCATCTTTGCGCAGGCCGCGTCGCCGCGGCCGACGCCGCAGCGGAGGTGAGCTATCCCTCCATCGACGTGTCGCTCAAGGACGGGTTTGCCGTAAAGTCGTCGGATGTCGCCCGGGCTGAACGGGATGCCCCCGTCCGCCTGAACGTCATCGGCTCATCGTTTGCCGGCGTTCCACACGGCGGCCGGATCGGCAACGGGGACGCCGTCAAGGTGTGCTCCGGCTCGTCCATCCCGGACGGCGCCGACGCCGTCGTCTCCGGCGAATTTTGCGAGGAAGGGTCGAACGGCGAGGTGGTCGTAAGGGCGGATGCCGGTCCGGGCAGGAACATCCTGCGGGCCGGCATCGAGGTGGCGGCCGGGGCGACGATCATCCGGAGGGGGGAACGGGTCACGCCGGGTCACCTGGGACTGGCGGCGGCGGCGGGCATCAGCGCGATCCGGGTCCGCCGCAGGCCCTGTGCGGCGATCGTCAGCATCGGTGACGAGGTCGTGGCGCCCGGCAAGACGCTGCACGCGGGTCAGCTCTACGCGAGCAACCTGGTCACCTTGGAAGCGTGGCTGGCCTCTTTCGGCATTCCCTGTGTTTCGGCCATCGTGCCGGACGACGTGCCGTCCATTCAAAGGGCGTTGAAAACGCATCTGCCGGGCGTGAATGCCGTCCTGACCAGCGGCGGGGCCTGGGGGAGCGAGCGAGACCTGGTCGTAAGGGCCCTTGACGAACTGGGGTGGAAACAGCGATTCCACTACGTGCGGATGGGGCCAGGCAAGGGAATCGCGTTCGGGGCCCTGGAGGACGTGCCGGTCTTCTGTCTGCCGGGCGGTCCGCTCAGCAACCAGATGGCGTTTCTGCAGATCGCCCTGCCCGCGCTTCTCCGCATGGAAGGCGACGCGAATCCCCCGCTTCGGGTCGTGCATGCCCGGCTGACCGAAGACGTGAAGAGCCGGCACCGGGCGTGGACGGAATTCAGGGATGCCGTTGTCGCACTCGACGAGCGGGGGCGGTATACGGCATCGCTCTACAAAAGCAGGAGCCGCATCGAGGCGATTGCGAAGGCCGTCGGCCTGCTCTGCATCCCGGAAGGGTCGGAGGGATTGCGCAGCGGAGACGTGGTGCCGGTGCAGCTGCTCGCGCGTCTTGGATGACGGCCGCGGCCCGGCATGGCGGCGGGGTTCAGTGGGAACCGGCCCGGTTGAGCAGGGCCGTCGCCGGTTCGCAGCCCAGGTTCTTCGCGCGGATCAGGTCGGCGATGGCGTGCGCGGAGTCCGGGTCGAGCCTGGATCGGGTGATGCCGCGGTTGTACCAGGCCAGGGCGAAGTCGGGTTTCAGCCGGATCGCCGTGCTGAAATCGCGGATGGCCGACGGGTAATTCCCGCACTGTGCGCGGGATGCGCCCCGGGCGTTGTAGACCTCGGCGACGGCGAGGCCCGTGCGGATGGCCCGGGTGTAATCGCGGGCCGCTTCCTCGAAGGCCTTCAGCTCCTGGCGGCTGAGGCCTCTAAAGTAATACGCCTCCGCGTAATCGGGCTTCAGCTCGATCGCCCTGTCGAAGGCGTCGATCGCCCCGCCGTGATGCCCCAGGATGGCCAGGACGTTTCCCCGCAGGTTGTGTGCCTCGGCCAGCTCCGGATTCGCATCCAGGATCAGGTTAGACAGGGTCAACGCCTTCCCGTAATCCTCCGCGTCGATGGCGGACCAGCCCATCTCCAGCAGTTGATCGACCTGGTTCGTTTTCATCCTCGTCGTTCCCTCCGGATGACCCGTCCCGTTCCGATCGAGAGGGTCCATCCGTCTTGCGGCTCACAGATAGGGGGACTCGCCCCCGCAGGCCCTGCAGCACTCGCCGTCCCGAACGGGGTAGGCCTCGCCGCACTGCGGGCAGGCGGCCACGGGCCCCATCTTCTTCCGTCTTATCGATTCCGGGCGGACCCGGACGCGCTGGACGCTCAGCAAGTTCGCTCCCGCTTCCTTGATCTCCTCGATCAGCCGTTGGGAGTCCTGCTCCCTCTTGGGCTTGAGCTTGAAAAACCAGGACTTCACTTCCGGCCAGGCCTCCATCTTCGCCGGGTCGAGGTACACGCGAACCCCCTCGCCGCCGTGCTTTTCGTAGAACGTGACGGCGTAACGGCCGAAGGGCAGGATCGTGAGCCACCCGTTGCCGATCGTGCAGGGGGTGAGAAGCTGGACGGAGTCGGGGAGGCACACGGGCGTCTCGCAGATCGCATCGAAGAGTTCCCCTTCGGGAAGCGATTTGAGCGCCAGGTCTACCATGAAGCCGCCGATGATAAGCCCGGGGGCGAGGCTGCCGTGGAAGGATTTCACCAGGTGAAGGTATTCGTCGTAGGAATAGTTTCCGATCTTCATGAGATTGTCCTTTAGTAGGCCAGGGCCAGCTTGGGGGTCCTGGCCGCTTTCGTCCCCGCGTCCGTCCCGGCCGCGGGCGCCGTGATCCGTTCCATCCACTCCCGGTCCACCGAGCCCGCGACGATCGGCAGGACCGTGTTGCCGATGAAGAGGGCCTCCGTGACGTCGTGGGTGACGTAGACCACGGGGAATGTCCGTTTCTCCGTTATTTTTTTCAGCTCGTTTCGCAGGATCCGCCTGGTGACCACGTCGAGCGCGGAGAAGGGCTCGTCGAGGAGCAGCAGCTGCGGGTCTCGCGCCAGGGCCTGGCACACGGCGCACCGCTGCCTTTCGCCTCCCGACACCTCGTGCGGTTTCCGGTCCCTGAGAGCCGCCAGGCCGAAGAAGCTCATGAGCGCATCCACCTCCCCGCGGTCCCGCGCCGCGAAGGCCGCGTTGCCATGGAGCGTCAGGTGCGGGAAGAGCGAGTAGTCCTGGAAGACGTAGCCGAGCTTGCGCTTCTGCGGGGGGAGGTTCACGCCCCGCGCCGAATCGAAGAAGACCCTGTCCCGGTAGACGATCCGCCCCTCGTCGGGCGCCACGAGTCCTGCGAGCATCCGGATGATCGTCGTCTTGCCGGAGCCGGAAGGCCCGATCAGGGCGAGCGTCTGCCCGTCGGGGCAGGACAGCTCCACGTCGATGGTGAAAAAATTCGTCTTTTTTTTCAGTACGGCCGTAAGACACATGATTATTTCCTCGTTAACCGATTGACCAGCAGCAGAAAGCCATACCCGATCGGGATGAAGGCCAGCGACAGGGCCCAGGCCTTCTCGTATTGCATGGACTCGACGGCTTCGTAGATGGCGATCGACGCGACCCGCGTCTCTCCGGCGATGCTTCCGCCGACCATCAGGACGACGCCGAAGGCGCCCATGGTGTGCAGGAATACGAGGATCGCTGCCGCCGCGATCCCGTTGACGCTGTTGGGGATGATGACCCGGAAGAATGTCGCCACAGGCGACAGGCCGAGGACATAGGCGCTTTCCTTCAGGCGGGGATCGATCTTTTCGAAGGACGCCTTGATCGGCTGGATGGCGAAGGGGAGGCTGTAGAAGATCGAGGCGACGACGATCCCCGTGAATGTGAACAGAAGGGGGCCGCCGAACAGGGCCTCCCACATCCGCCCCACGGACCCTTTCGGTCCCAGGACAAAGAGCAGGTAGAACCCGATGACCGTGGGCGGCAGGGCGATGGGCAGATTGAAAAGGGCCTCGGCGAAGGATTTGCCGGGCCAGGAACCATGCGTCAGCAGATAGGCCAGCGGCGCCGCGACGGCGATGAGGATCACCGTCGCAATGGCGGCCAGTTTCGCCGAGAGGTAAAGGGGCAGCAGTTCCATTTAGAAATACCCGTACCGCTTTTTGATTTCCTGCGCCTTCGGGGAATCGAGGTATTTCAGCAGCCGGGAGGCATCGCTCTTGGCAGCCGTCCGGGTCAGGAGACAGGCAGCCTGCCGGATGGGCGGCGCCTCTTCGATCAGATAGTGGCATCCCTTGCGGCCCTGCTCCGACAGGGCCGAGGAGAGGGCACAGAAGGAGCCGTCCGTCCCGCCCGACATGGCGTACTGGAAGGACTGGGCCACGGTCTGGGCAACGGCGAGTCGTTCCCGAATCCCGTCCCACAGGCCGGTTTTTTTCAGGGCCGCCTCGGCCGCCGCGCCGTAGGGGGCCGTGACGGGGTTGGCGATGGCGATCTTCTTCGCCCCCGTCCGCTGGAGCGCTTCCTGCCAGGTCTTCGCACCGCAGAAATCCTTGCCGCTCCCCCAGAGGACGACCCGCCCGGTCGCATACAATATCGGCTTTTCCGCCAGGCCCTTCTCGAAGAGCGACCGGGGCGTTTTCTCGTCGGCCGACAGAAACACGTCGTACGGCGCCCCGTTGACGATCTGGCCGTAGAGGCTGCCCGTCGAGGAGTAGGTCGTCTCGACTCGGACCTTCGTCTCCGCCTCGAAGGCGGCGGCGATCTCCTTGAAGGGGATCATGAAATTCGCCGCTACGGCAGCCTTCAGGCTCTCCGCCGCGTGCGACAGGGCCGGGCAGAAGATTACGAGGGCGGCGGCGCAGATCACGACAGCCCGGTGCAGCCGCAGCAGGGCTCTCCTCGAAAAGATCCGGAACCGGGTTGCGTTCATCATGGGTTGTTGCTCCTTTCGGGCCCCCTTCAGCCGGCAAACCGGGGCAAGGTTATGTTATTGCTAACATGAGGGCGGGCAAAAAAAAGAGGCACTGCCCGTCCCTTCGGGGAAAGGCCCGTCCGCAAATGGGCCTTTCCCCGAAGGATAGCGTTCTTATCCGTGTCCGTGGGCGGAGGGTTTCTTCTCTTCCCCGTAGACGACGAGGGTTCCGTGCTCCTCCATCTCCCGGAGCCACTTGGGGTGCTGCTTCCTGGCCCAGCCTTTCGTGACCCAACCGGTGGTCATGGCCTGGAACGAGCCGGGGTTGCCGACCGTCCCGAGATAGACGTGGACGAAGAAGAACGCGAACAGCGTCACGAACCCCACGGCGTGCAGCG
>CAYZKT010000102.1:0-9073 GCA_964478885.1 uncultured Syntrophaceae bacterium | reverse complement strand
GCGATCCTGATGACGACCAACTGCATCCAGCGCCCCCAGCCGGCCTACAAGGACAACATCTTCACGACGGGCCTCGTGGGCTGGCCCGACGTGGCCCACGTCTCCAGCGGCGACTTCGGCCCCGTGATCAAGCGGGCCCTGGAGCTTCCCGGCTTCACGGAAGACAAAAACGGCAAGTCCGTCATGGTGGGTTTCGCCCGCAACGCCTTCATGGGCGTGGCCGGCCAGGTCATCGAGGCCGTGAAGGGCAAGCAGATCCGGCACTTCTTCCTGGTGGCGGGCTGCGACGGCGCCAAGCCCGGCCGCAACTACTACACCCAGTTCGTCGAGCAGGTGCCCGCCGACTGCGTCGTGCTGACCCTGGCCTGCGGCAAGTTCCGCTTCTTCGACAAGGAGCTGGGCGCCATCGGCGGCATCCCGAGGCTCCTGGACGTGGGCCAGTGCAACGACGCCTACTCGGCCATCCAGATCGCCGTGGCCCTTTCCAAGGCCTTCGGTGTGGGCGTCAACGAGCTGCCCCTGTCGATGGTCCTCTCCTGGTACGAACAGAAGGCGGCGGCCATCCTGCTCACCCTGCTGTACCTCGGGATCAAGGACATCCGCCTGGGCCCGTCGCTGCCGGCCTTCATCACGCCGGGCGTGCTCGACGTGCTCGTGAAGAACTTCGGCATCAAGCCGATCACGAGCCCCGAGGCGGACCTCAAGGCGATCCTGGGATAGCCGGTTCTCCGCGCCTTCCTTCGGGCGGGCGCTGTGATAGGGACCTTCCCGTCTCGCCCCTCTCCGCTCTCGGCGGGAAGGTCCCACAATATACTTGCAGTCTAACCCTGCTCCTCCCCCTTTGAAAAAGGGGGAAAGAGGGGGATTTGAGAAACACCATCATGAAAGCAACGCGAAAGATTATCGAGATCGACGATGAACTCTGCAACGGCTGCGGCGAGTGCGTCCCGGCCTGCGCGGAAGGGGCCATCGCAATCGTCGACGGTAAGGCGAAGCTCGTGAAGGACATGTTCTGCGACGGCCTGGGCGCCTGCCTGGGCGAGTGCCCCACGGGGGCCCTGAAGATCATCGAGCGCGAGGCCGACGCCTTCGACGAAAAGGCCGCGCACGAACATGTGGAGAAAATGAAAAAACCGCAGGCCCCCTCCCCCTTCGCGCCCCTGCAGGGCGGCGGCTGCCCGTCGGCGACCCTGCACACCTTTTCGCCGGACCCGAAAAAGGCTCAGCCGACAGGTGCGGCCGGGCCGTCCGAATCGGCCCTGTCCCACTGGCCGATCCAGATCCGGCTGATCCCGCCCACGGCGCCGTTTCTGAAGGACGGCGACCTGCTGGTGGCCGCCGACTGCGTGCCCGGGGCCTACGCCGACTTCCACCGCGATTTCCTCGAGGGACGCGTCCTCCTGCTGGGCTGCCCGAAATTCGACGACAAGGAGCTCTATCTCCAGCGCTTCACCGACATCTTCCGGGCCAACGACATCAAGAACGTAAAAGTTCTTCGCATGGAGGTCCCCTGCTGCTCGTCCCTGCTGCCCATCGTGACCGAGGCAGCCTACCGCTCGGGGAAAGAGGTCCCCGTGGAAGAGATCGTCATCACGCGCCGGGGAACGGTAGCACCGTAGAACCCCGTCATCTCCCCTGAAACGAGGCGCCCGGCAGGATCTGCCGGGCGCTTTTTGCGTGTCGCCTTAGCTCGAGAGGCGAGATGCTCGTCCGCTCTACTTCTCGAACCACCACCGCGCGAGTTCCTTCGACTCGAACTTTTTTTGCACGTCCGTCACCGCCCCCCTGACGGCCCTGGCGTTTCTCAACAGATGCTTCAGCTTGTCCAGAATGAAAAACAATTGAACAACGATGACGATCAAGGCCAGCAGTATGGCAAACTGGATTTCGTAGCTGTCCATGGGCATTCCCTCTATTTCAGTCGCATCTCTTCAAGGAGTCTCATTCCGATCCATCCATGCAATGCAGGCGGACGCCTCCGGGATGCCTGTCAGACCTGCGGGTTCGCGATCGGCTGCCATCCCTGGGCGAGCAGGACCTGGTAGTTCGGATCGTTCATGAAGCCCGCGTACTGCGCGCTCATGGTCATCGTGTCGGAGATGTTGTAGGCCACCATGGCGTTGACGATGTTGAGGATGTCCGTCCGCGTGATGAAGTAGCCGTCGGAGCTCTCCACGCGGTCGATCCCGGGGCTTGCGTCGGTGAAGGTGCCCGTCCGGGTCGAACTGTACGTGTATGACTCGAGGAGGTTGTACTTGCACAGAATCGAGTCGCCCGCGCTTGTCAGGACCAGGAGGTCGTTGTTCCTGCGGCTGAAGACGACCTCGCTTCTCGCGATCCCGTCGAGCCTCACCGTGTCCGTCGAGCCGGGCGTCTCGTTGAGATCCTGCAGGGTATCCCTGCCGTGGCCCCGTCCGAACACGTAAAGATCGCTCCCCGACTCGCCGTAGAGATAATCGTTGTCCGTCCCGCCGATCAGCGTGTCGTTGCCGCGCCACCCCTTGATGGTGTCGCTCCCGGCGCCGCCGTCGATATAATCGTTCAACTCCTTGCCGTTGAGGGTGTCCATGCCGCCCAGGCCGTACATCGTGTTCGCCGTTGCGGCGAAGCCCGTCAGATTGTCCATGTATTCCGTCCCGATGATCTTGACGGGCCGGCTCTTGATCTCGCCGATCGACCACGCCGTCCCGTCGGCAAACTTCATGGAACCGATCTTGTAGGTGTCGTTTGCGAACCACTGGTTGAAAGTGATCTGCTCGGTCGTCCCGCTGATCCTCAACACCATGGCCGTCGTGGATCCCTTGGTGAATTCCAGGTCGGCCGGCGCAATGCCCGCGCCGAACTCGAGGGCGTCTTCGTTTCTCGCGTAGACCGTGTCGGAGCCGTCGCCCCGGCCGTAGCGGAAGGTGTCGGCCCCCGCCCCTCCGTCGATTGTGTCGTTGCCGATCCCGCCCAGGAGGACGTCGTTTCCGTCCCCGCCGTAGAGTTTGTCGTTCCCGGCGCCGCCGTCGAGGGCGTCATTGCCGGCCATGCCGTACAGGATGTCGTTGCCGATGCCGCCGTCCAGGGTGTCGCTCAGCTCCTGGCCGTTGAGGGTGTCGTTGCCGCCCAGGCCCGAGATCAGGTTGGCGCCTCCCGCAAGGCCCGTGAGCGTGTCGGCCGCCTCGGTCCCGCTGATGACGACGGGCCGGCCCTTGATGTCGGCAAGCAGCCACTGCGTGCCGTCGGCAAACTGCATGCGCCCCATCTTGTTGGCGTCGCTTGTCGCCCACTGGGCGAAGGTGATCTGGTCGGCGGTGCCCCTGATCTTCAGCACCATGGCCGTGTCGCTGCCCCTGGTGAACTCGACCCTGTCGGGCGTGATGCCCGCGCCGAAGAGGAGCGTGTCCTCGCCGGCCGCGCTGGCCGTGCTGACCGTGTCGGCCCCGTCGCCGAGGTCGAACCGGATCGTGTCGGCGCCCGCGCCGCCGTCCAGGGTGTCGTTTCCGGCCCCGCCCGCGAGAATGTCATTGCCAGCTGCCCCGTTGAGGGTGTCGTTCCCGGCGCCCCCGAGCAGGGTGTCGCCCAGCTCCCTGCCGTTGAGCGTGTCGTTGCCGCCGAGACCCGAGATCAGGTTGCTGCCGCCCGCAAGCCCCGTGAGCGTCTCCGCCGACTCCGTGCCCGTGACCAGCACGGGCTTTGCCTTGATGTCGGAAAGCGACCACACCGTGCCATCGGCAAACCGGATGCTGCCCGGCTTGTAGGCGTCGCCCGAGGGCCACTGATTGAAGGTGATCTGGTCGGCCGTACCGCCGATGCGCAGGATCATGGCCGTGTCGCTGCCCTTGACAAACTCCACCATTGAAGGCGTGATGCCCTCGCCGAACTCGAGGGCGGCGCCGCCGGCTGCGGTGATCGTGTCGGCCCCGTCGCCCGGAGCGAACCGGATCGTGTCGGACCCCGCCCCGCCGTCGAGCGTGTCGTTCCCCGAACCGCCCGCGAGGATGTCGTTGCCGTCGCCCCCGAAGAGGGTGTCCGATCCCGCACCGCCTGCCAGGATGTCGTCACCGGCCATCCCGTAGAGGATGTCGTTGCCGGCCCCACCGTCCAGGTTGTCGCCCAGTTCCTTGCCGTTTAGCGTGTCGTTGCCGCCCAGGCCCGAGATCAGGTTGGCGCCGCCCGCAAGCCCCGTGAGCGTGTTCGCCGCCTCCGTGCCGTTGATTACGATGGGCCTGCCCTTGATGTCGGCAAGCGTCCACACCGTGCCGTCGGCGAAGGCGACGCGGTTGACCTTGTAGGAGTCGCTCGTCGCCCACTGGTTGAAGGTGATCTGGTCCGCCGTACCGTTTACCTTCATGACCAGGTTCGAGCCGCTTCCCTTGACGAAGACCACGTCGGCAGGCGCGATGCCCTCGCCGAACTCGAGGGTGTCGTCGCTTCGCGCCGAGACGGTGTCCGCCCCGTCCCCGGAGGCGAAGCGGTAGATGTCGGCCCCGGCGCCCCCGTCGAGGGTGTCCGTCCCCGTGCCCCCTGCGAGGATGTCGTTGCCGTCGCCGCCGTAGATCGTGTCGTTTCCCGCACCGCCTGCCAGGGTGTCGCCTCCCCCCAGACCGCTGAGGGTGTCGTTGCCGGCACCGCCGTCCAGGGTGTCGCCCAGTTCCTTGCCGTTGAGCGTGTCGTTGCCGCCCAGGCCGGAGATCAGGTTCACGCTGCCCGCAAGCCCCGAGAGGGAGTTGGCCGCCTCGGTGCCCGTGATGACCACGGGCTTTGCCTTGATGTCGGCAAGTGACCACACCGCGCCGTCGGCAAACCGGATGCTGCCGGGCTTGTAGGCATCTCCCGAGGACCACTGGCTGAAGGTGACCTGGTCCGTAGTGCCGATGATCTTCAGGACCATGGACGTGCTGCTGCCCTTCGTGAACTCGATCATCTCAGGCGTGATGCCCGCGCCGAACTCGAGGGTGTCGCCGGCGGCCGCGGTGATCGTGTCGGCCCCGTCGCCAGGGTCGAACCGGATCGTGTCGGTCCCGGCGCCCCCGTCGAGGGTGTCATTGCCGGTTCCTCCGGCAAGGATATCGCTGCCGTCGCCGCCGCTGAGGGTGTCGTCCCCCGTTCCCCCCGCCAGCGTGTCGTTGCCTGCCGCGCCGTTGAGGATGTCGTTTCCATCCCCGCCGTCGATCGCATCGTCCAGCGCCTGGCCGGTGAGCGTGTCGTTGCCCCCGAGGCCCGAGATCGCGTTGCGGCTGCCAGCAAGCCCCGTGAGGGTGTCGATCGTCTCCGTGCCCGTGACCGCGACGGGCCGTGCCTTGATGTCGGCAAGCGACCACACCGTGCCGTCGGCAAATCGCACGGAACCGATTTTGGCGGTATCGCTCGTTGCCCACTGGCCGAAGGTGATCTGGTCGGCCGCCCCGTTGATCTTCAGGACCATGGCCGTGTCGCTGCCCTTGGTGAACTCCACGTCGGCAGGAGAGATGCCCTCGCCGAACTCGAGGGTGTCCTCGCCCGATGCGCTGGCCGTGCCGATCGTGTCGGTCCCGCTGCCCCGGGAGAACCGGATCGTGTCGGCCCCCGCACCGCCGTCGAGGGTATCCGCCCCGGCCCCGCCGACCAGGATGTCATTGCCCGTGGAGCCGTTCAGGATATCGTTGCCGTCGCCCCCGTAGAGTGTGTCGTTGCCGGCCCCGGCGTTGAGGGTGTCGTTCCCCGCACCGCCGTCGAGGGTGTCGTCCAGTTCCTGGCCGGAGAGTGTGTCGTTGCCTCCCAGACCGGAAATCGTGTTGCGATATCCCGCAACGCCCGTCAGGATGTTCGCGCCCTCGGTGCCGTTCACCGCGATGGGCCGGGCCTTGATGTCGGCAAGCGCCCACTCCGTGCCATCGGCAAACCGCATTCGGCCGACCTTGTAGGTGTCGCTCGCAAACCACTGGCCGAAGGTTATCTGGTCGGATGTGCCGCTGATCTTCAGCACCATGCCCAAACCGCTTCCCTTCGTGAACGCCACATCGGCAGGCGCGATGCCCGCGCCGAACTCGAGGGTGTCCTCGCTCGTTGCGCTGGCCGTGCTCACCGTGTCGGTCCCGTCGCCCCGGGAGAACCGGATCGTGTCGGCCCCCGCACCGCCGTCGAGGGTATCCGCCCCGGCCCCGCCGACCAGGATGTCATTGCCCGTGGAGCCGTTCAGGATATCGTTGCCGTCGCCCCCGTAGAGTGTGTCGTTGCCGGCCATGCCGTAGAGCCTGTCACTGCCCGCCCCGCCATCGATCGTGTCGTCCAGCTCCTTGCCGTTCAGGGTGTCGTTGCCGCCGAGGCCGTAGATATAGTTCCTGCGCCCCGTCGTGCCCGTAATCGTGTCCGCCTCCTCCGTGCCGTAGACGCTGTAGAGGCGGCTGTTGATGTCGTCCGCCGTCCACACGGTGCCGTCGGCAAACCGGATGGCGCCGATCCTGAAGGCATCGCTCATGAACCAATCGTTGAAGTAAATCTGATCGCCCGTGCCCCCGGTCCGCACGATCAGGCCAAACCCGTCGTTGACGAGTTGAACGGAATCCGGCGTGATCCCGGGACCGAACTCGAGGATGTCCCCGTTGTCGGCAGAAATGGAATCGGACCCGTCGCCTCGCGAAAACCGGTAGGTGTCGATTCCAGACCCGCCGGACAGATAATCGTTCCCGGGACCGCCCACGAGGACATTGTTTCCTTCAAGCCCGTAAAGGGAATCGTCGCCCTGGCCTCCGTCCATATAGTCGTCCAGATCCGAGCCATAGAGAAAGTCGGACCCCGCATAGGCATACATCGCGTTGCGGCGCCCCTCGTAGCCGGTGAGAAACTCGGGGTTGTCCGACCCATAGAGGGTGATCGCCATGCTGTCGATGTCCGTCGCTGTCAGGATGTCGCCCTCTGCGAACCTGACCTGACCGATCCGGTAATAGGATTCCTGCGTGTAGGGGTTGACGTAGAACCAGGACCGGAGTCGGAGCGTTTCCCCGGTCTCCGTGATGCGGAGGAGGAGATCGTCGTTTCGATCCCGCCCCTCCCCGACGATCTCGACGGAACTTCTCGCGATCCCCGGGTCGAATTCGATCGTGTCCGTCACATCCTGGCGTAGGGTGTCGTTCCCGTCACCGAGTGCATACCGGTAGACGTCGTTGCCCTCGTCGCCCGAGAGGGTGTCGTTCCCCGGGCCGCCGATGAGGACGTCGTCGCCCGACGCGCCGTACAACGTGTCGTTCCCGGGACCGCCGTCGAGAAAATCGTCCAGGTTCTGCCCGGTAAAGGTGTCGTTGCCGCCGAGGCCGTGGATGATATTCCTCACCCCGTAGTAGCCGCCGTAGCTGTCGTCCCCTTCGGTGAGACTGACCTCGATGCCCGCGGCGATGACCTCTGACGCAGTGAGCACCTGGCCATCGGCAAACACGATGCGGTCGATGCGGTTTCTGTCATCCAGAAGCCAGTCCTTGAGACTCACCGTTTCGCCGGTATCCCTGAGCCGCAGCAGGAGATCGTAGCGATCGGCCCCCGCCCCCGGGAGGATGTCGACCGACTCTCTCGTGATCCCCGATCCCATCAGCAGGGTGTCGATATCCGCCGACACGTCGACCATGCCGTCGTGCTGTTCATCGTAATCCCGGATGGCGTCATTGCCGGCCCCCCGTTGATACAGGTACGTATCGTTGCCCGGACCGCCCTGCAGCAGATCGTTGCCGGGACCGCCGGTCAGGGTGTCGTTGCCTCGCGAGCCGTACAGGGTGTCCGCCCCATCGCCGCCATCGAGGCTATCGTCGAGGGTGCTTCCGTGCAGCACGTCGTTCCCGGCCAGACCCTCCACGATGCCCCTGTGGTAAGCCAGGGTGTGCAGCGTGTCGTCGCCGTTCGTTCCCCTGAGCGTGAAAGGCTGCGCTTCGATGTCGGCCGCCGTCAGCACCGTGCCGTCGACAAAGCGGAAGTTGTTGATCCGGTCCGACCAATTAAACCAGTTTGTCAGTGTGAGCGTTTCGCCCGTTTCCCGAATCCTGATGACGAGATCGTAGTTGTAAGGGCCGGCAGCCGAAAACTCGAGGGATTCCACCGTGAGACCTTCCCCGAAAACCAAGGAATCCGTCCCGTTCATGTAGCCGTAGTAATAATTATATTCCCCGTAGTTGTCGATCGTGTCGTTTCCGTACCCCCTGCCCCAGACGTAGGTGTCATTTCCCACGCCGGCTTGGAGGTAGTCGTTACCTGCACCGCCATCGAGGTAATCATCGCCGGCTTCACCGTAAAGCTGGTCGTCTCCGCCGCTTCCGTAAAGCGTGTCGGCGCCCGCACCGGCATAGAGGGCGTCATTGCCATCCCCTCCGTCGAGATAGTCATCGCCGCCAGCCCCGTCAACGCCGTCGCTCCAGAGGGTGTCATCTCCAGCACCCCCGTAGAGTTCGTCGCTTCCGCCGTAGCCGACGAGGGTGTCGTTTCCTTCCCCCCCATCCAAATAGTCATTACCCTGATCGGCCGGTGCGGTGTCGCTGGAGTCTCCGTGCAGCGCGTCGTTGCCCTCGCCCCCGAACAGGACATCGGCGCCGCCATTGCCGGCCAGCGTGTCATCCCCGCCTCCGCCGTCAAGGTAATCGTCATGGGCGTCGCCCTGGAGCAGATCCCGGTCGGCACCGCCGATCAGCGTGTCGTTTCCGTCGCCGCCCAGAAGGGTCCCCTCCCCCGCCTCGCCGTCGAGGTAATCATCCCCGGCTCCGCCCTCGAGCCGGTCGGTGCCCTCACCGCCGAAGATCGTGTCGTTGTCGGCGCCGCCGTAGAGGGTATCGTCACCCGACTCCCCGTCGAGGTAGTCGTCCCCGGCGTCTCCGTAAATGGTGTCGTTATTCTCGCCCCCGAACAGGTCGTCGGAGCCGGCATGGCCCCGGATCAGGTCGTTGCCTGCCCCGCCGTCGATGTAGTCGTTGCCCTGGTCGGCAACAGCCACCCACGCGGCATCTCCCTCCAGGATGTCGTCACCCGCATCCCCGGAGATGAAGTCGTCTCCCGCCTCACCGAGGATTGTGTCGTTATCCTCTCCGCCGTATACCTCGTCGCTGCCGCCTCCGGCGTAGACGAAGTCGTTCCC
>CAYZKT010000101.1:0-9118 GCA_964478885.1 uncultured Syntrophaceae bacterium | reverse complement strand
CCCTCTGCGGCGGAGGCGGCGTGTCCATGGCCACGGCCCTGGAGATGATGTGAGCACCGCCCGGCGGCCGGGATCTTTAACGGAACACAACGGCAGACCCATGCGGCCCGGTTTGAGAGGGCCGGGCCGCACGTCAGTCCACAAAAAAGGGGAGGAAATCTATGAGTCTGATGGATCAGTACAAGAAGAAACTCGTAACCGCGGAACAGGCTGCCCGTGTCGTCAAGTCCGGTGACTGGGTGGAGTACGGATCCTTCCTGGGCATGGTCCGGGCCTGCGACAAGGCCTTGGCGGCGAGAAAGGGCGAGCTGAAGGACGTCAAGGTCCGCAGCTGCGTCACGGCCTATGCGCCGGAGGTGGTGCTGGCCGACCCCAAGGGGGAGGTCTTCACCTGGGTGAGCTGGCATTTCTCGGGAGCCGACCGGAAGTTCGCCGACAAGGGCGTTCCCGTCTACTACACGCCCGTCAAGTACTGCGAGGTCCCCCGGTATTGCCGCGAGGATATCGACGACCTGGACGTCTTCATGCTCCAGGCCACCCCCATGGACAGGAACGGCTTCTTCAACTTCGGGCCCCAGTGCTCCCACTCCAAGGCCCTCTGCGACCGGGCCAAGATCGTCATCGTGGAGGTGAACAAGAACCAGCCACGCTGCCTCGGCGGCTTCGAGGAAGCGATCCACATCAGCCAGGTCGACTACGTCGTCGAGGGCGAGAACCCGCCCCTCACCCAGATCCCGGCGCCGCCCATCACGGAGGTGGACAAGAAGGTGGCCTGGTACATCGTCGAGGAAATGCGGGACGGATGCTGCATCCAACTGGGGATCGGCGGCATGCCCAACGCCGTGGGGATGATGATCGCCGAGTCGGACCTCAAGGACCTGGGCTGCCACACGGAGATGCTCGTCGACGCCTACGTCCACATGTTCAATGCCGGCAAGCTCACGGGCACCCGAAAGCAGATCGATCCGGGCAAGCTCGTCTACACCTTCGCCCTGGGCACGCAGCTGCTCTATGATTTCCTCAACGACAACCCCTGGTGCGCCACCTACCCGGTGAGCTACACAAACAAACCCTCCATCGTCGCGCTCAACGACAACGCCGTGACGATCAACAACGCCATCGAGGTGGACCTCTACGGCCAGGTCTGCTCCGAGTCCTCGGGCTTCCGGCAGATCACGGGGACGGGCGGACAGCTCGACTTCGTGCTGGCGGGCTACGAGTCCAAGGGCGGCAAATCCTTCGTGTGCCTTCCCTCGAGCTACAGGGACAAGGAAGGCAAGATTCGATCGCGGATCGTCCCCTACCTGCCCCACGGCGGCATTGTCACCGTCTCGAGGACGATCAACCACATTGTCGTCACCGAGTTCGGCAAGGTGAACATGAAAGCGAAAAACACCTGGCAGCGGGCCGAGGGGCTCATCAACATCGCCCACCCCGACACGCGGGAGGAACTCATCAAGGCGGCCGAGGCCCAGGGCATCTGGCGCAACAGCAACAAGCGCGGCTAGCCGCCGCGGGTCGGGTCCTGTGAAACCATTGGCTGGAACGGCGGGAAGCCGACCGGGGACCTTCCCGCCGGATCCGCCCCGAAAGGAGAGAAGAGATGAATTTTGAACTGTCCGAAGAACTCAAGATGTTGAGGGAGATGACCTACAAGTTTGCCGTGGCGGAGTTCACGCCCCACATCCGGGAGTGCGACGAGCACGAGAAGTACACCCCCGAGATCCGCAGGAAAGCCGCCGCCAACGGCCTCGTGGGCGCCTGGATCCCCGAGCAGTACGGCGGCTCCGGCGCGGGCTTCCTGGGAAACGCCATCATCACCGAGGAGCTCTCCCGCGTGGACATGGGGATCGGCCTGAACGTGATCGCGGCCCCCTTCGGCTGCGAGGCGATCTTCCAGAACGGCACGGAGGAGCAGAAGCAGAAGTACCTGCCCCCCGTCTGCAAGGGCGACTGGGTCGCCGCCGGCGCCTACACGGAGCCCAACGCGGGCACCGACGTGGCGGGCTACAAGACGCGCGCGGTGCGCGACGGAAACGACTTCGTCATCAACGGCAACAAGATGTTCATCACCAACGGCACCGTCTGCGACTTCATGGTCGTGCAGGCCATCACGAAGCCCGAGGAGAAGAAGCACAACAGCTTCAGCATGATCATCGTCGATGCCAACGCGAAGGGCATCACCCGCAACAAGATCAAGGGCAAGATGGGCATCCGCGCCAGCGACACGGCCGAGATCGCCTTCGAGGACGTGCGGGTTCCGCAGTCGAACCTGCTGGGCAAGGAGGGCCGCGGTTTCTACCAGCTCATGCACTTCTTCGACACGACACGCTCCATGATCGCCGGGCAGGCCCTGGGCCTCTCGGTGGCCTGCCTCGAGGCGAGCGTGAAGTACTGCAAGGAGCGCACGGCTTTCGGGGCGCCGCTGGGCTCCTACCAGCTCACGCAGAAGAAGCTCGCCGAGATGGCCATCCAGATCGAGGCGCTGCGGACCCTGACCTATCGGGCGGCCTGGACCTTCGACGTCGGCAAGCCCGACTACACCCTGTCGGCCATGGCGAAGTTCCTGGGCGGGCAGACGGCCGTCTTCTGCGCCAACAACGCCGTCGAGCTCCACGGGGGCTACGGCTACATCGACGAGTACGTCGTCCAGAAGTACTACCGCGACGCCAAGATCCTCGAGCTCTACGAGGGCACGAAGGAAGCGGAGATCATGACGATCGGCCGCGTGCTGCAGTCGAAGTAACTCTCCGAAAAAAATCCCCCTTAATCCCCCTTTTGCAAAGGGGGAAAGAGGGGGATTTGTCTTTCACTTCGCGAAGACCTTCTTCAGCAGCTCCGTCGTCCGGGCGGTGGGGTTGGTGCGGATCTTCGTCTCCTCCTGCCCCACCATGGTGAAGAGCCCGTCGAGGGACTTGTTGGTCACGTAACGGTCCAGATCGAGGGATTCCGCCTTCGCGAAGGGCATCAGGGCAGTGTACCGGTCGGTCATCGCCTTGTACGCCTTCGTCACGCCGACCTCGTTCATGCTCTGCGAGATGTCGGGCTTGAAGGCGTCGAAAAGCTGCGTCGAGGTTTTCGACTTGAAGTAGTCCGTTGCCGCCGTGTTGCCGCCGTTCAGGATCTTCTGTGCATCGGTGATGGACATCTCGCGGATGGCCCCGGCGAAGATGTCGGCCGCCTTCGGCGCGGCCTTCTCCGCCGCCCGGTTCATGCTGAGGACGAAGGCGTCCACCTCCTTCTGGTAGCCCGCCAGCCGCAGGGCGTCGCCCACGCGGCGGACGTTCTCCGGCAGGAGGATCTTGACGGCCTCGTTGCCGAAGTAGCCGTTGGTCTTCGACAGGGCGCCCACGGCGTTTTTCGTTCCCACCGACAGGGCCTCCTTCAGGCCCGAGGCGACGGTGCCGGAATCCTGCGCCGCGCCGCCCGCCGGGATCGCCGGCAGGGACTTCAGCAGATCGGTCATGTCGGCCGCGTAAACGGCACCCGCGCCGAGGAAGAACGCCAGGCAAACCGCAACCGTTGTCTTTCTCATGATCCTTCACCCTCCTTCCTTCGTTCGATCATTCCCGCGAACGGCCGCCGCCGCCTCTTCGGCGCCCATGACGGCGACCCCGATGTTGCGGATCTCCTCGATTCCCCGCTCGTAGAGGCCCGAGACGCCGTCGCGGACCATGGCGACCCGGAAATCGCGCTCCGTGGCCTCGTAGATCGTCGCACGGGGACAGTTGGGGAAGTTGAACCCGCAGACGACAAGGGTCGTCACGCCCAGCGCCCTCAGGTGCCCCTCGAGCGGCGTCGCGTAGAAGGCCCCCCACCGCGGTTTGTAGATTACCCACTCCCGCCCCGACCAGGCCTGGATGCCGCCCCCGAGGAGAAGGCCGGCGTCGAGCCTCGCCGAGGCCGACGGTTTGAGTGCCGCGACGATCTCCGCCCCGTCGGTGCCGGGCTCCACGATGCGGTGGCCCGACTCGATGCGCTGCCTGCGGCAGGGATCGGCGTTGGAGCCGTCGGGACGGTAGAGCCGCACGATGTGGACGACGGGCAGGCCCTCCCGGCGAAACAGATCCGCCAAGCCGGCCATGGCCGGGACGACCCGGTCCTTGTCCGGGCTCCATGTGGCCGAACCCGGCCGTCCGAAATCCTCCTGGACGTCCACGGTGAGAAGGGCCGCCCGGTCCCATTGGGGAGCCGTGTATCGATCCGCCATTGCCGGAAACCTCGCTTTAGGTTATCCTGTGCCCGTCGTCCATTCCCCAGGAGGAGAACCTACCATGGGCAGCACAGCCTCGAAAAGAAAAAATCTGCAGGAGATCCTCTTCCCCCGGGGCATCCCGTCGCTCTGGTGTCCGCCGCTGACGCACTTCGACGCCGCGCGCAGGATCGACCTGAAGCGGATGGAGGCCCACCTGGCGTGGATGATGCCGCACGTGAAAGGCTACCTCGTCCCCGGGTCGACGGGCGACGGGTGGGACCTCGACGACGGGGAAACGGAGACCGTCGTCCGGTTTGCCGTCGACATGGCGAGACGGAAGGGGGTGTGCCTGCTGCTGGGGGCGCTTCGGAAAAAGACGGTGGATGTGGCGGCCGGCATCGAGCACTTCCTGGACATCCTGCGCGCGCTGACGGGCAAGACCGACCCCCTCGCGGCCCTCGTCGCCTCGGGCGTCGGCGGGTTCACGATCTGCCCGCCCGCGGGGAGGGACCTCGACCAGGCGACGATTGGCGCGGCCCTGGAGATCGTCCTGGACAAGGGGCTCCCCGTGGCCCTGTACCAGCTGCCCCAGGTCACGGGGAACGAGACGGCGCCGGACACCTTCGCAGGGCTCGCCGCCCGGTACCCGAATCTCGTCCTCTTCAAGGATTCGAGCGGCGCCGACCGCATCGCCCTCTCGGGCGTCGATGCGGGCGGCGTGTTCCTCGTGCGCGGGGCCGAGGGAGACTACGCCCGGTGGCTCCGCGCGGTCGGCGGCCCCTACGACGGCTTCCTGCTCAGCACGGCCAACAGCTTCCCGGCGGGGCTCCTGAGCGTCGTCGACGGGATCCGCGAAGGCCGTCTTGCCGATGCGGTGCGCGTCTCCACGGCGATCTCCGGCGCCGTGGCAGAGGTCTTCACCCTCGTCGGGGAGATCCCCTGCGGCAACGCCTTCACCAACGCCAACAAGGCCATCGAGCACTTCATGGCCTTCGGGCCCGGCGCTGCGGACCGGGAGGGCCCCATGCTCCACGGGGGCATCCGCATCCCGGCAGGCGTCATCGCGGCCGCCGGCGAAGCGCTCAAGCGGTACGGCCTGATGCCGGGCAAGGGCTACCTGGAGTGAAGATCGGAAACCAGGAAGAGAAGAAGAGCGGAAGAGCGGAAAAGAATAGAATACGGAGGGGAAGGGCCAATCGGCTCGCAGAAGGGAGTTGACCATGGGCAAGGTGAGAATCGTGATGATGGGGACGCTGCTGTCTGCGGCCCTGCTGATGCTGTCCTGCGCATCCACGCGCACCACGGACGAGTGGAGGGACAAGGCCTACCAGGGGCCGGCATACAAAAAAATCATGGTCGTCGCCCTGACGAAGCGGGCCGACCTCCGGCAGCCCGTGGAAGACGAATTCCGCCGGCAGCTCCAGGCGCGGGGCCTCGAAGCCGCCGCCTGCTACGAGTGCATCCCGGACGTGGACAAGATCAGCCGGGAGGAACTGGCGAAGGTGGGGCCGGGGATGGGCATCGAGGCCTTCCTCATCGTCCGCGTCCTGCGAACCGATACCCGGATCGAGTCCTACGGATCGGCAGGCGCGCCCGCTTCGTCGTCCGTGGGCAGGGATTCGATGATGGACATGCACTGGGGGGCGCCCGACCCGCCGCTGACCCGGCGAAGCGAAGCGGCGACCCTGGAATCGCGGCTCTTCGACGCGAAAACCGCGGCGCTCGTGTGGCGGGCCACCGCCGAGTCGGTCAACCCCGCCGGGGACGGCAGCGGGATTTCGAAATTCGTGCGGGCCGTACTGGCCGCCCTCGACAACGAGAAGCTGATTGCGCCGCCCCGGAAGTAGCGGAAAGGATGGAAGGGATGAACCGCCTGACCGTGAGGACCCTGATTCTGACGGCTGCCCTGCTGACCCTGTCCTGCGCCTCACCCATGCGAATGACGGACAACTGGAAGAGTTCGACCTACAAGGGGCCGGCTTACAAAAAGGTCATGGTCGTCGCCATGACCCGGCATGCCGAACTGCGCAAACCCATCGAGGGCGAACTGGCACGGCAGCTCAAGGCGCGGGGCATCGAGGCGACCGCATGCCATGAAGTCATCCCCGAACCCGACAAGGGATCCCGGGAGGAGCTTCTCCGTCTGGGCCGGGAAAGGGGAATCGAGGCCTACCTGGTCATGCAGGTCCTGAGGCTGGGCAGCCGGGTCCAGTCCTACCCGACCCCCCATGGCGCGTATCCCTCGGGGTCGTCCACGGGCACGGACTCGATGGTGAACCTCAGCTGGTTCGGGGCCGATCCCGGGATGGTCAAGAGAAGCGATGTGGCGACGCTCGATTCGAGGCTCTACGACGGGAAGTCACTGGACATCGTCTGGCGATCGACCGTCGACGCCGTCGACCCTTACGGAAGCGACGAGCAGATATCCCGTTTCGCCGGCATGAACGTGAAGGCCCTGCGCGATCACCGCCTGATCCCCTAGCCGGCCCCGTGATGAAAAGAGAGGAACCGATGGGAAAACGGAACATCCCGGCCCGGGCGATCCTCCCGGTCCTGATCCTGGCGCTTGCCGCGGCGCCCCCGGCCCTCGCCGCGCAGAAGTTCGTGGAGTTCACCGTCCCGGCGTGCCAGTGACCGGACACGGCGGACAGGATCCGTGCGATCCTGACAGCGGTGGACGGCGTGGGAGAAATCGCGACGGACATGGACAATCACAGGGTCGCCGTTGCCTACGACGACACGAAGACCGGCGCGAAGGCCCTGGGCGAAGCCCTGACCCGGGGCGACTACCCCCCCGAGGGGGCGTCCCGCACGCTTGCGGCCATGCCGTCGGATCCCGGGAAAATGCTCGTGGGAAAGGCGACGCAGGGAACCCTCTTCAGAGATTACCCCGTCTTCCTGAACAACTACCGAAGCTACACGCCCCGGAAGGATGCCGTCGACAAGCTGGCCGCCCTCCGGGCCCCCCACGACATCCTCGTCTTTTTCGGCACCTGGTGCAAAGACTCCGTCAGCGAGGTGCCCAAGATCCTGCGAATCCTCGACATGGCCGGCAACAGGGCCCTCCGCCTCGCCCTCTACGGCGTGGACCGCGAAAAGAAAGAGGGGCTCGGCATGTCGGAGAGGTTTGACATCCGTCGCGTGCCGACGACGGTCGTCCTGCGGGACGGCATCGAACTGGGCAGGATCGTGGAAACCCCCGCGACGTCGAACGAGGAGGCGTTGCTGAGAATCCTGGAGAAGAAGCAGTGATGAAGAAGTGCGGGAGTGAAGAATGATGAAGATCATGTGGATAACCAGGGCGAAGATAATGTTTGCGGTCATTCCGTGTGCCTTACTGACCGCCTGCGCGGGGCCGGCGTCATTCGACCCGGCGAAGGCCCCCCCGACGGTCGCACGGGTGGAACTCGACCGCTATCAGGGCACCTGGTACGAGATCGCCCGGCTTCCCATGTGGTTCCAGCGCAGCTGCCTGCGTTCCCAGGCGACCTACGGGCTCCTCCAGACGGGCGAGGTTTCCGTCCTCAACGAGTGCGACACCGCGGGAGGCGGCAAGGCGTCCATCCGCGGCCGGGCCCGGGCGGTGGACGCGAAGACGAACGCCAGGCTCGAGGTCCGGTTCGACAACTGGTTCGACGTCTTCATCCCCTCGCAGCCCCGGGGCAACTACTGGGTCCTGTACCTCGATGGGGCCTATCAGACCGTGATCGTCGGGACGCCGGACAGGGAGAACCTCTGGATCATGGCCCGCACGCCGACCCTCGACGATGCGCGATACGCCGAGCTTGTCGCAATCGCCCGCAGCCTGGGATTCGACACGGAGAAGCTGATTAAAAGAAAGTGACAGAGGGAGAGGGGTATCGGGTATCGGATGAAGAGGGGTATCGGGTATCGGGGCTCGGGTATCGGGAAAAGATGGAAGTTAAGAAGATAGGAAGTTAGGAAGCGCGGAGTGTCCCACAGCAGTCCATCACGTGAGGGCTTGGCCGAACTTCGCAGCTTCCCAACTTCACAGCTTCATCTTTTCCTGGACCCTATACCCAAGACCCTATACCCCATGAACTCAGACCCTGTACCCTGTACCCTGACCCCTGGACCCTGAAATGAACATCATCCCCTACAAGGACATCTACGACCCGACGCTTCTTCAACCGGTTCCCCGGGAGCCCCACCGCCGGGAGCTCGGGATCGGCGGAACCCTGCCCTTCGCGGGCGTCGACATCTGGACGGCCTACGAGCTGTCCTGGCTCGACCCGTCGGGCAGGCCCCGGGTGGCCATGGCCACTTTCGTCGTGGACGCCCGCTCGCCTTATCTCATCGAGTCGAAGTCCTTCAAGCTCTACCTCAACTCCTTCAACCAGACGGAGCTCGCCTCCCCGGAGTCCCTCCGGCAGCGGCTGCTCGACGACATCGGCAAGGCCTGCGGCATGCCGGTCGACGTGGAAATCAAGCTTCCCGGGGAGTTCGACGACGAGCGGATCGAGGAGATGGACGGGGAACTTATCGACGGGATCGACGTGGAGGTCCGGGACTACCGGCCAGACCCGGCCCTTCTCCGGACGGGGCGATCGGAGGCGGACGAGACGCTCGTCTCGAACCTGCTCAAGACAAACTGCCCGCTCACGGGCCAGCCCGACTGGGCGAGCATCCAGGTCCGGTACCGGGGACCGCGGATCGACCGGGCGGGTCTGCTGCGCTATCTCGTATCGTTCCGGCAGCACGGCGGGTTCCACGAGCAGTGCGTCGAGCACATCTTCACGGACATCCTCGGGCGCTGCAGGCCCGAGCGCCTCACGGTCTACGCCCGCTACACGCGGCGCGGCGGCCTAGACATCAACCCCTTCCGGACAAACGGCGGGGAGAAGCCGCCGCAGAATGTCCGGACGGCACGGCAGTGAAAAAAGCGAAGTTACGAAGTTAGGA
>CAYZKT010000100.1:0-9131 GCA_964478885.1 uncultured Syntrophaceae bacterium | reverse complement strand
GCGCCATTACGATGCTGGCCAACATGGCCCAGTGGGCGGCGATCTTCGGCGGGGCCCGCAGCGACGACGACGAGGGCGGCGGCGGGATGATCGGCATGCTCTTCATGGCGATCCTGGCCCCCATCGCGGCGATGCTCATCCAGATGGCCATTTCCCGTTCCCGGGAGTACCTGGCCGACGACGGCGGGGCGAAGGTGTCCGGCAAGCCCTGGGCGCTGGCGAGCGCCCTGGAGAAGCTGCAGACGGCAAGCCAGGCCATCCCCATGAACGCGAACCCCTCGACGGCCCACATCTTCACGGTGAGCCCCCTGTCGGGACGTTCCTTCGCGAACCTCTTCAGCACGCACCCGCCCATCGAGGAGCGGATTGCGCGGCTGCGCAGCATGAAGCCGCGGATGTAGGCCGGCGTATACACGCAACGGAAAGCAACGGGTGGCCCCCTCCTTCGGGGGCTTCCTACATTCTGCAGGATCACATTCAGGCTGTTCAAAAATGCCTGGATGCAAGGCTGCTCTAACAGGCAGAAGCTTAGAAGTTTTGAAGGTAGAAAGCTTTGAGATTCCGGCAGATAACGAACACCGGAATGTGCGGCCAAACTTCTCAACTTCCCAGCTTCTGAACTTCCGCGATCATCTGGGAGGGAATCATGGAAGACGAGAAAGGGTTCATCATCAAGGATCGCCGCCGCTTCGACGACTCGGGCGAAGCCCGGCCGGAAGTGCCGAAGGAGGAGGCCGCCAGCCCGCAGGAACCGAAAGCTGAAGCGGCGCAGGCGGAGCCCCGGACGGAGAAACCCGCCGGGCAGGACCAGGACGAGGCTTCCTTCCCCGATCTGAACTTCTCGACCTTCGTCTTTTCGCTCGGCACGTCGGCCATGTACCACTTCGGCGACTTTCCCGATCCCGTCACGAAGAAGGCGGAGCGCAACCTCGAGGCCGCCAAGCAGACGATCGACATCCTCGGCATCCTGCAGGACAAGACAAAGGGCAACCTCAGCGACGACGAGGAGAGGCTCCTGGAATCGCTCCTCTACGAGTTGAGGATGCGCTACGTGCGGGAGAAGGGTTCGTGATCGCCGCACGGTCGCCGGCCAAGGTCAACCTCATCCTCAAGGTGCTCCGGCGCAGGGAGGACGGCTATCACGACATCGCCTCCCTGATGCAGCAGGTGAGCCTCGCCGACGAGATGGAGTTCGCCCCCCGGAAGGACGGCATTTCGCTTGCCTGCCCGGGGTCGGACCTCCCCACGGGAGAGGGGAACCTCGTCGTCCGGGCGGCGCGGGCCCTTTTCGACGAGGCCGGCTTCGAGGGCGGCGCCGGGATCACCCTGCGCAAGCGCATTCCCACGGCGGCGGGCCTCGGCGGCGGCAGCTCCAATGCCGCCACGACCCTGATGGTCCTCAACGAGCTGTTCCGGTTCGGGTTCGACCGGGACCGGCTCATCCGGATCGGCGCCCGGATCGGCGCCGACGTCCCCTTCTTCATCTACGGGAGCTCCGCCTGGGCTTTCGGGATCGGCGAGATCCTCGAGCCGGCCGTCACCCCTCCCAGGATGTGGCTCGTCCTCGTCAACCCGGGGTTCGAGGTGCCCACGAAATGGGTCTACCAGAGCCTGAATTTGCCGTTGACAAAGACGGCCATAAAGTATAGTATTCCCACCTTTTCAGGGGTGCCCGAACTCGCCGCGGTCCTTTCCAACGACCTGGAAGCGGTGACGGTGGCGCGCTATCCCGAGCTCGATGCGCTCAAGGGATTTCTCCTCATGCAGGGCGCCCTCGGGTCGCTCATGTCGGGGAGCGGCCCCACGGTCTTCGGACTCTTTGAAGCCGAATCTGACGCGGTTCGGGCAGAAAACGCGCTGAGGTCGGCGTACCCGTACGCAGTGTTCAGGGCTCACACAATGTGATTTCACGACCCGTCCATGCCTTTCGCAGCACCGGCAGGGCAACCGGTCGAGGATGGGGCGTCGGCAAGCGGTAAGCCACGGGACTTTGGCTCCCGCATTCGGAGGTTCGAATCCTTCCGCCCCAGCCAATTTACAACCAACAGCAGGCTCCAGCCACAGGGTGACGGACATGCTCGAGAGAATGAGGGTCTTTTCCGGGAATGCAAACAAAAAGCTGGCGGAGGACATCTGCGCCAAGCTCGGCATCGCGCTGGGCAAGGCGAACGTGGCCACCTTCAGCGACGGCGAGACGCGGGTCGAGATCAACGAGAACGTGCGCGGCATGGACGTCTTCATCGTCCAGTCCACCTGCCCGCCCGTCAACGACCACATCATGGAGCTGCTGATCCTGATCGACGCCATGAAGCGCGCCTCGGCCGACCGGGTCACGGCCGTGATCCCCTACTACGGATACGCCCGCCAGGACCGCAAGGTGGCTCCCCGGGCCCCGATCTCGGCGAAGCTCGTGGCCGACCTCATCACGACCGCCGGGGCCAACCGGGTGATGTCCATGGACCTCCATGCCGGACAGATCCAGGGGTTTTTCAACATCCCCGTGGACAACCTCTTCGCCACGCCGATTATCCTGAAATACCTTCACAAGAATTTCTCGGAGAACCTGGTCATCGTCTCCCCGGACACGGGGGGCGCCGAGCGCGCCCGCGCGTTCGCCCGAAGGCTCAACGCGGCGCTGGCCATCATCGACAAGCGGCGGGAGGGGCCCAACGAGTCCCAGGTCATGAACATCATCGGCAACGTCAAGGACAAGCGGGTCATCATCCTTGACGACATGATCGACACGGCGGGCACCATGGTCCAGGCCGCGGGCGCCCTGGAGGCGGCAGGCGCCGTGGAAGTGGTCGCCTGCTGCACCCACGCAGTCCTGTCGGGCCCGGCCATCGACCGCATCGACGAATCGAACATCAAGGAAGTCGTTGTGACGGACACGATCCCCCTGCACGACCGGGCAAAGCAGTGCAAAAAACAGATCACCGTGCTCCCCGTGGCCGGCCTTTTGAGCGAGGCGGTCCGGCGCATTTACTACAACGACTCGGTGAGCTCGCTGTTCATATGAAAAACCGGCTGGAGGCACAGGGCTAAGGGCTAAAGGCAAACAGGAATTTCCCTGCTTTCATAGCCTTTCGCCATTAGCCTTTCGCCACTAGCCATATCATTGTTGGAGGTTTTGATGGAAGCGTTAGAGTTGAGAGCGAACATTCGCACGGAATCGGGTAAGGGGCCTGCCAGGCGACTGCGGGCCGAGGGGCTCGTTCCTGCCGTACTATACGGGTCAGGGTCCGAGTCCACCATGTTAACGGTGAATGCGGCGGATCTGATCCAGATCATCCGCGCGGAGAAGGGGGAGTCGGGCTTCATCAAGATCGTCATCGACGAAGGCGGGAAGAAATCCGAGAGGATCTCCGTGCTCAAGGAGCTCCAGACCAACACGGTCACGAAGAAGATCGTCCACGCCGATTTCTACGAGATCCGGATGGACCGCAAGCTGACGCGGGACGTGCCGATCCACGTCGTGGGCTCCTCCATCGGCGTCGACAAGGGCGGCGAGCTCAAGCAGTTCAAGCGGGACGTCAAGCTCTCCTGCCTTCCCGGCCTGATGCCGCGTCACGTCGACGTGGACGTGACGGAGATGATGATCGGCGACACGGTTCGCGTGGGCGACCTCAAGCTGGCCGAGGGGATCGAGGTCCTCGAAGCCGCGAGCATCAGCATCGTCACCGTGGCCGCCAAGCGCGGCACCGTGTCCGAGGAAGCGGCGCCCGCTGAGGGGGCCGAGGAAGCGGCCAAGGAACCCGAACTGGTCGGCAAGAAGGGCGCGAAGGAAGAGGACTGATCCCCTTCCCTTCACGGGAACTGACGAAAAGCCCCGCTTCCTGCTGCGAAGCGGGGCTTTTTTGCTTGCAGGCGTACGGTTTTAGGCTTAAGGCATAGGAAAGAATGAACTTTCCTCCGGCCATAAGCCATTTGCCATTAGACCTCAGCCATCGCGGAGCGATTATGAAAATCATCGCCGGCCTGGGAAACCCGGGCGACCAGTACAGGATGACGCGCCACAACATGGGGTTTCTCGTGCTGGACGCGCTGGCGGAGGACGCGGGTATTGCCGTGCAGAAGAAGAAATTCGAGGCCCTGCTCGGCGACGGGCGAATGGGGGCGGAGCGCGTCCTGCTCGTCAAGCCCCAGACCTTCATGAACCTCAGCGGGCAATCCGTGCGGCAGGTCATCGATTTCTATCAAAAAACGTCCGAGGACCTCATCGTCGTGCACGACGACCTCGACCTTCCCTTCGGCACCGTCCGCGTCAAGGTCGGCGGGGGAGACGGGGGCCACAAGGGGGTCCGCTCCCTCATGGACCACCTCGGGGGCGGCGCCTTCACCCGCGTCAGGATCGGGATCGGCAAACCGCCCTTCAAGGACGACACGGAGCATTACGTCCTCCAGTCCTTCCCGAAGGCGGACCTGGAGACCCTGGCCGGGATCGTCCGCACAGCCTGCGAGGCCGTTCGAGAGATCCTCGGGACAGGCGTCCGCCCGACGATGAACCGGTTCAACAGGCGTGATCGAACGATTTCCCCCGAGGGGGAAAACACATCGGAATGATTTAACTTTTCCGCATCTCTCCCCCTCTTCGCCCCCCGGCGGTCCGGCGGCCCGATCGCCCGGAGGCCGGCGGGATTCCCGCCCCCCGTGACGGCCAATAAAAACTTTGACAAAAGAGCCAATATTTGCTATGTCACGGCGGCTTTACTGGTTGGTCTCATTTCGTTACTTTTAACCAATTTAATTGGGAGGAGATGGAGAGATGATTAGCGAGAGAGTCAAACGTGTCTTCAGCGCTGTATTCCTGGCGCTCTGCGTTCTGCTCGCGGCGGCGCCCGTGTTCGCAAGCGAAGCAGATCTGGTCATTCCCCCGCTGACAGCCGCACAGAACAACCTGCTCATGATCGGCTTCGTGATCTGTTTTCTGGGGATGGGTTTCGGCTATTTCATGTACCTCAAAGTCAAGAAGATTCCAGCACACAAATCCATGCTGGATGTGGCGGAAATCATTTTCCAGACCTGCAGCACCTACCTGATCCAGCAGGGAAAATTACTTTTCATCCTGTTCGTCTTCATCGGCGCGTGTATCTTCTACTACTTCGGCTTCCTGCAGCACATGGGCATGGGCGATGTCATGCTGATCCTGGCATGGACCGTCATCGGTATCCTCGGTTCCTACGGCGTGGCCTGGTTCGGTATCCGCATGAACACCCTGGCCAATGCCCGCATGGCCTTTGCCTCGCTCGAGGGCAAGCCCATGAAGCTGCTCGACATCCCGCTGACGGCCGGTATGAGCATCGGCGTGCTGCTGGTCTGCGTCGAGCTCATCATGATGCTCATCATCCTGGTCTTCATGCCCCGCGAAGTGGCGGGCGCCGCCTTCATCGGCTTCGCCATCGGCGAGTCGCTGGGCGCGGCCGCGCTGAGGATCGCCGGCGGTATCTTCACCAAGATCGCCGACATCGGCTCCGACCTCATGAAGATCGTCTTCACGATCAAGGAAGACGACCCCCGCAACCCCGGCGTCATCGCCGACTGCACCGGCGACAACGCGGGTGACAGCGTGGGCCCCACGGCCGACGGCTTCGAGACCTACGGTGTCACGGGCGTCGCGCTCATCAGCTTCATCGTGCTGGCCTGCCTGCCCCAGTACCAGGCCGAGCTTCTCGTCTGGATCTTCGTCATGAGAGTCCTCATGATCATCACCTCCATCGGCTCCTACTTCATCAACAAGATGATCACCGATTCCCTCTGGGGCGGCAAGGAAAAGGTCAACTTCGAGGCGGCCCTCACGTCGCTCGTCTGGATCACCTCGATCGTTTCCATCGTTGTCACCTTCGTCATCAGCAAGTGGCAGCTCGGCCACTACCCCGCTGACCTCTGGTTCAAGCTCTCGGTCATCATCAGCTGCGGCACGCTCTCCGCGGCCCTCATCCCCGAGCTGGTCAAGGTCTTCACAAGCTCCAACTCCCGGCACGTGGCCGAGGTCGTCACGGCGTCCCGCGAAGGCGGCCCCTCGCTGAACATCCTCTCCGGCTTCGTGGCAGGCAACTTCGCCGCTTTCTGGATCGGCATTTCCATTGCCGCCTTGATGTTCATCGCCTACTACACCAGCACCCTGGGACTGTCGGCCTTCATGGAATACTCCTCCGTGTTTGCCTTCGGCCTCGTGGCCTTCGGTATGCTCGGCATGGGGCCCGTGACCATCGCCGTCGACAGCTACGGCCCCGTGACGGACAACGCGCAGTCGATCTACGAGCTGTCCCTCATCGAGACCATCCCCAATGTGGAAAAGGAAATCGAGAAGGACTTCGGCTTCAAGCCCCGCATGGATGTGGCCAAGCACTATCTCGAGGAGAACGACAGCTGCGGCAACACCTTCAAGGCAACCGCGAAGCCCGTGCTCATCGGCACGGCCGTCGTCGGCGCCACCACGATGATCTTCTCGCTGATCCTCCTTCTCCGAAAGGCACTGGGGATCCAGCCCGAGATGATCCTGAACCTGCTCAACCCGTGGACCCTGCTCGGCATGCTCTGCGGCGGCGCCGTCATCTACTGGTTCACCGGCGCCTCCACCCAGGCCGTCGTGACCGGCGCCTACCGGGCCGTTCAGTACATCAAGCAGAACATCAAGCTCGATGACGCGGCCAGCCTCAGCGCCTCGACGGAGAACTCCAAAGAGGTCGTGAAGATCTGTACGGTGTACGCCCAGAAGGGCATGTTCAACATCTTCATCGCCATCTTCATGTTCGCCCTGGCCTTCGCGTTCCTGTCCGCGCCCGTGAAGGGACCGGAATCGACGTCCTTCTTCATCAGCTACCTGATTGCCATCGCCGTCTTCGGCCTCTACCAGGCTCTCTTCATGGCCAATGGCGGCGGCTGCTGGGACAATGCGAAGAAGGTCATCGAAGTCGACCTCAAGGAGAAGGGAACGCCCCTGCACGCGGCCGCCGTCATCGGCGACACCGTCGGCGACCCCTTCAAGGACACCTCCTCGGTGGCCCTGAACCCGATCATCAAGTTCACCACCCTGTTCGGCATCCTGGCGATGGAAATCGCCATCGCGCCGGATATGAGAGGCTCGGCTATCGTTGTCGGGGGCATCTTCCTGCTCGTCGCGATCGTCTTCGTTTACAGGTCCTTCTACTCCATGAGAATCCCCCTGGAGAAGTAAGGCAACCATTCGTGTAACCGAGGGGCCGGCAGCCATGCCGGCCCCTTTTTTTGGCCCGACTCGAGAACAATTCGCTTGACAGCCCGGTGCAAACTCAATACCTTCAAGTTGCCCCAACCGGCCGGCAACGGCCGTCACACCAACCCCTCAGGGCGTCTTGCATGGGTTTCAACTGCGGCATCATCGGCCTTCCCAACGTGGGGAAATCGACCCTTTTCAACGCGCTGACCTGCGCCGGGGCCGAGGTGGCCAACTACCCCTTCTGCACGATCGACCCCAACGCGGGGATCGTCCACGTCCCCGACGAACGGCTCGAGCGCATCGCCTCCGTGATCAAGCCCCCGAAGGTGACCCCCACGACGATGGAGTTCATCGACATCGCGGGGCTCGTGCGGGGCGCGAGCAAGGGGGAAGGACTGGGCAACCAGTTCCTGGGTCATATCCGCGAGGTCGACGCCATCGTCCACATCGTGCGCTGCTTCGACAACCCCGACATCGCCCACATCTACGGCCCGATCGACCCGGTCCGCGACATCGAGATCATCAACATGGAGCTGATCCTGGCCGACCTGGACACCATCGGAAAGCGCATCGCCAAGACGGAAAAGCTCGCCAAGGTCGGCGACAAGTCCGCCCGCAAGGCCATGGAGGTCTACCGGCGCTTCGAGGACGCCCTCAAGCGGGGCATTCCCACGAGGAAGCTCGCCGTGCACGAGGATGAACGGGAGATCCTGGCCGAGGCCCACCTGCTGACCTCCAAGAAGGTCCTCTACGTGGCCAACGTGAGCGAGAAGGTCCTGAAAGAGGGGGGCGCGAACATCGCGAAGGTCCGCGAGACGGCGGCAGCGGAAGGCTCGCGCGTGGCGGTCATCTGCGGCGACCTCGAGATGGAGATCGCCAAGCTCGATCTCTCAGAGCGCAAGGATTTCCTGGAAGACCTCGGCCTGAAAGAATCGGGGCTCCAGCAGATCATCCGCGAGGGGTATGCCCTGCTCGACCTCATCACGTTCTACACGACCGTGGGCCCCGAGCTGCGGGCCTGGACGATCCGCAAGGGGACGAAGGCGCCCCAGGCGGCGGGGAAGATCCACACGGACATGGAAAAGGGATTCATCCGCGCCGAGGTCCTGCATTACGACGACTTCCTTCGCGCCGGGAGCATCGCGGCGGCCAGGGAGAAAGGGCTTCTGCATTTCCAGGGGAAGGAATACGAAATCGTCGACGGGGATATCGTCTATTTCAGGTTCAACGTGTGATTTCATGTGCTTACCTGTCAATATTTTTTATTGACAAGGCACCCTCGATCAAGTATAAACCGACCCTTGAGAACAACTGCCCGCAAGGGTAAAAAGTCAAAAGGAGGTGAAACAACTGATGAAGAAGGCATTCGCACTGGTACTCGCCCTTTTGCTCGCCGTTTCTTTCTCGTTCGTCGGCTGTGCAAAGCAAGAGGAGAAGAAGCCCGCGCCCGCGCCCGCAGCGGCCCCTGCTCCGGCTCCCGAGAAGGCACCTGAGAAGGCAGCGGCACCGGCTCCGGCCCCGGCAGCACCGGCTAAGAAGTAGTTACACAAGAAAAACTAGGCTGTCAGAAAAACCGGGCATTCATTACGAATGCCCGGTTTTTTATCTACCGGCTTTTGAACCACGTCCATCTGCTTCGTTCGCCTTGCATCTGAACATGCTTGAAAAGCCGGGTTACGGAACAAGGCGTCAGAACGGGCCATCTGCGGCGTTGCCCTCGTCCTTCGTCCTATAGATGACCTTTACCTCTGTTCTCCTCCCCTGGCGGGAGGAGGAATTGAGGCAACGCAAAGCGTTGCCTCCCGGTAAGGAAGGGAGTTGGACATGAAGCGCTCCCCTGCCCGTTTCACGGGCAGAAGGTGCGCCCCCGGTGGATACGGGGGAACATTCCCCCTCACCTCAATCCCGTTCGACGCGCTCACGGCCCTGAGCC
>CAYZKT010000099.1:1452-9148 GCA_964478885.1 uncultured Syntrophaceae bacterium | reverse complement strand
AGGCGGTAGCGCAGGAGGGTAGCGTGAAACGGCCGCGCAGCAGGGCTTTCACGATATGCTGACGCCGGAGTTCCGACGAGGACCGCACATCGCGATCCGGGTGCCGTGAAAGCGTGTCGTGGCAAGTATCTTGCAATGCCGCCTGATGTGCGCGGATTTTCAACGGAAAAATTTTGCAAAAAATGCCCGTTTTTTGCAGAAAACGCTTGACAATAAAATTTTCTTCCGTACAAAGGAACCAAGCATGCTCTCTTTTTTGAGGTCCTTTTTCAGACAGACCGACGATGAAAATTCGCTGAAGCGACAGCCACGATAGGAAGGCCACTTGAAAGCGCGACAGAGGACGGTTCATCGTCAGGAACAATCGACAGGAGGTCAACAGATGGAAGAAAACGTCTGTCTGAGCCAGGAGGCGGAGCCTCCGGGTCAGCATACCGGCATGACCGGTTTAGCTCTGGATGAGCTAATTCAAAACCCCGTTCCCGCTTCCCTCGTGACGCCCGTCACGAAAGCGATCACGAGTCGCGTTTTCATCATGCCCTCCCGGGGGGCATCCTCCTGCAAGCCGAGCCCCCGGTCCCAAGCATTCCGGAAACAGTTCTTCCCCGACGCCACCGCGGCGGATTGGAACGACTGGCGCTGGCAGGTCCGAAACCGGATCACCGGCGTCGAGGTGCTGTCGCGCATCCTGTGGCTCTCCCACGAGGAAGAGACGGCGATCAGCGCACGCGGGGGGGCGATCCCGCTCAACATCACGCCCTACTACGCAAGCCTTCTCGATGCGATGGACCCGGACCAGTCGCTGAGGAGGATGGTCGTTCCCGTCACGGCCGAGTTCGAACGTTCCCGCGACGAATCGGACGATCCGCTCGGCGAGGACCACGACAGCCCCGTCCCGGGGCTCGTTCACCGGTACCCCGACCGGGTCCTGTTCCTCGTGACGGGGTTCTGCTCCACCCACTGCCGATACTGCACCCGCTCCCGCATGGTCGGAAAGCACGAGGAGCATCATGCCGACCGCGAGCGGTGGGAGCGCGCGATCGCGTACATCGAGAACACCCCGGCAGTCCGCGACGTCCTGCTCTCCGGCGGAGATCCTCTGACGCTTCCCGACGAGGCCCTCGAGTGGTTGCTCTCGAGGCTGCGGGCCATCCCCCACGTCGAGCTGATCCGAATCGGGACGAAAGTACCCGTCGTGCTGCCCCAGCGGATCACGTCGAGCCTGTGCCACACCCTGAAGCGCTACCACCCTCTCTGGATGAGCATCCACTTCGCCCATCCGGACGAGCTGACCTTCGAGGTGAGCCAGGCCTGCAACAGGCTGGCCGATGCGGGGATCCCGCTGGGAAGCCAGACGGTTCTGCTTGCCGGCGTCAACGACAGCGTCGAGACCATGAAGCGCCTCGTCCACGACCTCGTCATGAACCGTGTCCGCCCCTACTACCTCTACCAGTGCGACCCCATCAGCGGCTCGGCCCACTTCCGCACGTCCGTCGCCAGGGGCCTCGAGATTATCGAGGGACTCCGGGGGCACACGACGGGCTACGCCGTGCCGACCTACGTGATCGACGCGCCGGGGGGAGGCGGGAAGATCCCCCTTCTGCCCGGGTATGTCGTCGGCCACGACGAACAGTACATCAAACTGCGGAATTACCAGGGCCGGTCGTTCCGGTACCCGGACCTGGCTGTCGTCGCCGAAACCGAAGCACGGGTCTGATTCCGTCCCGCAGCTGCCAGAAGAAGACAAGAGGAACCCCGCCGCCCAAACGGCGGGGTTCTTTGAATAACGCCGAAGAAGGTGCCGACCATGACGCTCGTCGGGATGACCTACGACCTCCGGACCGACTATCTCGGGGAGGGGTACACGGAAGAGGAAACGGCCGAGTTCGACCAGCCGGCGACGATCGAGGCCATCGAGGAGACCCTGCAGGCTCTCGGCTACCGGACCGATCGGATCGGGCACGTGAGGGCCCTGGCCAAGCGACTCGTTGCGGGCGAACGATGGGACCTGGTTTTCAACATTGCCGAGGGGATCCGGGGGGTCGGGCGCGAGGCCCAGGTTCCCTGTCTGCTCGACGCCTACGGCGTCCCCTACGTCTTTTCCGACCCGCTGGTGCTCTCGCTGACCCTGCACAAGGCCATGGCCAAGCGGGTCGTGCGCGACCTGGGGATCCCCACGCCCGACTTCGCCGTCGTGGAGGAAGCGTCGGACATCGCCGGGGTTTCCCTTCCCTATCCCCTGTTCGTCAAGCCCGTCTCGGAGGGAACCGGCAAGGGCATCGACGCGAAGTCGATCGTACACGATGCCCACGAGCTCGACCGGCGCTGCCGGTTCCTGCTCGAGGCCTTTTCGCAGCCGGTTCTCGTAGAGACCTATCTCGCGGGGCGAGAATTCACCGTGGGGATCGTCGGGACGGGCCGCAGGGCGCGTGTCATCGCCGTCATGGAGGTCCTGTTGCGGGAATCGGCGGAGAAAAGCGTCTATTCCCTGGTGAACAAGGAGTACTGCGAGGAGCACGTGGACTACACGCTCGTCACGGGAACGGAGGCCGAGCGGATCTCCGACGTCGCCCTCGCGGCCTGGAGAGGGCTGGAATGCCGTGACGGCGGCCGTCTCGACATCCGGGCCGACGCATCGGGATCGCCGCACTTCCTGGAAGTCAACCCCCTGGCGGGCCTGCACCCCACGCACTCCGACCTCCCTATCCTGTCGACCCTTGCGGGGGTCTCCTACCGCGACCTGCTCGGCCTGATCATGGCGTCTGCCGAGGAGCGGGTCTTTGGCGGGCGATGAGCGGATCATGAAGACCGTCATTCTCTACAGCGAAATCGATGCCTGCGCCTCGGCGGACGAGCGGGACGTACTCGTTCAGGTCGAGGCCGTGATGGCCGCTCTCGGCGCCCTGGGCCACGAGGTCGCGGCCCTTCCCTTCTCGCTGGACCTGGCCGCGATGGGCGACCGCCTGAGACGGTCCGGGTGCGATTTTGTCTTCAACCTCGTCGAGACCTGCGGCGGGCAGGGGCGTCTCATCCACCTGGCCCCGGCCCTTCTCGACGCCCTGGCGATCCCGTACACGGGGGCGGGGACGGAGGCGACGTTTTTGAGCTCCAACAAGCTCGCCGCGAAGAGGATCCTGCACGCGAACCGCCTGCGGACGCCGGCGTGGGCCAGTCTGACCGATTCTTCCCTGAGAGGCCCCTTCCCCGCGGGCTGCCCGTTCATCGTCAAGTCAATCTGGGAGCACGCCTCGGTCGGCCTGGAGGAAGGTTCCGTGATCTCCCCCGGCAACCTGGAGGGGCTCCGGGGGGAGATTCGCGACCGTCTCGGCGCCCTGGGCGGGGCGGGCTACGCCGAGCGCTACGTCGACGGCCGGGAGTTCAACCTTTCCGTCCTGGGCGGCAGACGCAGGCCGGAGGTGCTGCCCCCCGCGGAGATCGAGTTCGTGGGGTACGGCAACGACCGGCTTCGCATCGTCGGGTACAGGGCCAAGTGGGACGACAGGACCTACGAGTACCATCACACGCCCCGGCGATTCGACTTCGAGCCGCAGGACCTCGCGCTCCTGCGTTCGCTGAAGCGGAGCGCTCTTCGCTGCTGGGACCTCTTCGGGCTCCGGGGATACGCGCGCGTCGATTACCGGGTGGACCGGGACGGGACCCCGTGGATCCTGGAGATCAACTCGAACCCCTGCCTGTCCCCCGACAGTGGGTTCACGGCGGCAACCGTTCAGGCCGGCCTCAGTTACGAGGAGGTGATCGGGCGGATCATCGACGACACGTTCAGGACGGGATGAGTGGACAGGACGACAAAGAAGAACACGATGGACGATCGAAGGCGTAACCCTCCTCCGGCCCTGAGGACGAGGGTGGTGCGGGGGGACGTCGGCATCGTGCGCGACATCGTCTCCTCGACGGGCCTCTTCAGGCCAGACGAGATCGGGATCGCCGTGGAACTCGTGGAGGAACGGCTCCGGGTCGGGCCGGCGAGCGGGTATCACTTTATCTTCGCCGAGCGGGCGGGCCGCGTTCTCGGGTACAGCTGCTACGGGCCCGTCCCCCTGACGCTTCAGAGCTACGACCTGTACTGGATCGCCGTACGCAAGGAAGCCCAGGGGGCGGGGATCGGCAGAATGCTGCTCGAAAAATCCGAGGCGGCCATCGGCGGGCACGGCGGCCGCAGGGTGTACATCGAGACCTCCTCGAAGGCGATCTACCGGGACACCCGCCGGTTCTACGAGCGCAACGGGTACCGGGTCGAGGCGACCCTGAAGGAGTTCTACTCCCCCGGCGACAACAAGGTGATCTACGTCAAGCCTCTCTCTTCAGAATAAGAAGTTGAGAAGCTATGAAGTTGGAAAACTTGGAAGGCCCAGGGAAATTCGACCGATTGCTGCTTTTCCGAACTTCCTAACTTCCCAGCTTCCTATCTTCCGTCTTTACGGCGCTCCCCGGGTAAACCTCAGCACACCCTTTCCCTCGTTGTAGAAGAGCCGCAATCCCTTCCCTTCCGTCGAATAGCCCGAAACGCGGCTGAGCTCTTCCAGAAAGCGGTGTTCCTGGGTCATCACCGGGACGGGGCAGGCCATTTTCGTGGACCCGGTGCGCCAGATGCGCAGCACGTCGGGCTGTCCCTCCACGAAGCCCCATCCGCCGAAATACCGGTTGCATCCCCCGGATCCGCTGATCTTGCCGTCCGGTGCGAACACCACGAAGACCGTGGTATCGGGCAGTACGGGAGCAGGAACACCCGAGGGCCCGTACTCCATCAGGTTCCATCGCCCCTCCAGGACCGGGGGCTGCGGCGCCGGCTCCCGCGCGAGCACCTGCTGCGATCGTGTACAGCCCGACAGGGAGAGGAATAGCGCGACGAACCCCAGGAAAGCGGCCACCGGAAAATTCCATCCGTTCGATGTCTTCATTCATCCCTCCATGACGGCGGCGTTTCCGCCAGTGTAGTCCGATCGCCGAAGGGATTCAACGGGTAAATCCGCCGCCTCCCGCCTGTTCACCCGCAACGGCTGCAAAAAAAGGGGGTCAACCGTTTCGGTTAACCCCCTTCGCTTACTGGCGGGGCCGATGGGATTTGAACCCACGCCCTCCGACGTGACAGGCCGGCGTTATAACCAAGCTTAACTACGACCCCGCATTGTGACCGCTATGGTAGGCGGAACAGGACTTGAACCTGTGACATCCACGGTGTAAGCGTGGCGCTCTCCCGACTGAGCTATCCGCCCGTTTAGTCGGGTCGCTAATGTACGATAACGCCCTTTTGTTGTCAAGGGCGAAGTTCGTATTTTCCCGCGATCTCGCACCGTTTCAGAGCCTCTCAGGCGTGGATGTGGCGTTCCTGCTCCACCGGTTTCTCGATCGGACGCAGGCCCTCCTTCACGTCCAGAAGACCCTCCTGTCCCTGCCTCGGAGCGAAGGCGGTTTCGAGCACCTCGTCGATGCGCTCCACCCTCTTGAGCTCGAGGTCCTTGAGGACGTTCGAAGGGATGTCCACCAGGTCCTTCTCGTTCTCCCTGGGGATAATGACCGTCTTGATTCCCCCGCGGTGGGCCGCCAGGAGCTTTTCCTTCAGCCCGCCGATAGGCAGCACCCTGCCCCGCAGCGTGATCTCGCCGGTCATGGCCAGGTCCCCCCGGACCGGGCGCTTCGTAAAGGCCGAGGCAATGGAGGTGACCATGGCGATCCCCGCCGAAGGCCCGTCCTTCGGAATGGCCCCCTCGGGAACGTGGACGTGGATATCTGTGTCCTTGTAGAAATTCTTGTCGAGCCCCAGGGCGTCGGCCTTGGAACGCACGATCGTCAGGGCCGCCTGGGCCGACTCCTGCATCACGTCGCCGAGCTTGCCCGTGAGGATGGTTTTTCCCGTCCCCGGCAGGATCGTCGCCTCGACGATCAGCAACTCGCCGCCCACTTCGGTCCACGCCAGGCCCTGGGTGAGCCCCACGGACTCCTTGCCCTCGGACTCGCCGAACCGGTATTTCGGGATCCCGAGGTACTTCTCGATGGACTTCGAGTTGATGCGGATCTGCTTCTTGTGGCCGTTGGTCACGATCTCGCGGGCCACCTTGCGGCAGATGGAAGCGATTTCCCGCTCCAGGTTCCGCACGCCCGCCTCGCGCGTGTAGCGCCGGATGATGTCCAGGATCGCCCCGTCGGTGAACAGGATGTGCTTGTCCGTGAGCCCGTTGGCCTCGATCTCCTTCTTGACGAGGAACCGCTTCGCGATGTTGAGCTTTTCCGGTTCCGTGTACCCGGCGATCCGAATGACCTCCATGCGGTCCTGGAGAGGTCCGGGGATGGTCTGCAGGATGTTCGCCGTCGTGATGAACATCACGTCCGAAAGGTCGTAGTCCACCTCGAGGTAGTTGTCGTTGAAGGCCCCGTTCTGCTCCGGGTCCAGCACCTCGAGCAGCGCCGAGCTGGGGTCGCCCCGGAAGTCGGAGCTGAGCTTGTCGATCTCGTCGAGACACAGCACGGGGTTGTTGGATCCCGCCTTCTTGATCAACTGGATGATCTTACCGGGAAGCGCCCCGATGTACGTCCTGCGGTGACCCCGGATCTCCGCCTCGTCACGCAGCCCGCCCAGCGAGAGCCGCACGAACTTGCGGTTCGTCGCCCGTGCGATCGACTTCGCGATGGAGGTCTTCCCGACGCCGGGAGGCCCCACGAGGCAGAGGATGGACCCCTTGTTCTTCTTCACGAGGGACTGCACCGCGAGGTACTCGAGGATGCGCTCCTTGACCTTCTTGAGCCCGTAGTGGTCCTCTTCGAGGATGGCCTCGGATTCCTTCAGGGTGTGCTTGTTGTCGGTCTTCTCCTGCCAGGGCATGTCGAGCAGCCAGTCGATGTAGTTGCGCACGACGGTGGCCTCCGCCGACATGGGCGACATCATCTTGAGCTTCTTGATCTCGTGCTTGACCTTCTTCTGGGCCTCCTCGGAGAGCTTTTTGCCCTTCAGGCGCTTCTCGAGCTCCTCGATCTCGCTCGAGAAATCGTCCTTCTCGCCCATCTCCTTCTGGATGGCGCGCATCTGCTCGTTGAGGTAGTAGTCCTTCTGGGTCTTCTCCATCTGCTTCTTGACCCGGCGCTTGATCTTTTCCTCGAGCTCGAGGATCTCGATCTCTCCGATGATCATGGAGTAGAGCTTCTCGAGCCTCTCGCCGGCGTCGGTAATCTCCAGGAGGGCCTGCTTCTTCTCGAGCTTCACGCCCAGGTGAGAGGCGATCACGTCGGAGAGCTTCGCCGCGTTGTCGATCGCCGCGATGGTGTCGACCAGTTCCGGCTGGATCTTGCGGGAGAGCTTCGCATAATTCTTGAAGGCCTCCACGAGAACGCGGCCGACGGCCTGCACGGACCCGGCGGTCTCGGCCCCCATCTCGGGAACCTCCTCGATCTCGACGACGAAGTGATCCGGGTTCGGGATGTAGTCCCGCACGGTCGCCCGCTGCTTGCCCTCCACGAGGGCCTTCACGGTCCCGTCGGGCAGTCGCAGCAGCTGGATGATGACCCCCAGTGTGCCCAGGTTGTAGATGTCCTCCTCGGAGGGCTCGTCCTTCTGCGCGCTCTTCTGGGCCACGAGGAAGATCTCGTTGTCCTGCTTCATGGCCGACTCGAGGGCGTTGATCGACTTCTCCCGCCCCACGAAGAGCGGCACGATCATATAGGGGAAGACCACCACGTCCCTCAG
>CAYZKT010000099.1:0-1352 GCA_964478885.1 uncultured Syntrophaceae bacterium | reverse complement strand
CAGGTCCTCGGGCTGCACCTCGGAGAGCAGCTCCCCGAGCTTGCGCTCCTTCTTTCCCTTGATGTCCGCCCCGAAGCCGACGGTGCTGGCGCCGATGCGCTTCTGGATGATGTCCTCGAGCCCCACGAAAGCGCCGCCGCAGATGAAGAGGATATTCGTCGTGTCGACTTGAATGAACTCCTGCTGTGGGTGCTTGCGGCCGCCCTTGGGCGGGATGTTCGCCAGGGTACCCTCGATGATCTTCAGGAGGGCCTGCTGGACGCCCTCGCCGGAGACGTCGCGGGTGATGGAGGGGCTTCCCGACTTGCGGGAGATCTTGTCGATCTCGTCGATGTAGACGATGCCCTTGGAGGCTCGCTCCACGTCGTAATCGGCGTTCTGCAGGAGGCTCAGGATGATGTTCTCCACGTCCTCGCCCACGTAGCCCGCCTCGGTGAGCGATGTGGCATCCGCGATGGCGAAGGGCACGTTGAGCATCTTGGCGAGCGTCCGGGCCAGCAGCGTCTTGCCCGAACCGGTGGGACCGATGAGCAGGATGTTGCTCTTCTGCAGCTCCACGCCGCCCAGGTCCGCCTCGGTGAAGAGTCGCTTGTAGTGGTTGTACACGGCCACGGAGAGGATCTTCTTCGGCCGGTCCTGCCCGATGACGTAGGAGTCCAGGAACTTCTTGATGTCCTTGGGCTCGGGGATCTTCTTGCGGCTCTCGTCGATGCTCTGGACCTCGGCCTCCTCCTGGATGATGCAGCGGCACAGTTCGATGCACTCGTCGCAGATATATGCGGAAGGGCCGGCCACGAGCTTCTTGACCTCGTTCTGCGTCTTCCCGCAGAAGGAGCAGAACAGGATTCCTTCGCCGCCCTCGTTTTCTCTTTGTCTTCTTGGCATGTTACCCTCTTTATTTCTTTACGGCCGTGGGCCGCTTCTGGATCACCGCGTCGATGAGCCCGTACTCGCTCGCCTGCTCACCGGACATGTAGTAATCGCGGTCGGTGTCACGCTCGATCCTCTCGATGGGCTGGCCGGTGTGCCGGGCCAGGATCTCGTTGAGCTCCTGCTTCAGCCGCAGGATCTCACGGGCCTGGATCTCCACGTCCGTGGCCTGCCCCGAGAAGCCTCCCATGGGCTGATGGATCAGGATCCGGGAATGCGGGAGCGCGTACCGCTTCCCCTTTTCTCCGGCCGCCAGCAGGATGGCCGCCATGCTGGCTGCCTGTCCCATGCAGTAGGTGGAAACGGGCGCCTTGATGTACTGCATCGTGTCGTAGATGGCGAGCCCCGCACTCACAAGGCCCCCCGGCGAGTTGATGTAGAAGTGGATCTCCTTGTCCGGGTCCTCCGATTCCAGGTACAGA
>CAYZKT010000098.1:0-9251 GCA_964478885.1 uncultured Syntrophaceae bacterium | reverse complement strand
TGCACTCCGGCGAAAGATCCTTCTCGTGCTCCTTGAGGCACTTGACGATACGCCCCTGGCCCGGCTTGACGTCCTTGCAGTGTTTCTGGACATCGTCGGCGCAGGCCTGGTGGGCCTCCTTCGCCTTTTTCCTCGAGTCCTCGATGCTCGCCTTGCACGCGGGCGAAAGCTGTTTCTCGTTGTCCTTGAGGCACCTGGCCAGCCGGCCCCCTCCCGGCTTGACGTCCTTGCAGTACTTGGCCACATCGTCGGCGCAGGGCCCCTGGGCGGCCAGCGCCTCCGCACCGGCAACCAGCAGGGCGCACAGCGCCAAGACGGCCAGGGCGGTCGCCGTCCGCTTCGTCGAACCTATTATAATTTTCGCATGCATACAGACCTCCTCCAAATGGAATTTTATCTTACAACGCGGGAGACCGTCATCCGTTGACAGGGTTGCACGGACCCCGGCCCCCGCGGAACGGGTTGCATTCCTGGGGATTTGTGGTAGCATGTGCGCTTGTTACGAACGGAGGTACCTCATCCATGCCCAATATCGGATTGCCCGAGCTGCTCATCATCGTCGTCATCGCGCTGGTCTTCTTCGGACCCGGAAAGCTCCCCGAACTAGGGAGCGCCATGGGAAAGGCCATCCGCGGGTTCAAGAAATCCGTGAACGAACCCGCCGCGAAGGAAGAAAAGGAACCCGAAAAGGCGGGGAAGCCATGACGTTCCTTCGCCTGACCCGGTCCTTCTTCACCCGGATCGTGCACCTCGCCAACCAGGAACCCGCCTGCGGACACTCGAAGCCCACCGGCCCCGACGACATCGCCGGCGGCCAGGCCGTCATCGAGGGCGTCATGATGCGCCACGGCAACCGCATCGCCACGGCGGTGCGCACGCCCGCACAGGAAATCGTCATCAAGGAGCAGGACTACGTCCCCCTCACGAAACGCTACCCCATCCTGGGGCTGCGCATCGTCCGGGGCTCCGTGACCCTCGTGGAGATGATGGTCCTGGGCATCAAGACCCTGCTGTATTCCGCCGAGATCGCCCTTCCCGAGGGCGAAAAGAAGCCCCAGGGCTGGGAGATCGCGCTGTCGCTGTGCATGAGCTTCGGCCTGGCGCTCACGCTCTTCGTCCTGATCCCGGCCTACTGTTTCGCCTCGCTGAGGGGCTTCATCGAGAACACGATCCTTCTCAACATCGTCGAGGGAATCATCCGACTCTCGATCTTCCTCGCGTTCCTGCTGACCACGCTGCTCATGAAGGACATGCGGCGGGTCTTCATGTACCACGGGGCCGAACACAAGACCGTCTTTGCCTGGGAGCACGGCCAGGAGCTCACCGTGGAGAACATCAAGCGGTTCTCGACGCGCCATCCCCGTTGCGGGACGAGCTTCATCCTCGTGGTGTTCGTGATCTCGATCCTGATCTTTTCGCTGCTGGGACGTCCGGATTTCCTGATGCGGGTGGCCTACAAGCTTTCGCTCTTCCCCCTCATCGCGGGGATTTCCTACGAGATCATCCGTTTCAGCGGGAAGCACAAGGAGAAAGGCTGGGTCAACGCGATCAGCTGGCCGGGCCTGCTGCTGCAGAAGATCACCACGCGCGAACCCACGGACGACCAGATCGAGGTGGCCGTGGCGGCCATGAAGAAGGTCATCTAGGGTGAGGGAACGTTCGTCGGTTCGTTAGATCGTGGATTGACGAATGGCGCCTCCCCTGCACAAAACGGGAAGTTGCGAAGTTGAGAAGTTTTGAAGCTTGGAATGGCAGAAAGCCAATCGTGTAGCTCCGCGTCTCCAAACTTCTCAACTTCACAGCTTCCTAACCTCCGCCTCTTCAGGGGCCGTGCATCCAGGCCATTGCTGAACAGCCTGACAAACCCGTCATGACCCCCTTACCGCCGCCTTTGGGCCCCGGCAGCCCACCCCCACGACCAGCGTGCGCCCCGACGACGTCGCCGCCGCCGTGACGGTGTAACCGCAGGCATAGAAGGCCCGCACAACGGGGATTACGCCGGGCCCGAAACCCCTGGCGCTGCCGCTCCGGCCGCTGCCGCAGACGGGGCAACGCTCCGCCGGCCTGTACCCGGGTTGTTTTGCCGTCATCATGATGCCGACCTCCCCGGAAGCGCCTCGACGCGCCTCGACCTCTACGGGGAAAATCGGCATTCCCGCGTATTATCTTGAACCCCGTCTCCCTCCGGGTCGAGGGCCCGCCGGCCCGCCGAGGGACGCCAGCCATCTCAGCAAATCCGCAACCAGGCGGATGCGGTCCGTCACCGGCAAGCCTGGAAGACCCTTGCGAACGTCGAAGGTGACGTCCCGGCCGGCAAGGTAGGCGCCGTAACGGAACTGCCGCAGCGTCCTCTGTCTCTGAGCTTCCACGGCCTCCCGGTAGAGAATCCCCGGCACCCGGCACTCCCGGAGGGCCCTCACGGCGGCCTCGCCCGCGATCAGCCCCGTGGCAAGGGCCGAGGAGATTCCCTCGCCGAAAGGGTTCAGCAGCCCGCTTGCCTCGCCCGCCACGAGGATACGGCCCGAGCCGAAGCAGAAGAGACCCCTGGTCGCCGCGTAGGCCACACGGCACCCGAGACGGGAGGCGCGCCTGCCCCCTTCGCCCAGCCCGAAGTCCCTCTTCAGGAGCTCGCAGAACCGCTTCATGGCAGCCTCCGCGGAGTCCCCTGCAGCGGCGACGACCTCGAGAACGGTTTTTCCGTCCTTTACGTATGCCGACGGGTAGGGGGAGATCGACGGGAAGGCGAAAAAGTGGAAGCGGCCGGGCTCCAGCGAGCAGGGGGCGTCCCAAGCCTCCTGGAGGGCCGCGTACCAGGCAAGCCTGCCGTGCCTCTCCGGGGCGATCGCGCGCACGATGCGCGAGGTCCCGCCGTCGGCGGCGATGAGCACCCGGCCCTGCACGACCCGCTCCTCCCCCGGCCCCCGCGTGCACCGCACCGTCACCGCGTCTGCGCTCTCCTCGAAGGATTCCGCCGTGGTCCCTTCGGAGATCTCGACGCCCGCGGCGCGGCAGAGCCATTGATCGAAGAGCCCCCGTCTCACGAATGTTCCCCCGAGCGGGACATCCAGCGTACGGCCCGAGGGAAAATGCATTCTCAGGGATCGAAGGGCTGCAGGTTCGGCGAGGACGTCAGGGGGAATCGCGCCGAAGTGACGGGAAACAAGATCGATCGAGGCGCGCACGAGGATGCCCGAGCAGGCCTTCGATCTCGGGAGCGCGTGCCTCTCCACGAGGAGCGCCCGGAGCCCGCCCTCGGCACAGACCTTCGCCGCCGCTGCGCCTGCAGGCCCCCCGCCGACGATGATTGCATCAAACAGCAACGCCATGGGCGATGACCCCGTTCGATCTCAGCCCCGCGGGACCTCCACCGCACCCATTCTCTCGGGGTGCTTGCCTGTGACGGTGGAGTAGAATTGAAGGATCTCCCTCATGTCGGCATCGAAATCGCCGGTGGGGTGAAAGACGGGCCCAAGCCCTCCCTCCTTGCGTGCGTAATCCAGAAAAGCCAGCACGACGGGAACTCCGGCCCCGCGGGCGATGTGGTAGAACCCGGACTTCCAGCGCGTCACCTTTTTCCGCGTGCCCTCGGGCGCCAGCAGAAGAACGAGCTCCGCCCGCTTCTTCATCTCCTCGGCCATCTGGGCGACCACGTCGGCCGACTTCGTGCGGTCGATGGGGATCCCCCCCAGCCATTTCAACAGCCCGCCGAAGGGCCACCGGAAGGCGGTGTGCTTGCCGAGCCAGTACGCCTTGATCCGGAAGGCAAACACCATGGCGATGGAGATCGGTGCGTCCCAGTTCGTGGTGTGATGGGCCCCGATCATGACAAACTTCGGCAGATCAGGCACCCGGCCGATTCTGCGCCAGCCGGCGAGTTTCAGGAAGAGGATGGACAGGACGCGGAACAGGCCGCTGAAGAAGGGGCTCTCGAATATGGTTTTATGCATGCACGCTCCAAGCTGGACCCGAAAGGAAAAACCAGAGTAGCCACTACTAACGAAAGGGGCCATTTGTCAAGCGCGATTCCCGCAGTGTTTTTTTGCGTCCGATTTGACTTGAAAGCGGCGTGTTTTTGTGCAAGGGTGTGCCCCGTCAATGGGGTCCGTCCGACCCGTCAGGGCCGACTCGGGCATCGGGAGGGTACGCCGATGAAAGAGACACACCTGGCCCGCATGGTCTTCGACCAGGCCGCCCGTTACGGGGCCAAGACCGCCCTTCGAAGCAAGTCATGCGATCGCTGGCACGACATTTCCTACCACCGGCTCGGGGAGCTGATCCGCGATGCGGCCAGGGCCCTCCTGGAGCTGGGCGTCGGCGAGGGCGAGATGGTGGGCATCTACTCGGGCAACCGACCCGAGTGGACCATCGCCGACTTCGCGATCCAGAGCGTCCGGGGCGTCTCCGTGCCCATCTACGCCACGAGCACGGCGGGACAGGCCGGCTACATCGTCCGCGACGCCGCGATCCGGATCCTCTTCGCGGGCAACCAGACCCAGTACGACCGCATCGCGAGCATCCCCGAAGACGCCTCGCCGCCGGCCGTGATCGTCGTCTTCGACGAGGGCGTGGAGCTGCGGGGAAACCCGAAGGCGCTGCGCTGGCAGGACCTGCTGGAGAAGGGCCGGGCATCCACGCGGCAGGGCGAGCTCGACGGGAGGCTCCAGAGCGCCACTGCCGACGACCTGGCCACGCTCATCTACACCTCGGGCACCACGGGGGAGCCCAAGGGCGTGATGCTCCACCACGCGAACTTTCACCACTCCTTTCTCGCCCACGACAAGCGCCTCACGGTAAGCGAGAGGGACGTGTCGCTGTGCTTCCTGCCCCTGGCCCACGTCTTCGAGCGCGCCTGGAGCTACTACGTGATCGGCCACGGCATGACGAACGTCTACGTGGGCGACATGACGAAGATCATCGACTACCTGCGGGAGGCGAAGCCCACGATCATGTGCGCCGTGCCCCGCTTCTACGAGAAGATCTACACCTCCGTGTTCGAAAAGCTGGAGGCCGACGAGCCCTGGCGCAGAAAGCTCGTCCTCTGGGCCCTCGGCGTGGGGGAGACCGCCTACCTGCGCCGGAAGGAGAAGCGCCTGCTGCCGCCTCACCTGTGGCTGCAGTGGCTGGCGGCAGAGGTCCTCGTGCTGAAAAAACTGCAGGGCATCGTGGGCGGCCGTATCCGCTTTCTGCCCTGCGCCGGCGCCCCGCTGGCCCGGAAAATCGAGGAGTTCTTCCACTCGGCGGGCATTCGCATCACCTACGGATACGGCCTGACGGAGACGACGGCCACCGTCACCTGCCACGAAGACTATCGCTTCCGGCCGGGCACGGTGGGAAAGCCCATCGACGGCGTGGAGGTGAAGATCGCCCCCAACGGCGAGATCCTCGTCCGGGGAAAGACCGTCATGTCGGGCTACTACCGGAAGCCGGAGGCCACGGCCGAGGCCTTCGAGGACGGCTGGCTCCGGACGGGCGACATCGGCGTGCTGGAAGACGGGTACCTGACGATCACGGACCGCATCAAGGAACTCATGAAGACCTCCGGCGGCAAGTACATCGCCCCCCAGTACGTCGAGTCGACGCTCGCCGGCGATCCCTACATCGAGCAGATCATCATCATCGCCGACGGCCGCCCTTACGCCACGGCCCTTATCGTGCCCGCCTTCGAGGCCCTGGAGGCCTACGCGAAGACCTGGAGAATCGCCTACTCCTCCCGCGAGGAGCTGGTGCGGGACCCCATCATCGTGCGGTTCTTCGAGGGGCGCGTCGAGGCGCGCCAGAAGGAGCTGGCGGGCTACGAGAAGGTGAAACGGATCGCCCTGCTGCCCCGGCCCTTCAGCCAGGAGGCGGGCGAGCTGACGCCCACCTTGAAGGTAAGGCGCCGCATCGTCGTCGACAGGCACCAGGACCTGATCGACGCGATGTACGCAAGGGAAAAGGAAGTCTCCACCCCCGCACCCGAATCCGACCTGCCCTTCTCGACGCCGTGACGGCTCGCGGAAGCGGAGTGCGAGAACCGGGGTGCAAGGATAAGAAAAGACCGAGAGCACGGCTCCCGATCCTCGCCTTGCCCTGCCCTTCCCCCCCTGAACCCTTTACCCCGGACCCTGAACCCTTTTTTTATTCCGCAATCGTCTTCCGGGTGAGCGCGAACAGGTAGGCCGTCTCCGCCTCGTCGAGCCCCGCCGCGAACTCGACAACTGTCTTGTCGCTTCGGGCCAGGATGCCCCTCGACCCCTTCATCTTGATCAGGGACAGGAGGAATCGGGGAACGGGCCGCCCGTCCGGCATCCGGGGCGTACCGGTGTCGCCAAGAGGCATCTTCTTCATCCCGGGCACCTCGACCGAGTCCATGAGGGACTTCGCCGTGGGCGCCACGAGGTCCTCCAGCTCGTCGACGGGGATTTCGACGGTCGATCGTTTCCCCTGCTTCAGGGCCTCGACGCGGAGGAAGGCTTTCGTAACGGTGACGCGCTCGAACTGGTTCTTGAGGCGCAGCACGTTCAGCAGCGCCGATACGACGGGGCCGGCAATGAAGAAAAGGCCGACAAACCCCAGGAAGAAATATCGAGCCCAGTCGGGCATGGGAAGCGTGAGCAGCGAGGGCAGGAAGAACCACGCCACGGCCGCCGCGAAGACGACGGGGATGAGCGCGGGGATGGTTTGGCGCACGCCCAGCGGCGGGCCGGGGATGTGGAAGACGCACCCTTCGCCGGTGCGCTCGATGCGCGAGCGCATCCCCGGGGGCTGGGGCGGCATGGGGGACCTGGCTTCCCCCGTTCTGCGAATCCGCTCGCGCCAGGGTTCGTCGAGATGTCCCGGGTCCCGGGTGACCCTTTCACCTGTGGAGGTGTCGACGAGGGGTTTGTGCAGGAACCTCGCAAGCTCCTCGGCCGTCTGCCTCGCCTCGGAGAAGTCCGTGGGGCTGGCGACCTCGATGGGCTTCGGGATCCCGTCCCCGGCAAGCCTCACGGGCCAGCGGTCGGAGGTGTCGCTGTCGCCCTCGCTGAAGTTCATCTCCACGCGGCGGACCGCCTCCAGCATGTGCTCCACGCGTTTCATGGGCACGAGAAGCCCCCACCACTGCACGATTCGTCCCCGCCCCCGGTCCAGGACGACCCCGGAACGCCCGAAGACGAGGGCCGCCCCCACGGCGGCGAACACGGAACCCAGCAGGACGATAAAGACGGCAAAGAGGGGGCCCGACGGCGTATTAGCGACGGGAATGAGTCCGAGGGGGATCTGCATGACGAAAAGGCCCGCCAGCAGGAAGGGCATCCCGAAGAGCGAAATGCAGCCGCCCCCGCTGCGAAGCTCGAGGGTGCCCGCATCCTTATAGAAAAAGGGGCTCTTGCCGCTCCCCGCCGCCGCCTGCCTGAATAAGCCCATCCAACGGCCCCCTCATCTCAAGGGCGAAGCGGGCCGCCGGGGGCCCGCCGGATGATCAGTACGCCTTGCCGACCACGGCCTGCGCAAACTCCGCCGCTTCCTTGAGATCCGCCGCGTTGGGGTTCCCGTCGGCCCCGAGGGCCTCCTCGGCCCAGGCCTTATGCTCGGGCTTCTTCATGAGCGCGTCGATGACCTTCGGGTCCACCTTCCCCCGGCAGCCGAACTGGCCCAGGACCTTCAGGCCGGCGGCAAGACCCGCCGCGCTTTCGAAGGCCTGCCTCGGGAGCTGGCCCCCGCGCAGGGACCCGTGGGTTGCGAAGAAAGCCACTTTCTGGCCCTTGGGCAGCCCCTTGATGAATTCCGCCATCTTCCCCGGAACGCTGTGCGCCTGGACGGGGAACCCGCAGAACACGAGGTCGTACCCGACTGCCTTTGCCTGCGCCAGGGGCTGGATCTCCTTCTGCACGGTGACGGCCTCGCAGATGGCCTTGGCGACTTTTTCCGTGTTCCCCGTCTGCGTATAGTACGTAACCAGAACCTTCATGTCCTCCTCCTCTCTCATTCGTGGAGCCGATGATGAATCCGGGACGCGCGGGGCCGCGCTCCGCGCCGCCGATTTTTTACCGTCGATACCCGGTTCTGTCAACGAAAAACGACCCGCCATCGCCGCGGGACCCTTCCCGCCCGGGACCTCTCCCCGCCGCCGAAGATTTTTTTCACGGCTCCTCGCTTTTCCCTTGACAAATAGAACGATCGTTCTATAATCGATCCCAAGCGCGGCAAAGAGGGGATTTCATGAGAGGAAACAGGACCCTGAAGGTGGTGGAGAAGGAACTCGCCGGGTTCTACCGGGACCGGAGGCGGATGCCCACCTACTCGGAGATGATGGCCCTCCTGGGGGTGCGCTCCAAGGCTGTCGTCCACTTCTGGGTGCAGAAGCTGCTGGCCGCGGGCGTGCTCGAAAAGGATGCCCGGGGGTTCCTGTCCCCTTCGAGGCGGGCCTTCGGCCTCCCCATGGTGGGCGACGTGGCGGCCGGTTTCCCCTCCCCCGCCGAGGAGGAATTGAGGGACGTCATCTCCTTCGACGAGTACCTCATCACGAAACCCGGCACGTCGTTTCTTCTCCGGGTCTCGGGGGACTCCATGATCGACGAGGGGATCCACCCGGGCGACCTGGTCGTCATCGAGAAGGGCCGCGAGCCGAAATCGGGCGACATCGTGATCGCCGAGGTCGACGGGGAATGGACGCTGAAGTTTTTCCGCCGCAAGGGGAAGGACGTCTTCCTGGAGGCGGCCAACGTGAAGTACCCGCCCATCCGCGCCCGCCTGGAGCTGCGCGTGGGCGGCGTCGTGAGCGCCGTCGTCCGGAAGTACCCGGGCTGACGGTCCGTCAGCCTTCGCAAGAAGAAAACACAAAAAGGAGTCCGTGATGAATACGACCGCAATTGATCATTCGGGAACCGCGCAGGATTTCGGGAAGGTCCGCGTCAGGACGGCACAGCGCCGGGTCTCCCCCCTCCGCCGGTTCCGTAATCTCGTCGAGTTGAGCGACTGGGACGAGGCGGTTCTGCGGCACGGCGGCGAGATCGACGCTTTCTGCTGGATGCTCGCTATCGGCGCGGCATTATTGCTGATCCCGGTATCGTTCCTCGTGATGAAGGGCTAGCAGGCTGTTGAAAAGCAACCGTCTGCGGCGTTTCCCTCATCCCTCGTCCCTGCGGCGTACGCACCAGTACGCCTCAGTCCTCGGGATTTCGGGGGCCTTGCATCCGGCCGCTTTTGAACAGCCTATGAGGTAAATCTCAAAGAAATTGATCAGCTGACGACTTGAGCCCCGTTAACTAAATTCCTGCTTCAAAATACAC
>CAYZKT010000097.1:1803-9287 GCA_964478885.1 uncultured Syntrophaceae bacterium | reverse complement strand
GGGCGATGGAGCGGGCCGTCAGCGGGTGATCGCCCGTGATCATGACGGGCCGGATACCGGCGGACTTGCAGAGTCTCACGGCCTGGCGGACCTCCTCCCGCGGCGGGTCGAGCATGCCCACGAGGCCCAGGAAGGTGAGGCCTTTTTCCACGTTCTCCGGCGCCGGCTCGGCGGGCACCTCGTCCCAGAAGCGGCACGCCACGGCAAGCACGCGGAGCCCCTCATCGGCCATCCGGTCGTTGACGCGGCTGATTTCCTCGGCGTCCAGCGGGGCGATCCGCCCCTCCGCGAGCATGTCGACGGCCTTTTCGATCATGACGTCGACGCCGCCCTTCGTAAAGGCCATGACCCCCCCGGGCCAGCGATGGATCGTCGTCATGCACTTGCGCTCCGAGTCGAAGGGGATCTCGGCCACCCGGGGGTGCTCCCTCTCAAGCTCGGCCTTCGCGAACCCCTGTTCCCCGGCCACCCGGTAGAGGGCGATCTCTGTCGGGTCCCCGCTGACCCCGACAACGTCCCCGCTGACGTACGGGAGGGCGTCGTTGCTCAGGGCAAGCGCCTTCATGAGGCGGTCGAACCGCGCGATCGCGGGATCGTCGCTCCGGAACAGTGTCCCGTCGGCCCAGAGCTCCTCCACCGTCATGCGGTTCCACGTGAGGGTCCCCGTCTTGTCGGAGCAGATGGTCGTGACGGAACCGAGGGTCTCCACGGCAGGCAGTTTCCGGATCAGGGCGTTGTGCTCCACCATCTTGCGCGCCCCCAGGGCAAGGGAGATCGTGATGACGGCGGGGAGGGCCTCGGGGATGGCCGCGACGGCCAGCGTGACGGCCGTGAGGAACATGAGAACGGGCGCCTCGCCCCGCATGAGCCCCACGCCGAAGATGAAGACACAGATGAAGAGGACCGCCACGGCGAGCTTTTTCCCGAAGACCGTCAGGCGTTTCTGGAGCGGGGTCTTGACCTCCTCTTCCTCCTGGAGCATGGAGGCGATCTTCCCGAGCTCCGTGCCCATCCCCGTGCCGATGACCACCCCGGTGCCCCGGCCGTAGGTGACGACGGTGCCCTTGAAGACCATGTTCGACCGGTCCCCAAGAGGAAGGAGCTCCTCGCGAAGGGCCCGGGTGTGCTTCTCCACGGGGACCGACTCGCCCGTGAGGGCCGCTTCCTCGACCTTGAGCTGCACTGCCTCGACAAGCCGCATGTCCGCCGGGACGATGGCGCCCGCCTCGAGGAGCACGAGATCGCCCGGAACGATCTCCGCGCCGGGAATGGCCGAAACCTTGCCGTCGCGCAGGACGCGGGCCGCGGGGGCGGCCATCTGCTTCAGGGCCTCCATGGCCTTCTCGGCGCGATACTCCTGGACGAACCCGATCGCCGCGTTGAGGACGACGATGACGAGGATGGCGACGGTGTCGGCCGCCTCGCCCACGAACCCGGAGACCACGGCGGCGGCCACCAGCACCAGGATCATGAAGTCCCGGAACTGGTCGACAAACATCGCGATCGGCGAGCGCCTGCCCTTCTCCTTCAGCTCGTTGCGGCCGAATTCTGCAAGTCGATGGCCGGCTTCTTCGGAACGAAGGCCGTCGATGGGAACATCCAGCTCGGCGAGGACCGCCTTGACATCCTGCTGGTGCCAGATCATGTTGACCCCTACCCCTGTCACCCCTAACAGATCGCACCCCCCGCGTCAAGGCTGCCGTGACGGCCGGCCTACGTCCGCATGCACCCGGCGACGCCCCGCCCCGGGCGCCGCAGAACGCCCTGCAGGCCCTCCGGCTAACAACGGGCATTTTTCCCCTGATCCCGAGAACTTGCGGCACTGAAACGATTTTCCGGGGGGTGAACCGTGAAAATAGTTTGAAAATACGCCCGAATAGCGTTATTAAGTTAAAATTATAGCGTTTGTTGCATACAATTATTCTTGTGGATGGCTGTTTATGGTTTCATGGAGCCCTTATGCATCGATTTCTCCTTCTGCTGGTCTGCGCCTTCCTTCTGTCCGGCTGCGTTTCCTACAAGAAATTCGAGGACTTGCAGCTCGACAATGAACGGCTAAACAAGGAGCTGCTGCTTTCGCGGCAGCAAAACGAAACCCTCTCCGATGAGCTGAAACAGCTCAAGGACCTTTCCGATTTCTACTACCGGACGGGCATGGGCCTTTACGGGGAGAAGCGCTACGGCGATGCCCTTGAGAAATTCCAGACCCTCGTCGACCGCTTCCCCACGAGTCAGCACGCCGCCGCGGCGGGGGAAAAAATCTCCGAGATCCGGAACCTCGCCCTGAACCGGTACCAGAAAATCGTCAAGTCCGTCGAGACGACGCGGGACCTCCGGGGCCGGATCGAGCTGATCGACCGGGAGATGAAGTCGGCCTTCCTGACGAAGGACCTGGGCGAGAAGCTTCTGGCTCTGCGCGAGGAGCTGCGCTCGGAGCTGGAGGGGGAACTCGAGGCCCAGCGCGACATCAGCCGGCACATCCTCATCGAGGACGACCCCATCAAGTCGTGGAAGGTCTACCGCTCCACGCGCAACCTCGCGCAGCAGATCGGCGAGGACCGGAAGTTCTACGTGGAGGTCTACTTCGTCCAGCGCTACACGGGCAGGAAGTTCTACAAGGTGAAGACCCGGTACGAGGCCCCCGAGTACCTCTCCTACGAGTCCGTGACCCTGCAGGGCCAGAACGGCACGAGGCTGACGATCGAGACGATCTACCCGCAGAAGCAGTCCTCCGTCGATGCCGACGGCATCAACGAGTGGTCCGACAACGAAGTTGCCGAGGAGGACAAGATCGCGAAACTCGCGAGATCCAATTCCGTCACGGTGACCTTCAAGGGCGGCAACCGTTACACCTTCGAGATGAGCGAGCAGCAGATCGCCGCGCTCCGGGAGATCGTGCGGAAGTACCAGATCACGAGATAGGGTCCAGGGTCCAGGGTTCAGGAAGAGAACAGGAAAGGGCTTGCCCGGCGGCAAGCCCTTTTTCATTTTATTTCCCAGCTTCCTAACTTCTCAACTTCCCAACTTCTCATCCGGTGACAGGATGCCGTGGCTTCTCTTTCAGCCCCGTCCGGCTCCGTCGAGCCTGCGCGGCGTCTACTTCCCCTCGATGCCGCCGATGCAGATATCGACGACGAAGGGCCCCTGCGGCGTCTCGAAGGGGATGATGATGCTCGGCCCCCCGAGCACGTGGCTGATCGAATGGTCCTTGCCGGCCACGACGGTGGGGATGGCCGCCGTAATGTTGAACCCGAGGGTCTCGAGTTCCTTGCGGGCCGCACCGGAGACCATGTTGGTGATCTCTCCCACGGCGTCCTTGATGTCGCCGTTGAGGGTCTTGATCTCCTCTCCCAGCATGTTGGAAACGATCTTCAGGATACTGCTTTCGCTGAAGCTCAGGGCCAGCGACCCCCGGGCCGAACCGGTCAGCCCGATGATGCCCGAGATGTCGCCGCGGGCGAGGCTGTCCTTCTTGAGAAAGGGCTTCCCCGCCGTGGGCTCCACGAAGGCCATGGTTTTCAATACCTGCACGGTCCCGTTGAGGAACGGGTTGATGAATCGAACGTCCATGGGAGGTTTTCCTTTATCGATTTACGCCGCCAGGCTCTTGACGATCTTCTCGATCTTCTCGTTGAGCACCTCTGCGGTGAAGGGCTTCACGATGTAGTTGCTCACGCCGGCCTTGACGGCCGCCACCACGTTGTCCTTCAGGGCTTCCGCCGTGACCATGAGGAAGGGCAGCGCCTTCAGCTCGTCGTCGCAGCGGACGGCCTTCAGGAGCTCCAGCCCGCTCATGTTGGGCATGTTCCAGTCGGAGATGATGAAGTCGACCTGCTGGGACTTCAGAACCTTGAGGGCTGCCACCCCGTCTTCGGCCTCCACGACGTTCTCGAAGCCGCCCTGCTTCAGCAGGTTCCGAATGACCTTCCGCATGGTGGCGAAGTCATCAACGATGAGGATCTTGAGATTCTTGTTCACGCTCATATGCTTCCCCCGCAATCAGGTTTGATCTCGGAATCCGGATATTCCCACTGCATTGCCGGCCCCGGGGCTGGCATGCGTCAGTTCGCTTCGGCCATCTCGAAGAGGCCCTCGGGGTCGAGGATCAGCCCCACGTTGCCGTCGCCGAGGATGGCGCCGCCGGAGACCCCCTTGATGCGCTTGAGACTCTCGCCCAGGTTCTTGATCACGACCTCCTCCTTGCCGAGGATCTCGTCGACGAGCAGGCACTTGGAGCGCTTTTCCCCCTCCATGACCACCAGGGTGGCCTCCCAGGGGTTGGCGTGCACGGGCTCGATGTCGAAGAGCCGGTGGAGGCGCACCAGCGGAAGCAGGCGTCCCATGACGTTGATCGTCTCGGCCTCGCCGACGATGCAGTTGTACGCCGCCCGATCGGGCCGGATGAGCTGCCGGATGGCCACCGTCGGCAGGATGTAGCGCTCGTTGCCCACCTTCACGATCATGCCGTCGATGATGGCCATGGTGAGCGGGAAGCCGGTGACAAAGGTCGTCCCCTTCCCCTCGACGCTCTGGATGTCCATCTTGCCGCGGAGCTTCTCCACGGCCTGTTTGACCACGTCCATCCCCACGCCGCGGCCCGAGACGTCGGTGATCTTCTCGGCCGTCGAAAAGCCGGGCAGCAGGATGAGGCGGTTGACCTCCTGGTCCGTCAGGACATCCGTGGCGCTGATGAGCCCGTTCTTGACGGCCTTCTGGCGGATCTTCTCCCGACTGAGGCCGCGCCCGTCGTCGGAGATCTCGATGACGATGTTGCCCCCCCGGTGGAAGGCCTTGAGCCGTATCGTCCCGCGCTCGGGCTTGCCCGCCTGGATGCGGTCCTCGGGCATCTCCATGCCGTGATCCACGGCGTTGCGGATCATGTGGACGAGAGGGTTGTAGATCTCGTCGACCATGTTGCGGTCGATTTCCGTGTCCTCGCCCACGGTGACGACGTTGACGAGCTTCCCCGAGTTCTTCGAAAGGTCACGCACGAGCCGCGACATGCGCTGGAAGGTCTGCTTGATGGGGATCATCCGCAGTACCGTGGAGGAGCGCTGCAGCTCCGAGGTGATGCTCGCGAGCTGGGAGATATCCCGGACGAGTTTGCGGTCGCCGAGCGCCGCGAGAGTGTCGCTCTGACGGATCATGGACTGCGTGATGACGAGTTCGCCCACCATGTCGATGAGGTCGTCGAGCTTCTTGACGTCCACGCGGATCGTGTTGGAGTCGGTCACCTGCTGGGCCTGCTTGCGCAGGGCCCGGGAGACGTCCTTGGGCGAGGCCATCCCCTCCGTGATCAGGGTCTGCCCCAGCTTGCGCGGCGGGGGGATCTGGGAGCGCTCGAGGGCCTCCTGGAGTTCCTCCTCGTTGATGACCCCTTCTTCGACGAGGATGGTTCCGAGCTTCTTGGGCTGCTTCGGCTGTTCGGCGCCCTGCTCGGCCAGCTTGATGCGCCGCACGAGGTCCGACGCGTCGATCAGTTCCGTGGCCTCCCGGCCCTCCAGTTCGTCCCGCAGCCGGCCGATCATGGCCTTCAGGGTGTCCGAGCCGTCGAGGATGAGGTCGATGAGCTCCGGCGTGACGGGCAGGGCCTCGTTTCTCGCCCTGTCCAGCAGCGTCTCCAGGTCGTGGGCCAGAGTGCGGATGGCATCGAGATTCAGGAAGCTGGCCACCCCCTTCACGGAGTGGAAAGGCCGGAAGATGGCGTTGATGTAATCCTTGTTGTCCGGCTCCTGCTCGAGGTTGAGGATGTTCACCTCGATCTCGCCGATGTACTCGAGCCCCTCGGTGATGAAGTCCCTCAGGAGCGATTCGTCCTGGACCCGCTCCTTTCCGGCTGCCGCCGCGGTTCCGGAGACCGCATCCTCGGGCGGGGCTGCCGCGCTCTCGCCGGACCCCGAATCCAGGGGGATGCCCAGGCATGCGGCAAGCTCCGCCATGAACCCGTCGATGCTCCCCTCGTAGCGTCCCGCATTGCAATAGCCGTCGGCGACGGACTGCAGGAGCACGATGCCCCGCTCGAACAGGCCGAACCCCGTCGCGGCGTCGACGGCCTCGAGGACCACCTTCTCGAGGAGCTGGTTCAGGCCCCCCGCGAGCCGTTGGGCCTCGACGGCCCCGAGGGTCTCCGCATGCCCCATGAACCCCTCGAGCTGGTTCAGAAACTGTCCCGCCGTCGGGATGTCGATCTCCTTCGTCTCCAGGAAGAGGAAACTCGACGCCATCTCGTCGATCTCGCGTCTCAGTTCAGCATGATCCATGTCACATCATCCTCACCAGTTCCCCGGCGATCTGGTCCAGGGGAAGGACCCGGTCCGCACCGCCGAGCTTGATGGCTTCCTTCGGCATGCCGAAGACCACGCAGGAATTCTCGTCCTGGGCAATGGTTCTCGCCCCGGCTTTCTTCATGTCCAGCATCCCCGCCGCCCCGTCGGCGCCCATCCCCGTCAGGATGACCCCGATCGAGTTGGCGCCGGCGACCTGGGCCGCGGATTTGAAGAGAACGTCGACGGCAGGCCGCTGGTGATGCACCATGGGGCCGTCCTTGACCTCTACGTAATACCGTGCCCCGCTTCTCCGCAGGAGCATGTGGTAGTTCCCCGGGGCGATGAGCACCGTCCCCTGGGTCACGGAGTCGTTGTTTTTCGCCTCCTTCACCGTCATCGGGCACAGGCTGTTGAGGCGCTCGGCGAAGGCCGTCGTGAAATTCGCCGGCATGTGCTGCACGACGACGATGCCGGGAGAGTTCACGGGCATCCGCGTGAGCACGGCCTTGAGGGCCTCCGTGCCCCCCGTGGAGGCGCCGATCGCGATGACCTGGTTCGTCGTCTGGGCCAGGGCGCGAAGCGGCTCCGGCGGGCCCCCGTTTCCGGGGCCATCCCCCTGCTGTTTCACGATCCGTGCCCGCGAGGCCGCCCGGATCTTCTCGGCCAGCTGGGCGCTCATATCGCCCACGGTGTAGGCCGCTCCGGGTTTTGCAATGACCTCCACGGCCCCTATGTCGAGGGCCTCCAGCGTCAGTTTTCCACCCTTCGGCGTCAACGAACTTACGATGATGACCGGGATCGGGTAGTACTTCATGAGCTTGCGCAGGAACGTGATCCCGTCCATGCGGGGCATCTCGATGTCGAGGGTGACCACGTCGGGCTTCAGGGCGACGATCTTGTCCCGGGCGACGTAGGGGTCCGGCGCCGTCCCCACGATCTCGATGTCGGGGAACTTCGAAAGCTCCTCCGAAAAAATCTTGCGGACGATGGCCGAATCGTCGACGATGAGAACCTTGATCCTGTTCAACGCTCCACTACCCTCTATCTGTCCTTCCCAAACCCGCATTCATTCGTTGCTGCCGCACATCAGGGTCTCGGGGCTCGGGTCTCGGGTATCGGGATGGAAGAAGATTCCGTCTATACAAAATAATCTGTAGTACCTTCCCTGTCCCCTGTCCCCTGTCCCCTTTACCCTGCACCCTCCATTTCGAGCACCAC
>CAYZKT010000097.1:0-1703 GCA_964478885.1 uncultured Syntrophaceae bacterium | reverse complement strand
CATCTTGCCGACATCGCAGTCGAAGTCGAAGGACACCACGTCCCCCGGGCCGGCCGGCGTCTGCCCGGGTCTGGCGGAAAACTCGGGCAGCGACATGGTGAATTTCTTCGAGGCATCGAGGTGCACGAGGAAATTCCCGCAGACCATGTTGGCGGCCTCCTTGACACAGTCTGATACGTGCGGCTCCGTGACGGCCCCGTTGTCGATCCCGAGCATGTTGCGAACCATGAGCCGGGCCACGGGGCGTGTGAAGAGGATGCGCATCGTCCCCCGCCGCGGGCCGTCGAATCGGATCGCCGCCTCGCAGTCGTGGACGGGGGAGGCGCCCCCGGGCTCGAGAAAGATGAAGAACATCCTCTCGAAGACCTCAAAAATCGACTCCGCCAGGATCTCTTTCACGTTCTCCATAGTCCCCCTTTTCGTCGAACCCGAGCACCCCGAGAAGCATCTTTCTGACTTCCTCGGGCAGGAACGGTTTCCGTATGAATCCTTTCGCACCGAGCTCGAAGGCGGTTTTCACATGGGCCTCGCTGGCCTCCGTGCTCATCATCACCACGGGGATGTTCTTCATGACGACATCCTCGCTCATTTTCTGGAGCAGCTCGAGGCCGTTCATCTCCGGCATGTTGATGTCGAGGATGACGGCATCGACCCAGTTGCCGCCCATGATTTCGAGGGCCCTGCGGCCGTTTTCCGCCTCGAGAAGCTGGTTGACCCCGACGCCCGACAGGCCGACGATCTTCTTCACGACGGACCGCATCGAACTCGAATCATCGACGATGAGCAGATTGAAGGACATGGTACCCTCCGTTTAGCCCCTCCCGTTGCCTCCGGGCCCCGAGACGATGCTGACCAGCTCCCGCGCTTCCTGCATGCTCCGGTGAAGCCGGGCCATCATGTCCTCGAGATCCCGCTGTTTGAGCTGAAACCGCCCGGCCACGTCGCCGACGGCGCGGTAGGCCAGCGCGTCGGTTCCCACGCCGATCCCCATGACGTGGCAGACCTGGTTGGAGAGGTAGACGATCCAGGGCACGAGATCGCCGTCGGCCAGCAGGTCCGGCCGGTGATGGAAGGCGATGGCCTTGAGGATCTCGTCGGGGAACTTCCAGATCAATGCGATCTCACCGCCCAGCACGGCGTGATTGACGCCGAGGACCTCCTCCTCGGCCTCCAGGAAGGAGTACTGTTGCCTCTCCGTGAGTTCCCGGATCTGCAGCCAGGCCTCCTCGACGAACTCGCCCATCACCATTTTGCCGATGTCGTGCAGCACCCCCGCCGTGAAGAGCCGGGGGTCGTCGGGAACCGACAGCCTCGCGGCGCAGATCTGGGACATGATCGCCACCGCGACGGCGTGCTCCCAGAGGTCGCCTCCCTTGACCTCGTAACCCTTTGCGGTTCGGAAGTACCGCGAGAGACCCGCGGCCATGACGGCGCGCAGGACGTTTTTCTTCCCCATGTGCATGATGGCGTCGCCCACGTTGTCCACGGGCCGGCGCAGGCCGAAGTAGGCGGAGTTGCAGATCCGCAGGATGTTGGCCGTGATGGCCTGGTCGAGGCGGATCACGCCGGCCAGCTCCGTGAGCGACGAGTCGGGGTCGCCTGCAAGGGCCATGACCTTCCGGATCGTCGCCGGGAAGGGCGGCAGAGTCTGGATGGACTTCAGGATCCGCTTGTTGAGCTTCATAGCTCCTCCATCGGGCCGC
>CAYZKT010000096.1:0-9419 GCA_964478885.1 uncultured Syntrophaceae bacterium | reverse complement strand
AGCAGAGCTTCTCCGGCGTCTGCTTCGCCATGCACCAGTTGCAGTGCCGGCAGTCCGCGATGGCCAGGCCGGCGAGCGCCACGGATTCCGTTGCGACCTCCCCGGCTTTCTCTGCCTCCTTGAGGGCGTAGTCGAGTAGCCAGGCCGTGTTGCCGCCCTTGATCGGGCTCGAGTGGATTCCCAGGACCTTTATCATGACCTGTCTGCCTCCGGCAGGGCGTGCGCTCTGCCCGAATTTCCGTCGCTCGTGCGGGTCGCCCCGGCGAATCTCCCCGCACGAGCGAACACCTGCGCGCAGTAACGACCCGATCAAGAGCAAGGGCGGTGCCAGAGGGGCGGACGGCTCGAACCGCCTCGAACCCGGGAGAGGCGCAGACGGCGCCCCGCTCGCTTCGCGAGCCGGAAGCGTTTGGATATCGGCACCTTGGGACGGGGTCCGCCCGTCGACACCCGGATTTACGCGACGATGGAATACGTTGAAGTGAATGACCGCTGGAACGAGGGATCACGAATTCGCGTTAAAGAAACTTAACAGCCTGTTCGGCTTGCTTAACACTCTTTTTTCCGGAGGAGGCCCAGCTTCTTCATCTGGTGGTAGAGCCCCACGCGCGACAGGCCGAGAAGTTTCGCGGCCTCCGTGCGGTTGCCCCCGGTCTTCTCCAGCACGGCCGTGATGGTTTTCGCCTGGAAGGCTTCCGTCAGTTTCCGCAGGTTGAAGTCGCCCGCGGCGGGGGCCGGGGCGGCCTCCCCCGGGGAAGACGGCTGCCCCGCCGCCGGGGTTCCCCCCGTCATCGCCGGGGGAAGGTGCCCGGGCAGCAGCCGCTCTCCGTCCTCGAGGATCATGATCCGCTCCACGGTGTTGGACAGCTCGCGCACGTTGCCGGGCCAGGCATAGTGCTCCAGGATGAGGCGCGCCCCGTCGGTGACGCGCTTGGGGGGCTTGTTGAACTCCCGGCTGTAGACCCCGATGAAGTGCTCGACCAGGGGAAGGATGTCCTCCGTGCGATCCTTCAGGGGGGGCAGGACAATGTTGATCACGTTGAGGCGCCAGTAGAGGTCCTGGCGGAAGGCGCCTTCGTCCAGGGCTTTTTTGAGATCCTTATTCGTCGCCGCGACGATGCGGGTGTCGGTGACGATCTTCTTCGTCCCCCCGATCCGCCGGAAGCATTTCTCCTCGATCACCTGGAGCATCTTGGCCTGCAGGCCGGGCTGCATCTCCCCGATCTCGTCGAGGAAGAGGGTGCCGCCCTGGGCCAGCTCGACGAGCCCCTTCTTGAGCTTTTTGGCGTCGGTGAACGCTCCGGCCTCGTGGCCGAAGAGTTCGCTCTCCAGCAGGGTGGCGGGGATCGAGGCGCAGTTGATCTCGACGAAGGGCTGGTGGGCCCGCAGGCTGTTGTAGTGCAGGCACTTGGCGATGAGGCTCTTGCCCGTCCCGCTGGCCCCCTCGATCAGAATGGTCGAGGCGTCGTTGTTGGCGGCCCGGGTCGTTATCTCGAGCACTTTCTGCAGGGCCGTGCTTCGGCCGATGATGTTGTGGTAGCCGTAGCGCTCCTTGTTGCGGTAGATGGTCTGCTGGATCTCCTGCCGCAGGGAGCGGATCTCCATGGCCATCTTGATGATCGAGGCCAGCGCCTTGGGCGTCACGGGCTTGCGGATGAAATCGAAGGCCCCGAGCTCGAGGGCCCTCTTCGTGGACTCCACGTCGCCGTAGGCGGTCATCATGAGCACGACGCTGTCCGTCTGGTCCTGCCGCAGGCGCCGCAGCACGTCGATGCCGTTGATGTCGGGCAGCCGCATGTCCAGCAGGATGAGGTCGACGTCCCCGAGCCGCGCGGCCTCCAGGCACTCCCGCCCGTCCTTCGCGAGCCTCACGCGGTACCCTTCGCCGACGAGGGCCTTCTCGAGGGTCTCCCGGATCAGCTCGTTGTCGTCCGTGATCAGGACGGTGTGCATCACTTTCCCCCGGCTCCCCGCGCGGCGGGGAGAAGGACATGGACCCTCGTTCCCCCCGCGGGGCCGTCCTCGATGTGGATCGAGCCCTCGTGGGCCTCGACGATCCGGTGACAGTTGGAGAGGCCCAGGCCCGTCCCGTCGGGCCGCGTCGTGAAGAAGGGGTCGAAGATCCTCTCGCGGATCTCCGGCGGGATCCCCTCCCCCGTGTCCTCGACGGTGATCTGCACGCGCCCCCGCTCCGGCAAGGCCGTGCGGACCGTCAGGCTGCCCGACTGCTTCATGGACTGGATGGCATTCAGGGCGATGTTGATGACGACCTCCCGCATCGCCTTGCGGTCCATCACGACGGGGGGCACCAGGCTGAACTGCAGGCGAAGCTCGATCTGCTTCTTCCGGCACAGGCCGGAGAGGAAGTCGGCCACGTCGCCGATCAGCCGGTTGATGTCGGCCGACTCGGGGTGCATCTCCCGGGGCTGCGCCAGGTTCAGCAGCTCGCCGATGACGTTGTCGATCCGCCCGATTTCCTCCATGGACTTCGCGAGCAGCCGCCGCTGCGGGTGGTCCGGCGCCATGCCGTCGCTCACCAGCTCCATCGTGGCGGCGATCCCCATCATGGGGTTGCGGATCTCGTGGGAGATGCCCGCCGCAAGCTGCCCCACCGCGGCGAGCCGGCTCATCCGCTGGATTTGCTCTCCGATCCGCTTCTTCTCCGTCTGGTCCTTGAAAAAGTACAGGGTCCCAGCCTCCCGGCCGCCGTCGTCCTTCAGCGGCGACACGGTGACCTCCACGGAGTGCTGCCGGCCGTCGGGCCCGACGACGGCGACCTCTTTCGTCCCGCTCGCGGGGTCGCGGAACAGCTCCTCGAAGGCGCGGAAGCCGGCGTGCCCGCGGAGGGCCTGATCCACCCGCACGGAGAGGATCCCGTCCGGGTCCGCCCCGAGGATGCGGGCCGCCTCGCCGTTGACGGCGGTGATCGTACCCGTGCGGTCCACCGTGAGGATGCCGCTGGGTGAGCTTTCCAGGATGCTCTTGTTGAGATTGCGCTCCGCCATGAGCTGTTCGAGGGAGCGGCTGTTCTCGATGATGATGCTCGCCTGGTTGGCGAAGATGGTGAAGGCCTCGATCTCCGACTTCGAGATCCGGGCCCCCGCGCGGGGCCGGTTCACGCCCATGCAGCCGATGATCTTCCCTTTCACGGTCAGCGGGGCGTAGACGATGCTGCCCCGCTTGAGCTTCTCCGTGATGCGGCGGTCGATGGCGGTCGCGCGGGCATCGCCGTGGGAGTCCTCGAAGTGGACCACCTCGCCGCCCTTGACGACCCGCGTCTCGATGCAGTCGTGCCGCTCCATGTGGAAGGGCCTGTGGTAGGCCCTCCTCTCGTTCTCCTCGCCGAACCCGCGGACCATGCGGCAGTCGAGGTGCTCCCGGTCGTCGTTGATGAGGAACAGGCAGGAGGCCGAGAAGCCGAGGTCCTTCTCGGCGCTCTCGAGAATGGAACGCAGGATCTCGTCGAGGCCGACCTGCTGCGTCAGCAGGGTCGACAGCCGGAAGACGGCGGCGATGGTCCGGTTCTTCGCCTCCAGCTCCTTGCTGTGTGCACCCATGGCGTTCTCTCCGTTGCGGGAAACGCAAAATACAAAACCCCGCCTCTTTCCGGGAAGCGGGGTTTCGACTCTCCTTTGTTCCGGACGTTCCCGGCTCACCCCACCTTGGTGGTGAGGAAGATCTGCAGCGACATCTGCTGGATCTGGTCCTGCATCTCTTCGATCTCGTCAAGGTGCTTGTCTTCGTCGGCCAGGATCTTCTCGAGGATCTGCCGCGTGGCGAAATCCTTGACCTCGCCGGCCAGGACGATGGCTTCGTTGTAAGCCTTGATCGCCATCATCTCCAGGGCCCGGTCGCCGGCCAGCTGCTTCGGCACGTCGGCACCGATCATCAGCTTGTTGAGCTTGCTCACCGTGGGGGTCCCCTCGAGGAACAGGATGCGCCCGATGAGACTCTCGGCGTGTTTCATCTCCTGGATGGCGCGCTGCTCGAAGGCCTTGTGAAGCTTTTCGTAGCCCCAGCCCTCGGCCATCTCGGAGTGGACCATGTACTGGTTGATGGCGGTCAGTTCGTCGGCGAGAAGATCGTTCAGGGTTGCGATCAGTTTGGGATTTCCTTTCATATCGTTCCTCCTTCACGAAGATGATGGGTGAGATGGACGTTCCATTATAAACAAAAAAACTGGAAAAGCGACGGATATTATCCGCTTACGGGCAAATCCCTCGCGGGGCGCCCCGTGGCACGATGTTTGCTCGACTATCCGGCATCAAGCCCCCGGGGAACGGCCCACTGCCATGGACAAGATGAAAATCCTCATTGCGGAAGACAACAGCTTCAGCCGGAAGTTCTACGACACGTATATCTCGGGTGACGTATTCAGCAAGCAGTTCGCCGTCAACGGCTTCGAGGCCCTCGAGATCTACGGCAACTGGAAGCCGGACATCCTCCTGCTCGACCTCATGATGCCCGTCATGAGCGGCCAGGAGGTCCTGCAGGAGATCCGCGAGACCCGCCGGGACATCGCGACGACGATCATCATCTCGTCGCTTTCCTCCCACCGCGACGACGTGGCCCTCTGCGCCCGCTTCGGGGTGCAGGGCTACCTCGTGAAGCCGCTCAACCCCAGAGAGATCAGCCGCATCCTGCTCGATCTCTACGCGAAGGCAAACCCCAGGAAGGCCCCCGAGATCGAGGCCCTCACGAAGCGGCTCTAGCCGCCTCTCACTTCACCAGCGCCATCATGGTCGTCTGCATGACCGCCACGAGCGTCTCTTTGCCGTTTTCGTGCGCCCAGACCTCGCCCGTGCAAACCGCCAGCGTCCGCCCCGCCTTGACGACCCGGCCGACCGAGACGAAACGCTCCCCCCGGGCCGGGGCCAGGAAGTTGATCTTGTTTTCCACCCCCAGCACCTCGGAATCCGCCGGCATGAGCGTGTAGGCGGCATACCCGCAGGCGTTGTCGGCGATCGTGCTCAGGATCCCCGCGTGAACGAACCCGTGCTGCTGGGTGACGGCCTCGCTCCAGGGAAGCTCGATCCGGACCTCCCCGGGGGAAACCGACAGCAGGCGCGCCCCGATCGTCTTCATGATCCCCTGCTTCTCGAAGCTGGAGCGGATGCGGGATTCGAAGTTCGGATCGCTCGTGCGTGCCTGACTCATGCCCTCATCTCCCTGCCGCTTCGAGGGTTGCCCCGATCGAGGAAGGGTCTTTCCTGCCCGGATGCGGGTTTCCAAAAACCGTTGCCCGTCCCGTCACTGCCCCCAGTGGATGCTGCCGAACATCTTGTCCGTGCGGAACTTCTGGCCCCTCAGGAACTCCTTCCACCGCAGATCGACGATGGCACGGAATGGAGACGATTCATGGAAGTTCGCCCCGGCGAGATTTGCGCCCCGGAAGTTGGTGCCATAGATTTCCGACTCCGTGAGATTTGCGCCCTCGAGATTGGCTTCCACCAGGAAGGCCTGGTTGACCTCCGCCCGGGTGAGATTGGCGCCCCGCAGATCCGCCCTGCCGAGCTTCGCATACTGCAGGTGCGCGGCCGTGAGGTCGGCGCCCCGGAACTGCCCGTCGCTGAAATCGGCTTCCTGGCAGTACGCCTTTGCAACACCCGCCTGGTTGAATATCGCCCGGGGGCCTTTGGCCTTCTTCAGGTTGGCGCCCTCCAGCCTGGCGCCCGAGAAATCCGCCCGGCTCACGTCGGCGCCCTCCAGGTTTGCATGGTCGAGCTGCGCCTGCCTGAGCGTTGCCTCGCCGAGGTTGGCCCCGGCGAAGTCCGCCCGACGCCCATACATGTCGCCTTTGAGGTTCGCGGAATCAAGCCTGGCGTAACGCAGGTTTGCCGAGGTGAATCTCGCCGACAGGGCCTCGACATTCCTGAGGACGGCTCGTTCCAGGTTGGCGCCCGTCAGATTCGACGAGTTCAGAGTCGCCCCCTCGAGATCGGCCCTCGAGAGATCGGCGCCCTTGAGATTCGCTCCCTGCACGCGGGCACCGCGGAGATTGGCCCCGTCGAGCCTGGCACCTTCGAGATTGGCGCGGGACAGGGCTGCGCCGGAGAGGTTCGCCCGCGAGAGCACCGCGCCCTGCAGGTTTGCTTCCTCAAGCCGGATTCCGCCGAGATCGGCGCCGGAGAGGTTTGCCCCTTTCAGATCGGCCCCGGGCAGGAAGACCTTCTTCAGGTCGGCTCCGCAGAGCTGTGCCCCTGCGAGATTCTTGTCCTGCTTTTTGGCGCGGGCGTAGGCCGCCTCGTCGAAGCATCCGACGTTGCGGGCCCCCGGCCCGGGCGTTGCCGGACCGACCAGCGGGCCCTGCCCCGGCTTTGCCTTCGGCACGTCGGCGCCGACCGCGGGCCTGTCGGTTTTGAGCCCGGCGGGCTGAGCCTCCGCACTCGTCATGAACCCGGAACCCGCAAGGAACGACACCAGGGTAACGACCAGATAAACGTGGGCAAGTTTCACCGTGATCCACCTCCCTGAAATTGCTTCCGCCCTTATAGCACCTCGGGCCGAAATGAGAAACCCTTTTGAGCCGCGGCGCCTAGCGGCGGATGTGTCGCTCCCAGAGGGCGCGGGAGTCAACGGGCTGCATCTGTTCGTTGTACTTCGGGTTCTTTCCCTCGAAGTGCACGTAGTCGTAAGGCTTGCCCTCCCATGTTTCGCCCGTCGTCGTGTTCTTCGTGCCCCAGCTGTCGCTGCGGTAGACCGTGCCTCCCTCCATGGAGGAGATCCAGTCCTGCTGTCCCCGGATATAGCTGGTGCGCTGGTAGTCGATGTAATCCTGGCTCCTCTGCCGCTCGTCATAGGCGGCCTGCATCATCTGCCGGATCTCCTGGGCGTTGCGGGTCACCATGGCCGAGGTCTGCTGCTGCATCTCGCGCAGCCGGCGGGCTCCCTGTGCGGCGTAGTCCGACGCCCAGCGCTCGCTGATCTTGTAGGAACCGAACATGGAGGAGAAATTGCCGGCCCAGGCGCCGAAGCGCTCTGCCGGGGCCGTCACGGTCAGGTGGCGGAAGCTCCAGTTGGTCCCGAGGCGGGAGCCGAAGGAGATCCCGAAGGTGTACCCCCGGGTCGCCTTCCCTTCCCGGCTCGTGAAGGAGTAGATCATCTCCTCGACGGTGACGGGGCCCGCCGTGTAAACCTGGCCCATCTGCCGCGCCACGTCGGAACGGGGGATCACCTTCTCGTAGCGCATGTTCGACGCGAGCCCGTAGCGGGCCGTGATGAACTGCCAGGCCTGGTTCGGGGCGAGGTAGGGAGAGACGAGGATGCCGGGCTGGTTGACCCGCATCTGCGGGGTGAGCAGGTCGATGTTTCCCGAGATAAACGAGTAGCCGCCGGGGTCCCCGGCGACGAAGGTTCCCTTGCCGTGATCCTGGCACTGCCAGCCCCGGGGGAGCAGGAAGGACGCCGAGCCGTCCCGCAGGCGGAAGGGCGCAAGCTGGACCTTGACGGGGGCGGCCGCCGCACCCGCCGGGGCGGCGGCACCCTTCATGACGCGGACGTTGGACAGCACGGTGAGCAGCGTCGGCCTCATCGCCGCGAGCTGCCCTGCCGGGGCCTCAATGCGGGCGCAGGCCGCCTCCGCGCCGCGCAGGCTCGCCCACGAGCGGAATTCGGTTTTCCCCCGTTTCGGGGGCGAGTAGGTCCCGTCGAACACGAGCGTCGACCCGTCGCGGGATGCGAAGGCGCTGCGGATCTCGAGGTCGCCGGCCGTGCGGCCGAGCCTGGCCGCCTCGCGCTTCGCCAGGGCCGCCGCGCTTTCGCCCTGCTGGGCCGCCCCGGCGGAGAAAAACACGGAGGAGCGGCCCGAGGGGTCCGTCGCCGTGACCTGGAGGGCCTGCCCCTCGGCCGACTCCTTCACCTTCCAGCCTTTCGGGACATAGAGGACGAAGGAGGCCTTCTCGGTGACGACCTTCTGCATTCCCGGGCCGGGTGCCTTGCCCGCCTGGGCGGCGCCGGCGCCCGGCGCGAGCGCCGCCGCATTCAGGAAAGCGGCGGCAACGAGGACGGGTGCGAGACATCGTTCGATGCGGATGTTCATGGAGGCCTCCTTTTGGCATCGTCTCGACGGACTATCCCAGTTCAGCACATTTCGCGCAACCGGTCGTAAGAAAAGCATATTGGCGCAGATGTGCCATTATGGCACAGGAGCGGGCCTCCCGCCGCAGAGGCCCCGCAGAGGGAAAACAAATATCAACCCATTGGAATAAAAGCGTATTTTGTTTTACCGCCCGCGCGGCACGGCCGATGCTCATCCCCGATGTCAAGAATGAACAGGGTCAATCCAACGCATTCCGGAGCAAAAGAAAAAGAGAGGGCCGAAAGATGAAGACGTTAAAGATGCTTTTCGTGCTGGTCTGCCTCCTGGCCACCCTGTGGGTATTCTCCCTGCCGGCGCAGGGACAGGATTTCCAGCCGCAGAACGTTTCGCATGAATCCGCCGCCACGAACACCTCGCTGCCGTTCAAGGCCATGGTCGAGCGCAACAGCCCGGTCTTTGCCGACCGGCAGATGACCGCGAAGATCGCCGAAGTGAAGGCGGGCCAGCAGGTGACGGTCCTGGAGATCAGCGGCGCCGTCCCCAACGGCCGCCCCTTCACCCTCCTGGTTGCCTACACCGACAAAAAAGGAATGGAGCGCGCGGGCTGGTTCTACGGCACCCTGCACGTCCATGTGCCCCGCTAGGTTCTTTCGGGGGGCCCGGGGCCGGCTTTCCCCGGCAACGTCCGTCCGCCCTCGGGCCCCCGCCTCCTCTCCCGCGCGAACGCCGCGGCCGATGCCGACATCGCGTCCCCGCGAGAACCGCAACCCCCGCCGCGCCCTTACGCCGGCCCTCTTCCCAACCATGCTTTTTCACCGGGCAATCAGCCCGTGAGGGTGCGCAGCCGTCTCGGGCTCATTCCTTACCGGGCCGCCCCGCAAAGCGGACAAGAACGGCCCGGGGGGGGACGAGGAAGATTTTTTTCGAGCAATCGAGCTGTCTCGTTGGTCGGGACCGCACCGCCGGACGTCTCAGCGATCCCCGGCGCGCGCCAGCAGCCGCAGGACGGCGTACCCGCCGAAAATCTGCAGCACGATGCCGGGCATCCCGACGCGGAAGTCGGCCAGCGCCGCCGCGAGGGAGGCCGTCAGGAGCCCCTCGACGATCCCGCCGGCGACCTGGTAGCCCAGGACGGCAAGCGCAACGGCGAGAAGCGACAGGCCGAAGCGGCGGGCGACCCAGGAGGCGATGACCGCCAAAAGCAGGGACTTGGCGAGGATGACCGGCAGCATCGCCTGGGGGGGCATCCCGGTGAGCGCGTGGTTGGCAAGGGGCGAGAGGATCGCCGTGGCGAGCCCCGCAGCCAGCCCGAACCGCCATCCCGCGACGAGGGTGAAGAAGTAGATCGGCAAAAGCATCGGCCCCCCGCCGGGCACAAGGT
>CAYZKT010000095.1:0-9503 GCA_964478885.1 uncultured Syntrophaceae bacterium | reverse complement strand
CTCGAAGCGGTCCTCGTCGGTCTCCAGCAGCGTGAGGCGGAAGCCCAGGAGCGGCGTGAAGAACGACGTCAGCGGCACGACGCAGATTCCCGTCGAGCCCAGCAGGTAGTACACGAAGCGCTTGTCGAGCTCGATGTTGTCCGAGGTGATCTTCTCGATGTAGTGCTTGATGCCGTCGTGCTCGATGGGGAGAGTCTGCTTGTTGTTCAGCACGGCCTCGTTGAAGACGACGGTCATGTAGAAGGCGCCGTCTGTGCGGTTCACCACGATGTAGGGGACGTTCTTCAAGATGTTGAAGGCCATGTTCGAGAGCTTCTCGTAGCGGCGGATCCGCGTGTTGAGGTACTTCTCGTACTCGGGGTGCGTCATGACCTTCGGGATCGACATCTGGGGAAGTGTCGTCGAGCAGACCTCGGACATCTTCTGCTGCAGGATGGCATTCGTGTAGCGCTGGAACGTCTCGTCCTTGTCGGCGTTGTAGAACTCGAGCCACCCGCAGCGCGCCCCGGGCCAGGGGAATTCCTTCGAGATGCCCTTCATGCTCATGGCCGGGACGTCCTCGACGATGTCGGAGAGCGGGCAGGCGACCTTCCCGTTGTAGACCATGTTGATGTACGTCTCGTCGAAGACGAGGAACAGGTCGTTCTCCCTGGCGATGCGGACGATCCGCTTGAGCGTCTCCTCGTGGTAGACGAAGCCCGTGGGGTTGTCGGGGTTGATGACGAGGATCCCCACGATGGCCTTGTGGTTCTTCACCTTCATCTCCAGCTCGTTCATGTCCGGGTGCCACTTGTGGTAGGGGTTCATCCGGTACGTGTTGGGCGGGAACGAGGCGTGGAGCACCTCGGCCAGGAAATGGGTCGAGTAGGTCGGCTCCGGGAGGATGACCCGGGCGTCCACGCGAATCGCGCTGTAGCACCGTGCAATGGCATCGCCAAGCCCGTTGAAGAACAGGATGTCGTCGGGGGTGATCTGCGTCTTGCCGCGCTTGTTCACCAGATTGGCCAGGAATTCGCGCGTCGCATCCATCCCCTGCGTGGGGGAGTAGCCGAACGACTTGTTGTCCCGGATGATCTCGACGAGGACTTCCTTCATCCACTCCGGGATCTGCTCGCCCTTCTGGACGGGGTCCCCGATATTCTCCCAGGTCACCTCCATGCCGCAGGCCTTGAGGCGGTTCGCCACGCCGACGATGTTTCGTATTTCGTAGGTAAGCCCGTTGCCTCTCTTGGCGATGTCGAATCTCATGATGGTCCTCTCCCGGCGCGATCAGGCGCCCCCCCGAAGAAACGGCCCGTGACGAATCCGTTCCGCCGGGACGTCCGCGAAACCGGTTATGAAAACTGCCGCATCTTCAGGGAAAATGTCGAATATTCAGCTCGTTTATTACAATTGAGGGAAAATTTCTACTGAATTTTTTGCTTCCTCCCCGGGCGGGCGGAAAAGAGGCCCCGCCCGGATGCGCTGCGCTGACGGGTTTGAGGGGCGCGGAACACATCCGTGTTGAAATCTCGCGGTGATTGGTGTAGTCTCAGCGTGCGGTTTCGCAAACAGGCACGGACCATTCTCAACGGATGACTGACCGGGGTGCCCGGCAGCCAGACGAATCATTGAAAGACCTCTTGCAAGCGGCAGCGATGGCTACGGAGCGCGTACTGGCAAGCCCGAAGTTCTACCTGTCCCTTCATGCGGCGCCCGCCGGCTTGAGCGCAGGCGTTGGTACCGGGGGGCGGCCGCCCGCGGGCCCGCCCCGAACCCTGTTCCCTCCCTTCATCCCTCCCACGCCGCGCAGGCAAACCCACAGGAGCTCCCCATGAAAAAGACCCCGCTGTACGAGCGGCACCTCGCCCTGGCTGCGACCATGACCGAGTTCGGCGGATGGGCCATGCCCGTCCAGTACACGAGCGTCATCGACGAACACCGGAACACGAGGACCCTGACGGGCCTGTTCGACGTCTGCCACATGGGCCAGATCGAGGTCCGGGGGCCCCAGGCTCTCGAGCTGCTCCAGTGGGTGATGAGCCGCAACCTCGCCAAACAGCAGATCGGGGAGATGAAGCTCTCCGCCATCACCAACGAAAAGGGCGGCATCATCGACGATGTGACCGTCTACAAGCGGGGCGACGAACGGTACATGGTTGTAACCAACGCGGCGACCCGGGAGGGCGACCTGGCCTGGATCCTGAAGGCGAAGGCGGCCCGAGGGCTCGACAGGGCCGCAGTGACCGATCTCTCCGACACGATCGGCAAGGTGGACATCCAGGGGCCGCTGGCCCAGAAGATTCTCGAGGAGATCGTCGAGGGCGACCTGGCGGCATTGCGCTTCTATCACGCCATGGACACCCGCGTGGCCGGGATGCCCGCCCTTGTCTCGCGCAGCGGCTACACCGGGGAGGACGGCTTCGAGGTGTACACCGAGGCGAGGCGGATCGGCGAGATCTGGGACCTGCTGATGAGCATCGGGGATGCGCACGGCCTGAAACCGGCGGGGCTGGGAGCCCGGGACACGCTCCGCCTCGAGGCGGGGATGATGCTCTTCGGGCACGAGATGTGCCAGACCGTGACCCCCTACGAGGTGATATACGGATGGATCACCGATCTGGACAAGGAGTTCATCGGCCGGGACGCGCTCAGGAAGCAGAAGGAGGAAGGGGTTCGCAGGAAGCTTGTCGGCTTCGAGATCGTCGAGCGGGGCATCGCCCGACACGGCTACCCGGTCCTGGCAGGCGGGGAGAGAGTCGGGGAAGTCACCTCGGGGACCTTCTCGCCCACGCTGGGCAAGGCGATCGGGTTGGCATTCGTGCCCGTGCAGCACAAGGAATCGGGAACGGTGCTGGAGATCGAGATCCGAACCCGGCGCGCGAAAGCGAAGGTGGTGCCCCTGCCCTTTTACAGGAGGAAGAAGTAGGAGACGGCAACGAACGACGCGGCCCCCGCTGCCGGAATGCGGGAGTTTCGATATCGAAAGGAGCGACAGATGGCCAAACCCAGTCCCGATGACCGAAAGTACACGAAAGAGCATGAGTGGGCAAAGGCAGACGGCGGCACCGTCACCATGGGCATCACCGACCACGCCCAGGAGCTCCTCACCGACGTGGTCTACGTGGAGCTTCCCGCGGTGGGCCGGAAGGTCAAGCAGGCGCAGCCGATCGCCGTCGTGGAGTCGGTGAAGTCCGTGTCGGACATCTTCGCCCCCGTCAGCGGGGAAGTCGTCGAGGTCAACCAGGCCCTCGAGGCGACGCCCGAGCTCGTCAACAAGGACGCTTTCGGGGAGGGCTGGGTCGCCAGGATCCGGATGGAATCCCCCGCCGAGCTCGACGGGCTCATGACGGCGGAACAGTACGAGGAGCACATCAAGGCCAATCCGCACTGAAAAGACCCGTGAAAGCAGCGCCTGTGTGCGAATGGGCGTGAGTGAAGAACAAGAAATAAATCCAGGACAGGACAGCCATATGGATTACGTCCCGCACACCGCGGATGATCAGAAAGAAATGATGCGGGCCATCGGCATCGAGTCGATGGAGGCGCTCTTCGCCGACATCCCGGAAACGTACCGCCTCAAGGGGCTTCTCGAGCTGCCGGAGCCGCTTGCCGAGCAGGAGATCTGGGAGCACATGAGCCGTCTCGCCGCGCGCAACAGGCTTCCCGGGGCCACGCTGACGGGGGCCGGGGCCTACCACCACTACATCCCCGCCGTGGTGAGCCACGTCCTGGCGCGCTCGGAGTTCTACACGGCCTACACGCCCTACCAGGCCGAGATCAGCCAGGGGATCCTGCAGGCGATCTACGAATACCAGACCATGATCACGAGGCTCACGGCGACAGGGGTGGCCAACGCGTCCATGTACGACGGGGCGACGGCCATGGCCGAGGCGGCCGTCCTGGCGGCCAAGAGCCTCGGCAGGGACCGCCTGGTCCTTGCGCGCTCGGTTCACCCCGAGTACCGCAAGGTCGTGAAGACCTACGCCTGGGCCAACGGGTACGAGTGCATCGAGATCCCCTTCAACGCAGCGGGACAGGTCGAAGGCGAGGCGCTCCGGGGATTGCTCGACGACCGCTCGGCGGCCGTTCTGGTTCAGAGCCCGAATTTCTTCGGCGTCATCGAGGACATCAGGCCTCTGGCCGACCTGGCGCACGGGCGGGGGGCCCTGCTTGTTGCCGGCTTCACGGACCCCACCTCCCTGGGCATCCTCAAACCCGCGGGAGATGCGGGCGCCGACTTCGTCGTCGGCGAAGGCCAGGGCTTCGGAAACCCCATGAGCTACGGGGGGCCCTACCTCGGCATCCTGGCCAGCACGGACGCCTTCATGCGAAAGATTCCCGGCAGACTCGTGGGCGCCACGGTGGACCGCGAAGGGCAGCGGGGCTACGTTCTGACGCTGCAGACACGGGAGCAGCACATCCGGCGCGAGAAGGCGACCTCCAACATCTGCTCCAACGAGGCCCTCTGCATGCTTGCAGCCGCCGTCTACCTGGCGAGCCTGGGAAAGAACCTCGGCAGGCTCGCGGCCCTCAACGTCCGGAAGGCCCATTACCTGAAGGAAACCCTGTCGGCCCTGCCCGGCTGGAAGCCCCTTTTCACGGGTCCCGTTTACAACGAATTCGCCCTGGCCTGCCCGGACGTGAAGGAGGCCAACAGGCGCCTCGAGAAGGCGGGCTACACCGGCGGGTACGATCTCGCCGGAGAGTACCCGGAGCTGGCCGGGGGCATCCTGTTTTGCGCAACCGAAATGCTCCGCAGGGAAGACATGGACAACGTTGGCTCGCTGCTGAAGTGAGCGGCAAGGGCGGGACGTCGTACCTTGTAACGTTACAGGCACATTCGAGGTGGTCATGGAACTGATTTTCGAGAAAAGCCGGCCCGGCCGCGCGGCGGGCTCCATCCCGGCAGGCGACGTCCCCGAGACGGCCCTGGAGACCTTGATCCCCGCCGGGCTCCTGCGCGACGGCCTGAATCTGCCGGAGCTGGCCGAGGTGGATATCGTGCGCCACTACACGCGGCTGGCCCGCCGCAATTTCGGCGTCGACGTGGGATTCTACCCCCTGGGGTCCTGCACGATGAAGTACAACCCCAAGGTCAACGAGAACGTGGCCCGCCTGGACGGTTTCACGGCGCTGCACCCCTTCGCGCCCGAGGCCTTCGCCCAGGGAAACCTCCAGCTCCTGTACGAGCTGGCCGGGTACCTCTCCGAGATCTGCGGGATGGACGATTTCACCCTCCAGCCCGCGGCGGGCGCGCACGGGGAGCTCACGGGCGTCATGATCATCAAGAAGCACTTCGAGAGAAAGGGCCGGAAGCGCTCCACGATCCTGATCCCCGACACGGCCCACGGAACAAATCCTGCATCCGTTGCCCTCTGCGGGTTCCAGGTCGCCACGGTCCGCTCCAATGCCGAGGGGGGCGTCGACGTCGCGCATCTCCGGGAGCTGATGACGAAGGATGTGGCGGGGCTCATGCTTACGAACCCCAACACCCTGGGGCTCTTCGAGCGCAACATCGAGGAGGTGGCGGACATCGTTCACCGCAAGGGCGGGCTCCTCTACTGCGACGGCGCCAACGCCAATGCGCTCGTGGGCGTCACGAGGCCGGGAGACCTGGGTTTCGACATCATCCAGCTCAACCTCCACAAGACCTTCTCGACCCCGCACGGCTGCGGCGGACCGGGCAGCGGACCCGTGGGCGTGAAGAGGCACCTCGTGCCCTTCCTGCCCGTACCGCGGGTCGTGAAAAAGGGGAAGCGGTACCGCTGGTCCGAGGAGTTCCCTCACTCGATCGGGCGGGTCCGGGCCTTCTACGGCAACTTCAACGTCATGGTGAAGGCCTACACGTACATCCGCGCACTTGGAGCCGCAGGGATCCGGAGGGTGAGCGAGAACGCCGTGCTCAACGCGAACTACGTCATGGCGCGGCTGAAGCCCCACTACAGGCTGGCCTATGACCGGGTCTGCATGCACGAGTGTGTCTTCACGGGGGAGAAGCAGGTCCAGGAGAGCGGCGTGCACACGACGGACATCGCCAAGCGGCTGCTCGACTACGGATTTCACCCCCCGACGATCTATTTCCCCCTGATTGTCCGCGAGGCCATCATGATCGAGCCCACGGAAACGGAAAGCAAGGAAACGCTGGACGAGTTTTGCGAGGCCATGATATCCATTGCCCGGGAGGCGAGGGAAAATCCCGAACTCGTGAGGTCGGCGCCCCTGACGACACCGGTCAAGCGCCTCGACGACGTGCTGGCGGCAAGGAAGCCCGACGTCTGCTGGACCCTCTGCTAGAGGCCGCAGCGCGGATCCATAAACAAATTATCCACAACCTTGTGAGACAGGACATGAAGAACTGGCTGAACTGGTCAAAAGAACAACTCGCGGAAGAGCTCTGGGCGACAGAGCCTCGAATTCGCCAAATAATGAGAAATTCCAGGCACATGGAAGAGGCACGGCATCTGCTTTTCGATTATCTCAACCGCCTCGAGCGCGACCTTTTCAACATGCGCTCCGACACCTACTTCGTCAATCTCAACATTGTGGAAAAACGAAACGCCAAGGAGTGCATCCGGGTGCTTTCCAACACGATGCGCACCGAGAACGAGCACGTGACCCACTTTTCCCCCCTGCAGGTCCTCTACGACCTGGCCCAAGGGAAAAAGGAGGCGCTCGACCAGGTCTCGGAGGCCTTCCTCTGCGAGTACCTCGCCCTGTTCCTGGGAATCACGGGCAAGGGCGGCAAGCACCTCAAACGCAAGGAAGTCTTCCAGATGAAGGACGGCCGAGAGGCCGCCATCGCCCGCTCGACACAGCTGGACGACTATGCCTGCAACATCCGCAGGCACTTCCGCCGGTACAAGACAGGCTACGACAAGGCCCTGCTGCGCGAGCGAAAGGCCCTCAAGAGCGACATCCTCCGGTTCTTCGGGGCCGCGGAAAAGGACTGGCAGGATCACCGCTGGCACCTGCGCCACATCGTCAAGGACCTGGACACGATCCGGGCCCTCGTGAAGCTCGAGAAGGACGAGGTCAGCGGCCTCACGAGCGCCGGGAAGAACAACATCCCCGTCGAGATCACCCCGTATTACCTGTCGCTCTTCCGCAAGGAGGGACGCTCCGATTACGACCGGGCCATCCGCGCCCAGGTGATCCCGAGCACCCTTTACTGCGAGCAGGTGGCCGAGAGCCGCCGCAAGGGGATCGACCTGGACTTCATGGGGGAGAAGTCCACGAGCCCCATCGACGGCGTCACCCGCCGCTACCCGGAGATCCTGATCCTCAAGCCCTACAACTCCTGCCCCCAGATCTGCGTTTACTGTCAGCGCAACTGGGAGATCAAGGGCATGGACGACACGGTCATGATGGCCAAAAAGAAGGTGAAGGAAGCCCTGGGCTGGATCGAGGAAAACGAGAGCATCACCGAGGTGCTCATCACGGGAGGCGACCCGCTGACCCTCGGCAACGACTACCTCGACTGGATCATCGGCGAAGTGGCCGCCATCAGGCACGTCGAGCGGATCCGCATCGGGACGAGAATCCCCGTCACCCTGCCCTTCCGCGTCGACGAGGGCCTTCTGGAGGTCTTCCGGAAATATCACGTGTGGGGAAAGCGGGAGCTGGCCATCGTCACCCACTTCGAGCACCCCACGGAGATGACCCCCGATTCCCTGGAGTGCATCCGCAAGATCAAGAACTTGGGGATGAACGTGTACAACCAGCAGGTCTTCACCTACTACAACAGCCGGCGGTTCGAAACGGCCCTGCTGCGAAAGACGCTCAAGCTCTCCGGTGTGGACCCCTACTACTCCTTCAGCACGAAGGGCAAGGAGGAAACGATCGACTTCCGGGTTCCCATCTGCCGCATGGAGCAGGAGCAGCTGGAGGAAGCCCGCCTTCTGCCGGGCCTGGTGCGGACGGACGAGCCCGTTTTCAACGTTCCGAGGTTGGGGAAGGTAAACCTGCGCGCCTGGCAGGACCACGAGATCGTCAACATCCTGCCCGACGGGCGCCGGATATACCGGTTCTACTCGTGGGAGGTCCGGCTCGTCACGGCGCTGGATTACCTGCACACGGATGTCTCCATCTACGACTACCTCAAGCGGCTGGCCGAGGATGGGGAGAACATCAACGACTATTCCTCGATCTGGTATTATTTCTAAGGACGGCGAAGGGCAAAAGGTTAAGGGCAAAGGGAATTTATTGAGCGTTTTCCTGGAGCCTTTAGCCGTAAGCCTTTAGCCTTTAGCCATCCCATGCGAAAACCCGACTGGCTCAAGGTGCCCCTGCCGAATTCGCGCGAGTTCATCGAGGTGCAGGGGCTTCTGGCCCGCTTGGATCTCCACTCCGTCTGCCAGGAAGCCCGGTGTCCCAACATGGGGGAGTGCTTCCGCTCGGGCACGGCCACCTTCCTGATCCTCGGCAGCCTCTGCACCCGAAACTGCCGTTACTGCAATATCCGGCACGGGCAGCCCGCGCCGGTAGACGAGTCGGAGCCCGAACGCCTGGCCGAGGCCGTGAAGGCTCTCGGGCTGCAATACGTCGTCATCACCTCCGTCACGAGGGACGATCTTCCCGACGGCGGGGCGAGGATGTTTGCCCGATGCATCGATGTGCTTCGCCGGGAGGTTCCGGGCTGCCGGGTGGAAGTCCTGATCCCCGACCTGCAGGGTGACCGCGTCGCCCTCGAAACGATCCTCGAGTCGCAGCCCCATGTCCTGAATCACAACATGGAGGTGACCTGCGAGCTTTTCGCCGATCTACGACCCCAGGGCGACTACTCCCGCTCACTCGAGCTTCTGCGCCTCACCGCGGAGAGCGGGCGCCCTGTAATCACAAAGTCGGGGTTCATGATCGGCCTCGGAGAAACCCGGGCCGGCATTCTTTCTCTACTCGAAGATCTGGCAGCCGCGTCCTGCGCAAGCCTCACGATCGGCCAGTACCTGCAGCCCTCGGTTGCCCACTGGCCCGTCGTGAAATTCTACACCCCCGAGGAGTTCGAGGAATTCAGGCGGGAGGCTCTGAAGCGCGGGTTCAGGACCGTCGTGGCCGGACCGCTCGTCCGCAGCTCCTACCGCGCTGCGGAACATGCGCGAGAATGGCAAATGGCGTAAGGCAAAAGGCTAAGGGCGAAAAAAAAAGATCCGGGCATGGTGTCCGGATCTTTTTCTCCCTGTGCCCTTAGCCCTAAGCCTTTAGCCATTCTTACCGCACGTAGATGGGGTTCGAGAAGATCCAGGGCCGGTATTTGAAGGCTTTCCACAGGTAGACTTCGACGCGGTAGAGCCCGGGCTCGTCGATCCCGCAGGTCAATTCCCTCCCCACGGCTTCCCGGAAAAGCTCTCCGTTTTTCAACAGGCGGATCTTCCCTTTCAGGGGGAGCTCGATCTGCACGATGGCCATGTCGTCGAGAAGGAATTCATCCCCCATGGTGGCCGCTTCAGACTCGTCCATGATGACGAATGAGAAGCCCCGGGCCTTCTCGAAATACTCGAAGGCCACATAGGCCCAGCCACGCCCCA
>CAYZKT010000094.1:0-9535 GCA_964478885.1 uncultured Syntrophaceae bacterium | reverse complement strand
GCGGCATGAGATCGCCGCTTCCCGCCATCACGAACGTCACATCGGGCAGGGCCCGCAGGACCTCGGCGGCCGCCTCGACGAAGACCCCGGGGCCTTTCTGATGCGTGATCCTTCCCAGGAACAGGACGATCTTTTCGCCGGCCCGTTTCGACACGCCGTATCGGGCCGCCGCCTCGCCGCGCGTAACGGCGTTGTGGACCACGCTGACCTTCCCCGGGTCGATCCCGTAGCGCTCCACGATCTGTCGCCGGGTGAAACGGCTCACGGCAATGACGTGATCGGCCTCGAGGAGGCCCTGCCTCTCGAAGGCGACGATGCGCGCATCGCCGTCCCCCCCGCTGCGGTCGGATTCCAGGGCATGGACGTGAAGGACGAAGGGGCGTCCGCTGGCGCGGCGGGCGCGAAGCGCCGCCGGCACGGAAAGCCACTCGTGGGCGTGGATGACGTCGAACGGGGCCTGGCGGGCGATGCGTCCCGCCGCCGCGGCATAACGCAACAGCTCGGCGAACAGGTCGGGGCCGTAGTGAACCGGGCCCGCCAGGAGGCTCTCCCGGAGAAGCCCGTAGTCCGATTGCGCCATGTAGGGCCTCAGGGGCGATTCGACGGGCATCACGGAGACGCCCGCCGGCGGCCCGTCCTCCGCGCCGGAGGCGAAATCGGAGGCCGCCACCAGCGACACGTGGGAGGTCCGGCCCGAGCCCGGCAGCGAGGGCACCACGAAGGTGATCCGGTGGCCCCGCTCGACGAGGGCCTTCGTCATGCCGAAGCACGCCGTCCCGAGACCGCCGCTGATCGCCGGGGGGAATTCCCACCCGAACATCAGGATCCGCATTGCCTGCGCCCCGCGTTTCCGTATTTCCATCCCTTCAATATCCCTATAGGAAAAACCATGGTGCGTCAACGCCGCGATGAAGGAAACAAGGCTCAAGCAACAAGGAAGGACGATACTCCCCCTCAGAATAAATCCTTGCGGCTTGAACCTTGCTGCTTGCTGCTTCCCGTCCGGCCGGAGGCCCGATATTTGCATGATGACAGGACGGCTTCCTGCGCCCGCAGACCCTAAGCGGGCGGAAGACCGCGGAAGCAACCGCAATCAGGAGCGCAGAGGACGACGCCGGCGATGGGCATTCTCAACATCAACGATCTCAAGGAAGGCATGACGCTTGCGGCCGATGTGAAGAACAAGCACGGCAACATCATGATCAAGCAGGGCATGACCCTCACGGAAAAGCACATCATGCTCCTCAAGGCCTGGGGCATCCCGGAGGCCGACGTGGAGGGGGCCGACCGGGACCAGCTCCACCAGGAGGAAATGAAGACCGTCTCTCCCGAGGTGATCGAGGCCATCGAAAAGGAGCTCAACGAGTTCTTCCCCCCCCTCGACGGCAACGAACTCATGTCGGAAATCTACCGCATCGCCAGAAGGCTGAAGATCAGGCAGGCGATGGAGTCGTAGGAACTCGCGCCTGACGCAACCGGAACCGAAGAGACCCGAGAGACCATGAACGCCAAGGACATCGAACGAATCGTCAGCTCGCTGGACAAGATCCCCACGCTGCCGGTCATCTACTCGAAGCTGGGCAAGCTCCTGCAGTCCCCCGATGCGACGATCGCGGCCGTGAGCAACATCATCTCGGAGGACCAGGTCATCGCCGCCAAGGTCCTGAAGTTCGTCAACTCGGCCTTCTACGGGTTCCCCCAGCGGGTGGGAAGCCTCCAGCGGGCCATCGTCATCCTCGGGTTCAACACGATCAAGAACCTCGTCTTCGCGACCTCCGTCTTCGACATGTTCCGGGGCATGGACACGGGGGGCGCCTTCGACAAGAAGAATTTCTGGAAGCACTGCATCGGCTGCGCCGTGGCCTCGCGGGTGCTCGCCGAGGCGGCGGACCTGCGCAACCCCGACGAGGTCTTCACGGGCGGGCTCCTGCACGACATCGGAAAGCTCGTCGTCGCCGTCCACTACCCCGACAAGTACAGCGCCGTCGTCAACGAGGTGCAGCACACGGGCGCCCCCATGGTCGAATCGGAGCGGAAGGTCTTCGGCTACGATCACTGCCAGGTGGGCAGCGCGCTGGCGGCCCAGTGGCGCTTCCCCGCCGACACGGCCCAGATGATCGGCGCCCACCACCTGGCCGACGGGACCGCCCCGGCGCGCAAGGACATCGCGGCCGTGCACATGGGCAACATCCTCAGCATGGCCCTCGGGCTCGGTTCGGGCGGCGAGAGGAAACTGGCGACCGTCAACGCAAAGGCCTGGGAACTGCTGGGCTTGAGTCTCAGCAGCCTCGAACTCGTCATGGACAAGATCGTGAAGCTCTACGGGGAAAACACGGAAATCCTGGAAATGTAGCGGTACGCGGGAATCTCATGCAGGAAATCAGGGACATGGCCGTTGACAGCGGCGACCACCGGACGATGCAGAAGAGGGTCCAGTACCTCGACGAGCAGAACCGCGCCCTCGTGGCGATCCAGGACAAGCTCGAGCGCCTCTCGGACTTCCGCTCGGACATGATCCTGTCGCACGACATCCCGGAGATCCTGCAGTCGGGCATCGCCAGGTTCCAGGAACTCGTCAAGACGGAGGCCTGCTCGGTATTCCTCGTCGACGAGAACGGTTTCGAGTTCCGCCACGAAATCTCGATCCCCGAGCGGGTCGGGGCGCTCATGGAAAAGGAAATCGACGCCCAGATCATGTCGGGCACCTTCGGCTGGATCATCAGCAGCGGCACGCCTGCCTGTGTTCCGGCGGAGGTCTTCGGCAAGACGGAGAGCCGGCGGCTCAGCGTGATGATCGCGCCGCTGTCGAACAAGGAGCGCACGCTGGGGGCCGCCACCATCGTCTTCGAGCAGGACGAGGACTTCATTCGCCAGCAGACGCTGAAGCTGCTCTACATCCTCTCGGGCTTCTTCTCCCTGTCCCTCGAGAACGCCTACCTCTTCGAGGACCTCAAGAAGAGTTACTTCGACACGATCCGGGCCGTGGCCAACTCCGTGGAAGCGCGGGACGCCTACACCCGCGGCCACTCCAACCGCGTGGCCGCAATCTCCAAGATTATCGCCGCCGAGATGGGGTGGGGCCGGCGGGACCTCGAGATGATCGACTGGGGCGGCGTGCTCCACGACCTCGGCAAGGTGGGCATCACCGACACCATCCTCAACAAGCCCGGGAAGCTCACGGATGAGGAATTCGCGATCATGAAGGCCCACCCGTCGATCGGCGCCCAGATCATCGGCGGCATCGCCTTCCTCGAGCCGCTGCTGCCCTACATCGCCCAGCACCACGAACGCTACGACGGCCGGGGATACCCCGCCGGGCTCAGGGGCGAGGAAATCGCCATCCAGGGGAGGCTCCTGGCCATCGCCGACACCTACGACGCCATGACGTCGGACCGTCCCTACCGAAAGGGGCTCGACGCCCGGATCGCCTACGACGAGATCCTGAAGTGCTCCGGCAGCCAGTTCGATCCCGTCCTGGTCCGGGCCTTCGAAAAGGCCTTCAAGGCAGGGAAGATCGTGTAAAGACAGGGTATCGGGGCTAGGGTATCGGGTATCGGGTCAATGTAGAAAAACAAAAGAGATCGGGCATTGCCCGATCTCTTGCTATTTTCCGTCCTCACCCTAGACCCGAGCCCCTATACCCGAGACCCTATCTTTTCTGCTTCCCCATGTCCATCACGTCCACCCCGGCGGGGGGTTTGAAGGTAAAGAGGCTGTCGGGAAGGTCCCGGTTGAGTTCGATGCCCGAAAAGGCCAGCGTCGTCACGTTGCCGTACGGGTCGAACAGGACGACCTTCACGATCTGGAAGGTCTCGCGGCTGACGGCAACCTGGAGCTTCTTCACTCCTTGTTCGGGTTTGACGGGCACGAGATCGAGCAGGTAATTCGCCGTCTTCTCGGCCCCCTTGTCCGCGGCAAAGGCAATCTTGAAATCGTCCTTGAGCTTGCCGATCCCGGCGAGGAACCGCACGCTCACGGTGGACCGGAAGATGCCCTCGGCGTCCTGCACGTAGGCCATCTTATCGGCGGGAACGAAGAGCCAGGCCTTCTCGGGGTTGATCACGAGCTCCTTCGCTGCCGGCTTCGTGTACACCCATCGCATGCGCTTGGGTTTCTTGAAGTAAAAGACCCCCTCCTCCCGCTCCGTCTTCTTCATCGCCTTCAGGGCCACCGTCTGGGTGAAGCGGGCCTTCACCTGGCCCGTCTGCTCGTAGGTGTCCTGGATCTTCCGGACCACGTCGTCGAGGCTCAGGGGTTCAGCCGCCCACGCAGGGGCCGATAAAAAAAGGAGCAGGGAAAAAACCAGCGCTGAAAAGGGGTTTCTCATCGTGTGTTCCACACCGTGGGAATGAGGTTTCCCGGTAACGGGAAATGTGGCATGATTTTTCAATGGTGAACAAGTCGGAACGGGCGTGGCCGTCAAAGGCCGGCAACGACAAAAAAATACGCAAGAAATTGATATTATTACTATATTTTTATGCCCATTCCGTAGGCAATTTGGTAAAAAACTCTGTGATTCTTTAAGTTGGAACTCCTGCCAACAGCTTTATCCACATACCTGTCCACATCGTTGTGGATGTTGCCGCCAGCCCCCTTTGCCGTCCTCGATATACCTGAATTCCACGGCGGTGGTGCCCCGGGACCTGCGGAGGGAATGGCTCTCTCTTCCCGCCTCGACGGAAAGCCGCGGGGGAGAGGCCCGACAGAGTCTTCCCTCCCCCGCAGCCTTTGTTCACGCGATTTTCATCCTCCACCCGAAGGGATCCTCCGCCAGCCCGTACTGAATCTGGAGGATCTGGTTGTAGAGCTTCTCGGTGACGGGCCCCGTCTTTCCGCCGTTGATCAGCAGTTCCTTCCCGCGGCAGAAGATCTGCCCCACAGGGGAGACAATGGCCGCCGTGCCGGAAGCGAAGCCCTCCTTAAGGGTCCCTTTGGCCCCGGCTTCCAGGATCTCGTCGAGGGAAAGCGGTCTCTCGGACACCTTCATGCCGTTTCGCTTCGCGATCTGGATGACGGAGTCTCGCGTGATGCCCGGCAGGATGCTCCCCCCGAGCGGCGGGGTGACGAGTTCGTCCCCGACGAGGAAGAAAATGTTGCTCGTCCCCACCTCCTCGACGTACTTGCGCTCGACGGCGTCGAGCCAGAGGACCTGGGTGTAGCCCCTGGCGCCGGCCTTCTGGCTTGCCATGAGGCTTGCCGCGTAGTTTCCCGCAGCCTTGCAGTAGCCGATGCCGCCCCGCACGGCGCGGACGTACTCCTCCTCGACCCAGATCTTCGTGGGACTGAAGCCCTGGGGGTAGTAGGCGCCCACGGGCCCCACGATGACGAAGTAGAGGTACTCGTTGGCCGGGCGCACGCCCAGGGCCGGCTCCGTGGCAAGCATGGTGGGCCGGATGTACATGGAGGTCCCCAGCCCCCTGGGGATCCAGTCCTTCTCCAGGACGACGAGCTGTTTGAGCGCCTCGAGGGCGAGCGACTCGTCGAGGGTGGGCATGCAGAGCCTCGCGGCGGATGCGTTCATGCGCCGGATGTTCTCCCCGGGACGGAACAGGTAGACGGACCCGTCGGCGCCCCGGTAGGCCTTGAGGCCCTCGAAGATCAGCTGTCCGTAGTGGAGGCTCATGGCGGCCGGGTCCATCTGCAGGGGCCTGTAGGGCTCGATCTGCGGGTCGTACCACCCCTGGCCGGTCCTGTACTTCAGCGTGAAGAAATGATCGGTGAAGAGCTGCCCGAACCCCAGTTTCGACTCGTCCGTCGGCTTCGGTTTCATCCTGTCCGCTGGAACCTTTGTCACTTTGATTTCCATGGCTTCTGCTGCTTCCTCCTCTTCTCGAAACGTTCCCCCCCGGTGCACCCATCGTGCGGCACGCACGATGCCTTCTCGCATACGCCTTTGCTGTTCATTAGTCAAGACCGCCCTGATGAATTCTTCCGGGCTGTTCAAAAATGTCCGGATGCAAGGCGCCCTGAAAAGCTAGAAGTTAGGAAGCTATGAAGTTCAGAAGCTCGGAAAAGCGAAAACCGTGAGATCGGCTCTAGGCCTTTCCAAGCTTCACAACTTCTCAACTTCCCAGCTTCCTCGATCGAGACGGATGCGCCCCCGGTCAACCGCCTCCATTAATTCCCGCGGTATTGTAAAAGGTTCTCCTTGCCGATCTTCGAGATCTCGAGGCCTTTCATGGGCTCGCCGAGCGACTTGGACACCTCGGCCAGGATCTCGGGGTTCTTGTAGTGCGTGACGGCCTTCACGATGGCCGCGGCGCGCTTGGCCGGGTCCTTGGACTTGAAGATCCCCGAGCCCACGAACACGCCGTCGGCGCCGAGCTGCATCATCATGGCCGCATCGGCCGGGGTGGCGATCCCGCCCGCCGAGAAGTTCACCACGGGGAGCTTGCGGTCTTTGGCCACGAGACGAACGAGCTCGTAGGGCGCCCCGAGGTTCTTGGCCTCCGTCATGAGCTCCTCCTCGGGCAGCACGGAGAGCCTCGCGATCTCGTCGCTGATCGTCCGCATGTGGCGCACGGCCTCGATCACGTTGCCCGTGCCCGCCTCGCCCTTCGTCCGAATCATGGCGGCCCCTTCCCCAAGCCGCCGCAGGGCCTCGCCCAGGTTCGTGGCCCCGCAGACGAAGGGGACTTTGAAATTCCACTTGTTGATGTGGTACTTCTCGTCGGCCGGCGTGAGCACCTCGCTCTCGTCGATGTAGTCGATGCCGAGGGCCTCCAGGATCTGGGCCTCGACGAAGTGGCCGATGCGGCACTTGGCCATGACGGGAATCGTGACGGCCTTCATGATCGCCTCGATGATGGCGGGGTCCGTCATGCGGGCCACGCCGCCCTCGGCGCGGATGTCCGCGGGCACCCGCTCCAGGGCCATGACGGAGACGGCCCCGGCGTCCTCGGCGATCTTCGCCTGGTCCGCCGTGGTCACGTCCATGATGACGCCGCCCTTGAGCATCTCGGCCAGACCGGATTTCACGGTTAAGGTTCCAAACTTTTCCATCTATCTCCAAGCCTCCTTGTGACTTCTTAATCAGTGTATAGGGTCTCTAACATTCAGTAACCATATCAGAAAAGCCCGAATGGATAAAGGGCTTCTTCAAGCGGAGCCGGCCGCCATGCCGGGCGCAGGAAGGATTCGTTCACAGGCTACAAAATGTCAAGGTAATTGATCCCGTTCTGGCACCAGTGTTAAGGGTGCCGTTTCCTAAAGACTGTTCAAAAATGCCCGGACGCAAGGCGCCTTTAGAAGGCCGAAGTCAGGAAGCGATGAAGTTAGGAAGCTCGGAAAAGCGGAAACCGTGAGATTAGCTCTCGGCCTCTCCAAGCTTCACAACTTCCCAAGTTCTCAGTTTCCACATCCACGAGGGATGCGCCCCCGGTCAACAGTCTGTCACACTACAGAGCGGTCCAGAGCCCTGTACTGGATCGCCTCGCTCACGTGCTGCGGGCCGATATCCGCCTCGCCGTCCAGGTCCGCAATCGTCCGGGCCACCTTGAGCACCCGCGTGTAGGCCCTCGCCGAGAGCCCCAGCCGGTCGACGGCCATCTCGAGGAGCTTCTGCGACTCCTCGCCCAGCGTGCAGAACGCGCGCAGCTGCCTGCCCGTCATCTGCGCGTTGAGCCGGGTGGGCCCGCCGTCGAAGCGCCGCTGCTGGCTCGCGCGTGCGCTCTGCACCCGCCCGCGCACGGCGGCCGACGATTCCGCCCGCACCGTCCCCGCCAGCTCCCGGTACGGCAGCGACGGCACCTCCACGTGGATGTCGATGCGGTCCAAAAGCGGTCCCGACACCTTGGCGCGGTACTGCCTCACCTGCTGGGCGCTGCAGCGACAGCTCTTCCGAGCATCCGCCAGGTACCCGCAGGGGCAGGGGTTCATGGCCGCCACGAGCATGAACCGCGACGGGAAGGTCGCCGTGACCACCGAGCGGGTGATCGTGACCTGCCCGTCTTCGAGGGGCTGCCTCAGGACCTCGAGGACGTTGCGCTTGAACTCGGGCAGCTCGTCGAGAAACAGCACCCCGTTGTGCGCCAGGCTGATCTCGCCGGGCTTCGGCGTGTGCCCGCCGCCCACGAGCCCCGCGTCGGAGATCGTGTGATGGGGGGCCCGGAAGGGCCTCGTCGCCACGATCGCCTCGCGCCGGTCCAGCAGGCCCGCCACGGAGTAGATCTTCGTCGTCTCCAGGGCCTCCTCGAAGGAGAGCTCGGGCAGGACCGTCGGTATTCTCTGCGCGAGCATCGTCTTTCCCGACCCCGGGGGGCCCGTCATCAGGATGTTGTGGCCTCCCGCGGCGGCGACCTCCATGGCCCGCTTGGCCTGTTCCTGGCCCTGGATCTCGCCGAAGTCGACGGGGTAGCTCCTTGCCGACTCGCAGGCCGCCTCGCCCTCGAAGGTCGCGGCCGGGATGTCCTTCGCCCCGTTGAGGAAGTCCACCAGGTCGCTCAGGTACGCAACGGGGATGACCTCGAGCCCCTTCACGAGGGCCGCCTCGCAGGCGTTTTCCGCCGGCACGATGAGGCCCTTCCACTTCTGCGTCCGCGCCATGAAGGCCGAGGGCAGAACCCCCTGCACGCCCTTCACCCGGCCGTCGAGCGACAGCTCCCCCGTGACCAGGTAGTCCCGGAGCCGCTCGCGCTCGACGAGACCCTCGGCTGCCAGGATCCCCAGCGCGATGGGCAGGTCGAACCCGGTCCCTTCCTTTCGGATGTCGGCCGGGGCCAGGTTCACGGTCACCCGGTTTTCGGGAAACCGGTACCCGGAATTCTTCATGGCCGCCTTGATGCGGTCCCGGCTCTCCTTCACAGCCATATCGGGCAGGCCCACCGTCGAGAACTGCGGCAGGCCCGTCGAGATATCCACTTCCACGTCGACGGGGAATGAATCGATGCCGACAACAGCGCTGCTCAGGACCTTGACGATCACGGGACACACCTGTTCACTCGTGTGGTTGCGTTGGTTTCTTCTTCATTTTGGAGGGGTTAGCGCATAATATAAGATGAACGAAAATTTGCAAGCACTTTCGGCTTCCGTTTTCTTGAGGCCTGATGTATGAAAAGCGCCTCGATAACAGCCCGAATGCATTGCAAACAATCCGGATCAAGGTCACGGCTGACAGAGACAGACGAACTCCAAACTGCGTTGAGATGTAAACGGATCGATCCTATTCCATCCGTTTCCATTTCCAAGCTTCCTAACTTCTGAACTTCTTAACTTCCGGTTTTCCCGTCCAAGCTGCTCCAGACACGGGAAAACCATGCGGAACCAAGTGACGCACTTATGATCGGCTTCTTCGATTCCGGTTTCGGCGGATTGACGGTGCTGAGGCGCGTCGTCGAGGCGCTGCCGCAGTACGACTACGTCTACCTGGGCGACAACGCCCGCGCCCCGTACGGCAGCCGCTCCCAGGGCGTGGTCTACCGGTTCACCCTCGAGGCCGTGGAGTACCTGTTCCGGCGGGGATGCCCCCTCGTCGTCATCGCCTGCAACACCTCGTCGGCCAAGGCCCTGAGGCGCATCCAGCAGGAATACCTGCCCG
>CAYZKT010000093.1:0-9560 GCA_964478885.1 uncultured Syntrophaceae bacterium | reverse complement strand
TCGAAGAACGGTGAGTGCGGAATCGAGGCTCAGCAGGTGCCGCCGCACGGCCTCTTTCGCCCTGGCCGGGTTTCTCTCCCGGAGGGCCTCGAGGATCGACGCGTGCTCCTGGTCGGTAGTGGTATTTTTTCCCCTCCGGTCCAGAAGGCGGTAGCGGACGATCTGGATGTGGGCGTTGAGGTTGCGGTAGATGTTCAGCAGGCGCTGGTTGCCCATGATCTGGAAGAACAGCAGGTGGAACTCGCTGTCGCGTTCCATGTAGGCCTTGTAGCTGTTCTCGTCGCTCTCCCCGGCTCCGAACGAAATCATCTGCCGGAAGAGTTCCTCGAACCGCGCGATCTGCTCGTCCGTCAGCGAGGCGGTGATGGTCTCCACGGCCGCCGTCTCCAGGATGATGCGGGTCTGCAGGATCTCGTGGATGTCCTCGAGGGTCACATCCTTCACATAGGTGCCCTTGCGGGGGGCGATCTCGACGAGCCCTTCGCCCGCCAGCCGGAACAGGGCGTCCTTGATGGGCGTGGGGCTCACACCCAGCAGTTCGCTCAATTGGTTGAGATTCAGGTTGTAGCCGGGGGGATAGTTGTAATTGATGATATTGGTCTTGATGTAATTGTAGACCTTCTCGTTGATGTTGGTCACATCGATCAGTGTGGACTGCTCTTCGGCGGCCATCCGGTTTTTCTCCCCTGTGCTCCGGTGAAAGGTCTACGGTCTTTGTCCTCCAAGGCGTCGCCCCGTCACATCCATCGGGACGAGGCATGCTATGAAGTCTGAAATTTCAGATTATCGGCACTTGCTAGCATGGTGCGGTACCGAAAGCAAGTGCTTTTTTACCAGTGCCCAAGAATCCCTACATAATTATTTATCGTCAATTATATTATGTATTTACAATAATACGCGGTTCAAAAAAAATCCTTGACACCCCCCCGCCCGAGAGTGTATCAAATCATATTGAATACAAAATTTCAGATTGATGATTCCTGCTCGGCCGTCACAAACCTGAAAGCACGGGAAAGGAGACCGGCCATTGAAATATCAAATACTTTTGACTGAACGCATCTCGCCTGTCGGGATCGGCATCCTGGAGAGCGCGGCGGAGGTCGTCATCGCACCCTCGCCCTCCGATGCGGAGCTGCTGCCCCTCGTCTGCAGCGCCGACGCCCTTCTCATTCGAAGCACCCCCCTTAGCCACGCCGTCATGAACGCCGGCAAGAACCTGAAAGTCATCGGCCGGCACGGCATCGGGATCGACAACATCGACGTGGCCGCGGCCACGAGACTGGGGATCCAGGTGGTCAACACGCCCGGGGCGAACACCAACGCAGTGGCCGAGCATGCCCTGTGGGCCATCATGCACTGCGCCAAGAACTTCAACCGGGCCGAGAAGGCCCTGCGGGAAGGAAAGTTCGCCGTCGCGGGCTCGCTGCCGGGGCTGGTGCAGAAGATGGGCTACAGCACCCTGGAGCTCAAGGCCAAGAGCCTGGGACTCGTCGGGTTCGGCCGCATCGCGCGCAGGCTCGCTGAGCTGGCCCGCAGCCTGGAGATGGACATCAAGGCATTCGACCCCCTCGTGGGCGACGAGGCGTTCCAGGAACACGCCGTGTGCCGCGTAAACAGCCTCGAGGAGGCGATCCGGGATACCGACTTCGTCTCCCTGCACGTCCCGCACATGAAGGAGACCCACCATCTCATCGGCGAGAAGCAACTGGCCCTGATGAAGAAGGAGGCCTTCCTGATCAACACCTCCCGCGGGGGGATCGTCGACGAGGCGGCCCTGCTGTGCGCTCTGCGGGAGGGCAGGATTGCCGGGGCGGCCCTCGACGTCTTCGAGCAGGAGCCGCCGCCCGCGGACCTGCCCTTTTTCGGCCTCGAGAATGTCCTCGTGACGCCGCACATGGCGGCCATGACGGACCTGGCGCTGGTGAACATGGCCGTGGACGTCTCGCGGGGGATTCTGGAGGCCCTCGAGGGCAATCGGCCCGAGTTCCTGTGCAACCCCGAGGTGTGGGATAAAAGAAGGGCGTAAGGCGAAAGGCAGATGGCAAAAGGCTTTTTCTTTACCTTTAGCCTTTTGCCCTTAGCCAGTTCCATAACAGTCTCAGTTGAAAGGAAATGACCTTGGGTAAAGAGATTCGCTTAATGCAGGGCAATCAGGCCATCGCGGAAGGGGCGATCTACGCCGGGGCGAGGTTCTACGCGGGCTACCCGATCACGCCGTCCTCGGAGATCGCCGAGGAGTGCTCGAGAAAGCTGCCGAAACTGGGCGGCGTCTACATCCAGATGGAGGACGAGATCGCGTCGATCGCCGCCGTCATCGGCGCCTCGCTGGCAGGGGCCAAGTCGTTTACGGCCACCAGCGGCCCGGGATTTTCGCTGATGCAGGAAAACCTGGGGCTCGCCGTCATGGGCGAGGTTCCCTGTGTCGTCGTCGACGTGCAGCGCGCAGGCCCGAGCACGGGGCTTGCGACGCGGCCTGCCCAGTCGGACATCATGCAGATCCGCTGGGGCCGCCACGGGGACCAGAGCGTCATCGCCCTGTGCCCCTCGAGCGTAAAGGAGTGCTTCACCCTGGCCGTGACGGCCTTCAACTTCGCCGAGCGCTACCGGGTGCCCGTCGTGCTGATGCCCGACGAGATCGTGGGCCACATGCGCGAGAGCGTAGAGGTGCCCGCCCCGGGCGAGTTGGAGATCGTGAACCGCAAGACCCCGTCGGGCCCCCCCGCAGACTACAAGGTCTTCAAGGCCGACGAGGACGGCGTTGCGCCGCTTGCCGCCTACGGCGGGGAGTACGTCTTCCACGTCTCGAGCTCCATGCACGGCCTGGACGGCTACAGCAACAACGACCCGGCCAACGCGGCCTGGCGCGTCAAGCAGCTCCACGAGAAGATCGACCGGCACCGCGACGAGATCGTCCTGACGAGAACCTTCGACACGGACGATGCGGACGTGCTGCTCGTCACCCTGGGCGCCACGACCCGGTCGGGGCGCGCCGCGGCCCTCGAGGCCCGCAAGCAGGGAGTGAAGGCGGGCGTCCTGCAGCTGCAGACCGTGTGGCCCTTCCCGGACCGGGAGGTGGCCGAGCTGGGACGGCGGGCGAAGACGGTCGTCGTGCCGGAGATGAACTACTCGGGCCAGATCGCCGGCGAGGTCCGCAAGGCCGTGGGCCCCGACATGGACCTGCGGCGGGTCAACAAGTACAACGGGACGATCATCACGCCCCAGGACATCCTGGCCGTGATGCTCGGCGCGAAATAGAAAGGAGGCGGGCGTGTCACACGCAACGGGAACGAAATACCTCAGGGGCGGGATCCTCCCGCACATGTGGTGCTCGGGCTGCGGCATCGGCACCATGCTCGGGGCCCTGCTGCGGGCCTTCGAGGAGCTCGACTACACCACGACGGACACGGTCGTCGTCACGGGCATCGGCTGCACGGGCAAGGCCGACGACTACATGATCACCAACGCCCTGCACACGACCCACGGCCGTGCCCTGGCCTACGCCACGGGCATCAAGGCCTACAACCCGAAGCTCAACGTGGTGGCCATCATGGGCGACGGCGACGGCGTGACCATCGGCGGCAACCACTTCATCCACGCCTGCCGCCGCAACATCGACCTGACGGCCATCATCCTCAACAACCTCAACTTCGGCATGACGGGCGGCCAGGTCTCGGGCACGACCCCTCCCCAGCGCTACACGAGCACGACGGCGTACGGCAACCCCGAGCGGGACTTCGACATCTGCACGCTGGCCGAGGCGGCGGGGGCCAACTACGTGGCCCGCTGCACGCCCTACCACGGCTGGGAGATGAAGGAGAACATGAAGGAGGCCCTGACGAAGAAGGGCTTTTCGGTCGTCGAGGTCGTGAGCCCCTGCCCCACGCACTTCGGGCGCCACAACGAGATGAAGGAGACCCCCGACATGCTGCACTGGCTGCGGGACCGGGCCATCGAGGTGGAGCAGTACCGACGCCTGCCCGAGGCCGAGCGCGCCGAGCGGCTGGCGATCGGGACTCTGGTGTCGAGAGACTTCCCGGACTTCAACACCCAGTACGAGCTCGTCAAGTCCCGGGCGCAGAAAGGCTGAAGGGAGGGCGCATCGCATGACAACGGAAAGCAGACATGTTGAGATCATCCTCGCCGGCACGGGCGGACAGGGCCTGATCCTCTCGGGCATCCTCCTGGCCGAGGCGGCGATCCTCGAGGGCAAGAACGTGGTCCAGACCCAGTCCTACGGCATCGCGAGCCGCGGGGGCCTGTCGCTCGCCGAGGTGATCATCGACACCGAGGAGATCGTCTTCCAGCAGGTCCAGACGCCCGACTGCATCCTCGCCCTGACGGAGGAAGCGACGAAGAAATACGAAGGCTGGGCGGCCAAAGGCGTTCCGATCCTGTACGACAGCACGCTGGCGAACGCCCGGACGGCCCCGAACTTCACGGGCTACGCCTTCACGCAGACGGCAAGCGATATGGGCAACGAACTGAGCGTCAACATCTTGGCCCTGGGAACCGTAGCGGCGAAGACGGGGGTCGTGAAGATGGAGACCCTGGAGCAGATGATCCGGAAGCGCTTCAAGGGCGCTGCCGTCGAGATGAACCTGAAGGTGCTGGCGGCCGGCCGCGACCTCGCGGCCCGCTAGCCGGCCGAGTGCAAGAAAGGAGTTCAACGGTGGGCGTTGTGAACGCAAGCAACAGGAAAGTGGCACCGTGCCAGGAGGCCTGCCCGGCCGGCATCGACGTGCCCAGCTACGTGCGATACGTCCGGGAGGGCCGCTTCGAGGAAGCCCTCGCCGTCGTCCGGGAGAGGATCCCCTTCCCCTTCGTCTGCGGGTACGCCTGCGTGCACCCCTGCGAGGCGAAGTGCTCCCGCAACCAGTTCGAGGGCCCCGTGGCGATCCGCATGCTCAAGAGGATCGCGGCCGAAAAGGGGTGGAAAAAACAGCCCAGGCCCGTGCGCCTGTCCCCCACGGGGAAGAAGGTGGCCGTCGTCGGCTCGGGCCCCGCGGGGCTCACCGCGGCGTACTACCTCAGCCTGCAGGGCCACGACGTGACGGTCTTCGAGGCCCTGGCCGAGGCGGGCGGCCTGCTGCGCTACGGCATCCCGGGATACCGGCTGCCCGATGCGGTCGTGGACCGGGACATCAAGGCAATCGAGCAGGCGGGCGTCAAGATCCGCACGAAGAAGAAGATCGACTCCGTCGAGGCCCTCCTCGAAAAGGGCTACGAGGCCGTCTTCGTGGCCTCGGGGGCCTGGCGAGGCCTCAAGATGGGTATTGCGGGCGAAGACGGCCCGGGTGTTGTCGACGGCCTCACCTTCCTGAAGGCCGTCAACGCGGGCAAGGCGCCCCGCATCGGCAAGAAGGTCCTCGTCGTGGGCGGGGGCAACACGGCCATCGACGCCGCCCGCGCCTCGCGCCGGCTCGGCGCCGACGCGACGATCCTCTACCGTCGCACCCGGGCGGAGATGCCCGCATCGGCCGACGAGATCGCCGAGGCCCTCGAGGAGGGCGTGGCGATCCGGTTCCTCACGGCGCCCGTCCGCATCGAGAAGGGTTCGGTGACGTGCATCCGCATGGCCCTCGGCGAGGCCGACGCCAGCGGCCGGCCGCGCCCCGTTCCCGTGAAAAAAAGCGAATACGCTCTCGAGGCCGCGACGGTCGTCATGGCCGTGGGCCAGGAGGTCGAGGTGCCGGCGGCCACCCTCAAGCGCAACAGGAACGGGACCGTCGCCGTCGACGCGGATACCCTGGCAACGTCCGCCAGGGGCATCTTTGCCGGGGGCGACGCCGCCACGGGGCCCGCCTCCATCATCGCGGCCATCGGCCAGGGCCGCAGGGCCGCCGTCTCCATCGACCGCTTCCTGGGCGGCACGGGTGTCATCGACCGCCTGGCGGGCCGGCCGCTGGACGAGGAGGCGCCCGAGGCGGCCCCGCGGGGGACGGCCCGGGCCGAGGCGAGGCTCTCGGCCCCGAAGAAGCGCCTGGGCGACTTCGAGATCGTCGAAAAGGTCCTGGACCCGGAAACGGCCATGCGCGAGGCCGCTCGGTGCCTCTCGTGCGACCTGCGGGAATTCGACGTCACCGTCAACGAAGCGGCCTGCAAGGACTGCGGCTACTGCCGCGAGGTCTGCGGACTCGGGATCTTCGCGCGCTCCGACCGCTTCAACCCGGGCGGCTACCGGCCTTCGCTGGCCTCCCGCCCGGAGCGCTGCATCGGCTGCCTGAAGTGCCTCTACATCTGCCCGGATTTCGCCATCACGATCCGGGACCGTATCGAGAAGTAAAGGCCGTGCCCGTCCGGGCCGGCCGCCGCATCCCGGCAGCGCGGCGGCCCGGGCGGGCGCAACGGCTTTATTGTGTGAAAAAGCTTTGCCGGAAGGAAACGGAGGTGGAAGATGTCCCGATTCAAGTCAGGAATGTTCTGTGTTGTCCTCGCGGCCGCGCTCGTCATGCTGGCCTGCCCGCCCGCGCCCGCTGCCGACCCCGTCGTGCTGAAATGGTCGTCCTACCTGCCGCCCACGCACCACCTGCAGGTGAGCCACCAGTGGGTCGCCGACCAGATCGAAAAGCGGACCAGCGGCGCCGTCAAGATCCGCATGTACCATACCGAGGCGCTGCACAGCGCGAAGAAGGGCTTCGAGGCGCTGCGCTCGGGGATTTCCGACATCACGCTGGCCTACCCCATTTACGACCCCACGGGTTTCAACCTCGCCCTCGGCGGCGGCCTGCCCTTCAAATACCCCAGCTCCCACGTCGCCGTGCGGGTCATGGAGGAGCTCTACCCGGAATTCATCAAGGCGGAATATGAAAAGGCGGGGGTCAAACTGGCCTACTGGTCCGTGACGAACAACTACTTCCTCGTGGCCACCCGCAAGCCCGTCAAGACGCTGGAAGATCTCAAGGGCATGAAGATCCGCAGCGGCGGCGGCATCCACGCCGACGTGCTGAAGGCGATCGGGGCGGTCCCGGTCATGATGCCCACCCCCGAGATCTACGAATCGCTCGAGCGGGGCGTCATCGACGGCACCTTCATGAGCCCGGCGAGCGCCGTGTCCTACCGCCTCTACGAGGTGGGCAAGTACGTGACCGTGCTGCCCATCGCAACGACGGACGTGCCCGTCGCCATCAGCCCCCGTGCCTGGAAGAAACTCACCCCCGAGCTGCAGGCGATCGTGTTCCAGGTGTTCCGGGAAGGCGGCATGAACGTGGCCGACGGCTATGAGGACGAGACCGTCAAGGCGCTCGCGACCTGGAAGACGAAGGGCGGAACGGTCATCAACGTCAGCGCGGCGGAGGCGGCGAAGTTCAAGGCCGCCGTCCAGAACGTGGACGAGAAGTGGATCGGCGACTGCGAGAAGGCCAAGAAAGGGGCGCAGGCCAAGCAAATGCTCCAGAAGATGGACAGCCTCGTGAAGAAGTACGAGAAGATGCCCCGGGCAAAGCTGCTCGAGGAAAACAAGAAGGCCGACATGAAGAAGATGATGTAACGTCCGTTTCCGCGGGATCGCCCCGCGGAACCCCCCGGTGCGGGGCGGCCCCGGCGGCCGCCCCGCCCGCCAACCCGGCCGGCCTCAGGCCGACCGCCGATCGAGGGAGGCCGATGTGACACTGCTCCATACGATCAATGCGCTGCTCAAAGCCGTGTCCCGCTGGTTCGCTTACGCCGGGGCGCTGCTGATCCTGGCCATGATGGCCCTCATCTCGTACGACGTCTTTCTCCGGTACGTTCTGAACGACCCCTTGCTGGGCGCCCACGAAATCGTCGAATACCTGCTTCTCATGTGCTTCTTCCTCTTCCTGACCGACTGCTGGAATGCTTCGACCCACGTCCGCATGGGGATCGTCTACGAGAAAATGGCCGGCACGACGAAAAAAGCGGCCGATGCCTTTGTCGGCGCCGCGGGGGCGCTGCTCTTCGGAGTCATGGCGTTCAAAATCTGGGAGGAGCTGATGTACGCCCTCGAAGCCGGCCAGGTGAGTTCGGAGCTCCTGATGCCGATTTGGCCCTTCAAGATCGTCGCACTGATCTGCCTTATGCTCTTCGTGACGCAGCTGGCGATGTCCATGGTGATCCCGCCCGAAGGCAAGAAGCACGGAGAACATCATGACTGAGCTCACGGCGTGAAACCCGTACGAGAGGGGAGGAAAGAATCCGCATGGATCCCATGATCGCAATCACACTGGGCTGCATCGCCCTGCTTATAGTCCTGATGGTTATCGGTGTGCCGATCGGCTTTGCCCTCGGAATCGCCGGGCTTGCGGGGTACACGTACGTGGAGGGGTTGGAGGTCGCCCTCTACCAGCTCTCCATCGTCACCTGGGAGCACGCCCTGTCCTACACCTTCGTCTGCGTGCCCCTGTTCATCCTCACCGGTGAGTTCGCCTACCAGGGGGGGTTTGCCACCGATTTCTACAACGGCGTCCACAAGTGGATCTCCCGCCTTCCCGGCGGGCTCCTCATCACGGCGTTCATGAGCTGCGCAGGGTTCGCCGCCGTAACGGGCTCCAGCACGGCGACGGTCGCCTCCATCGGCTCGATGAGCTACCCGGAGCTCAAACGCCACGGCTACTTCCCCGGGCTGTCCCTCGCCGCCCTCTCGGCGGGCGGAACCCTCGGGATCCTCATCCCCCCCAGCCTCGGAATGGTCTTCTACGCCATCGTCACGGAACAGTCCATCGGCAAGCTCTTCATCGCCGGGATCCTTCCCGGACTGCTCCTGGCCTTCCTTTTCTGTGTGGTGTCGCTGGTTATCGCCCTGGTCAAGCCCGGACTTGCCCCGCGGGGGGACGACGCGACATGGAAGGAGCGCATTCAGGCACTGCCGAAGATGAGCGTGATCCCCATCATCTTCGTCATCATCATCGGCGGGATCTATACGGGCATCTATACGCCCACGGAGGCGGCCGGCTGCGCCACGGCGTTCGTGCTTCTCGCCATGATCGTGGCAAGGCGCTTCACCTGGAAAGGGGTGCTCGCCTCGCTGATGCGTTCCGGCCAGCTCACGGCCATGGTCCTCACCATCATCGCCGGCGGGATTCTCTTTGCCCGCTTCCTCGTGCTCACCGATGCCATGCCCCAGATGATCGGGTACATCACGGGGCTGGGCCTGGGGAAAGAGGCATTCCTTCTCATGCTCATTCCGGTCTATATCATCCTGGGCATGTTCCTCGATATCTACGGCATGATGATCGTCACGCTGCCCATCGTCTACCCCGTCACCCTGAGCCTGGGGATCGACCCGATCTTTTTCGGCGTCTACATCACCGTGATGTGCGAGATGGCCCTGATCACCCCGCCCGTCGGCGTCAATACCTACGTGGCGGCCGCCCTGGGCGGCAAGGAAGCGAAGATGGAGGATCTCTTCCGGTGGCTCCTCCCCTTTTTCCTGGTCATGGTCGTCGAGATCGTTCTTCTCATCTTTTTCCCGAAGATCGCCCTGCTGTTGGGCGGGGGGTCGCTCTAGCCGAGGGCGACGGATTTTTCCGCGGCATGGGACTCGCGCAAAAGGAGAATCGAAATGAACTTTGAATTGACGGAAGAGTTGAAGATGTTGCGGGACA
>CAYZKT010000092.1:0-9586 GCA_964478885.1 uncultured Syntrophaceae bacterium | reverse complement strand
GGAACTCGCGCCGATCAGATCGTCGGCGCGGTAGCCGGCGTAGGCCGCCCCGATGGAGTTGATGTAGAGAAACGTCCCGCCGTGCACTACGTACACCCCGACCTGGGAGCTTTCGGCCATGGTCATGTAGACTTCCTCGGCCGCTTTCTGGTCCGTGATGTCCTCGTAGGTGATGACGACCTGCTTGTCGACGAGCGCGGGGCCTATTCGGGACGCCGTGAGGCGGCAGACGATGGGCGCGCCGTCCTTTCTCTTGCGCCGGACCTCGGCGGTGAAGGTCCGCTGCGTCTCCAGGGAGCGGTAGAGATTGTCCGCCCCGACGGCCCATTCTTTTTTCGACCGGTAGAAAATCCGCGTGCTCTGGCCGATCACCTCGTCGCGCCTCCACCCGAAGACCTTCTCGACGCCGTCGTTGGCGAAAATGATCTGCCGGTTCTTCAGGCCGATCACGGCGTGGGGGATCGACTCGAGGATCGATGCCTCGAGGGCCTCGAGCCGGGCCAGGCGCTCCCGGGCCTCGACCTGCCGGGTGACGTCCATCGACTGCCCGAGCACGGCGCGGCCTGCGCCGAAATCGATGGGGGTGGCGGACTCGAGGATCCAGTGGACCCGCCCGTCTTTGCCGACGGTCCGGAACTCGTAGGGCTGCGCGCGCCTGCCGCGGAGCATGTCCCTGGCCATCTTCGCGACCGCCTCGCGGTCGTCGGGATGGACGAAGTCGGAGGCCTTCTGCCCGATGAGCTCCGCGGGACGGCATCCCAGCCTCGACGCCGTGAACTGGTTGACGAAACGGAACACCCCGTCCTTGATGATGTAGACGCCCGCCTCGGCGGTGACGGCCAGCGAGCGGTAGAGCTTCTCCTCGTAGAGCTTCTCGCTCTCCTGCTTCTCGTACTCCATCACCTCCAGGCGGAGGGACTCCATCTTCCGGAGGAGCTGTTTCTTGCTCAGGTGCTCAAAGGCCATGGGACACACCCCCGTTTTCCGCCGGTCCGGCGGAATCCCGCCGCGCGGGTCGGCAGGGCTACTTGTTCCTCTCGAAGATGAGGCGAAGCCCGTCGAGGGTCAGGAACTCGTCGACGACGTCGATGCTCCGGGTCTCCGGCGCGATGATCTTGGCGAGCCCCCCCGTGGCCACGACCTTCGGGTTCGTGCGGGTCTCGGCCTTCATCCGGTCGACGATCCCGTCGACGAGCCCCGCGTAGCCGAACATGATCCCCGCCTGCATGCTGCTGATCGTGTCCTTGGCGATGATCGTCCTGGGCCTCTTGAGCTCGACGCGAGGCAGCTTGGAGGCCTTGTCGAAGAGAGCGTCGCTGGAGATGGCGATGCCGGGCGTGATGCAGCCCCCCATGTACTCGCCCTTCTTCGAGACGTAGTCGAAGGTGGTCGCCGTGCCGAAGTCCACGACGATCAGCTCGGTCTTGAATTTCTCGTAGGCCGCAACGGCGTTGACGATCCGGTCGGCGCCGACCTCCTTGGGGTTGTCGTAGAAGATGGGCATGCCGGTCTTGATCCCGGGCTCCACGATGAGGGGCTTGAGGCCGAAGTACTTCTTGCAGAGGGGCTCCAGGATGTTCAGCATGGGCGGGACAACGCAGGAGATGATGATGCCCGTGAGGGTAACCGGCCTCGCGCCCGACTTGACGGTCTTGTAGAGGTTCACGATCAGCATTCCGTACTCGTCGACCGTGTGGTTGGCCACGGTCCGGATGCGCCAGTCGTAGATGAGCTTGTCGCCGTCGTAGAGCCCCAGGACGGTGTTGCTGTTTCCCACATCGATTGCCAGAAGCATGGTCACAACCTCTCGATATAGACATCCCCGGCCAGCACCTGCTGCACGCCGGCCTCCCCCTCGAGGAGGAGGGCCCCGCTCGCGTCGAGGCCCGATACGGTACCCCGCTGCACGGCCTGCCCCAAGACGACCTCGACACGCCTGCCGACGATGTCGGCATACCGCAGCCAGGCCTCCCGGATCGTCTCCTGTCCCCCGCCCAGAAAAATGCGGTACCGGCGTTCCAGGGCTTCGAAGAGACGTACGGCAACATCGAACCGGTCGAGCTCGCAGGCCGTCTCGATCTGCAGGGACGTGGCCGTCTCGCGGAGTTGCCGCGGAAAATCGAGTCTGCGCATGTTCACGTTCACGCCAATCCCGACGATGATGAAGGCCACGCGATCGCCCCGGGTCCTCATCTCTGTCAGCATGCCGCAGATTTTCCGCCCGTCGACGAGGACGTCGTTTGGCCACTTGAGCCTCACCCGCTCCGGACAGTACTGCGACATGACGTCCGCCACGGCCACCCCGGTCATCAGCGGGACGAGCGACGCCGAGGCGGCGGCAATGTCGGGACGCAGGACGACGGAGAAGTACAGATTCCTTGAGGGCGGCGATTCCCAGACGCGATCCAGCCGTCCCCGGCCTTCGGACTGCGCGTCGGCGATGACCACGGTCCCCTCGAACGTCCCTTCGAGGGCGAGGCGCAGGGCCTCGTTGTTTGTCGAGCCGGTTTCCTCGTGGAACTCGATTCTCCGGCCGATGGTCTTCGTGAGGAAAAAACGCCTGAGATCTTCGACGTTGACGTCCATCGCTCAGGGTTTCCTCTTGACCTTCAGGGAGATGTCCGAGGCACGGGCCGAATGGGTGAGCGCCCCGGAGGAGATGAAATCGACCCCCGTGGCGGCGATCGCCTTCACCGTAACGAGGGTCACGTTCCCCGAGGCTTCCACGAAGGCCCTTCCCCCGATGAGCGCCACGGCCTTCTTCATGTCGTCGACGGGCATGTTGTCGAGCATGATCACGTCCGCGCCCGCCGCCAGGGCCTCCCGGACCTCGGCGAGGGTTTTCACCTCCACCTCGACCCTCGCCAGCAGCGGGGCCCTGTCCCGTACCCGGCGGACTGCCTTTCCGATGCCGCCGGCCGCCTCGATGTGGTTGTCCTTGATCAGGACCCCGTCGTAGAGCCCGTACCGGTGATTCCGCCCGCCGCCGACCCGCACGCCGTACTTGTCGAGCACGCGCAGGCCCGGCATGGTCTTGCGCGTGTCGAGGATCGCGGCATTCGTGCCGTCCACGGCGTCGACGAACTGCCTCGTCAGGGTGGCCACCCCGCACATCCGCTGGAACAGGTTCAGGGCGACCCGCTCGGCCGTGAGAATGCTTGCCAGCGACCCCTGCACGACGGCCAGCACGGTCCCCCGGGGGACCCGGTCGCCGTCCTTCAACGCCGTCCGGAACGAAAGCCCCGGGTCCCGAAGCCGGAATACCTCGCGGAACACCTCCAGGCCCGCCACGACCAGGTCTTCCTTGGCCAGCGCCGTGGCCTTCCCCGTCTCGTCGCCCGTGAGGGCACAGGCCGTCGTCACGTCCCCCGAGCGGATGTCCTCCTCGAGGGCCCTGCGGATGATCTTTCTGACGGCCTCCATCTCCAGCATGGTCGCGCTCACTTAACCCTGTCGGTCCTGCTTCTCCCGGGCTGCTTTGTTTGCCCGGCAACAGGTGTTCACGAAGTTATGAAGCTATGAAGTTGAGAAGTTCGGGCAAACATGACGCTTTGCCCGGCTGTCCGATCACCCAAACTTCACAGCTTCTCAACCTCCCAACTTCCCAACTTCTCTTATAACTTCTTGAGGGCCTCCTGCAGGATGTCGAACCGCTCGTTGAGCGCCCTCGCCTTCCCCTCCTCCTTGTCGATGACGGCCTGGGCTGCCTTCTGCCAGAAGTCGGGGTTCTCGAGCTTGCGGTTCACCTGGGCAAGCTCCTTCTCGATCTTGGCCAACTCCTTCTCGAGACGGGCTTTCTCGCCCGACTTGTCGAGCTGCCCTTCCAGGATGACGAAGACTTTCACGGGGCCCGCGACACCCGTGGCGGCATCCGTGGGCTCCTCCCCCGCGGAGACGATGGAAAGGCTCTCGAGACGGGCCAGGTTGACCACGTAGCCCGCACCCGACTGCAGAAGCGGCAGCAGGCCCTTCTCTTCCGTCGTCACCAGGGCTTTGAGCTTCTTCGAGGGCGAGATCCCCTTCTCTCCCTTGATGTTGCGGATCGAGCCGATGATCTCCATCAGCAGTCCCATGTCCCGCTCCGCCGCATCGTCCCGGAACCGCTCGTCCGCCGTCGGGAAGCTTGCCACCATGATGGAGGGCCCGCCCTTGGAGATCTTCTGCCAGATCTCCTCGGTCACGAAAGGCATGAAGGGGTGCATGAGCTCGAGGCTGGAGCGCAGCACGGTGATCATCGTTTCCTGGGCGGCAAGCCTCGCTGCGGGGTTGTCCTTGCCGTAGAGCACCGGCTTGATGAGTTCGAGGTACCAGTCGCAGAATTCCTGCCAGATGAAGCGGTACAGGTGAGCCGCCGCATCGTTGAAACGGTACTCGTCCAGGCTCTGCGTCACCTCGGCGACCGTGTCGTTGAGGCGCGCACGGATCCACCGGTCGGCCAGCGAGCAGTCCTCTTTCTTCACCGAGACGGGCCCGTCGGGGTAGCCCTCGAGGTTCATCATGCACAGCCGGGTGGCGTTCCAGATCTTGTTGACAAAGTGCTTGTAGCCCTCGATGCGCTCCTCGGACATGCGGATGTCGCGCCCCTGGGCCGTGAAGGCCGCCAGGGTGAACCGGAAGGCGTCGGCGCCGAATTTGTCGATCATCTCCAGGGGGTCGATGATGTTGCCCTTGGACTTGCTCATCTTGTCGCCGTGCGCGTCGCGCACCAGCGCGTGCAGGTAGACGTGTTTGAAGGGCACGTCCTTCATGATGTAGAGGCCCATCATCATCATGCGGGCCACCCAGAAGAAGAGGATGTCGAACCCGGTGATGAGCAGGCTCGTGGGGTAGAAGGTCTTGACGGCCGGCTTGTCGTCGGGCCAGCCCAGCGTCGTGAAGGGCCAGAGGGCCGAGCTGAACCACGTGTCCAGGACGTCCTCTTCCTGCCTGAGCTGTTTGCCCTTGCACGCCGGGCACCCCGCCGGGTCGTCGGTCTGCACGATCACCTCGCCGCAGCCCTCGCAGGTCCACAGGGGAATCCGGTGGCCCCACCAGATCTGCCGCGAGATGCACCAGTCGCGGATGTTGTTCATCCACTCGAAGTAGGTGGCATCCCACATGGCGGGGATGAGCTTCGTGTCGCCTTTGACGACGGCGGCAATGGCCGTCTTGGCCAGTGGCGCTACCTTGACGAAGTACTGCGCCGACACGGCGGGTTCGACGTCCGTCTTGCAGCGGTAGCAGCGACCGATGTTGTGGCTGTAGTCCTCGATCTTGATGAGGTAGCCGCCCTTCTCGAGATCCTTCACGACGTTCTTCCGGGCCTCGTATCGGTCCTGGCCTTTGTAGACGCCGCCGTTTTCGTTGATGACGGCGCTGCCGTCCATGATCTTGATGATCTCCAGGTTGTGCCGCTCGGCCATGGCGAAGTCCGCCGCGTCGCAGGACGGGGTGATCTTCACGGCGCCCGAGCCGAAGTCCATCGTCACGTAGTCGTCCGCGATGATGGGGATCTCCTTGTTGACGAGAGGCAGGATCACCATCTTGCCGATGACGTCCTTGTACCGCGGGTCGTTGGGGTTGACGGCCACGGCCGTGTCGCCCAGCATCGTCTCGGGGCGCGTGGTGGCCACGCTGATCTCCCCCGTGCCGTCGGCGTAGGGGTAGCGGATGTGCCAGAGGTTGCTCTTCTCCTGCTCGAACTCCACCTCCAGATCCGAGATGGCCGTGTGGCAGCGCGGGCACCAGTTGACGATGTAGTCGCCCTTGTAGATGAGCCCGTCATGCCAGAGCCGCACGAAGACCTCGCGCACCGCCCTCGAGAGCCCCTCGTCCATGGTGAAGCGCTCGCGCTCCCAGTCGCAGGAGCAGCCGAGCCGCTGCAGCTGGTTCAGGATGACGCCGCCATATTTCACCTTCCACGTCCAGACGCGCTCGATGAACTTCTCGCGTCCCAGGTCGTGCCGCGTCTTGCCCTCCCTGGCCAGTTCCTGCTCGACCACGTTCTGGGTGGCGATCCCGGCATGATCCGTGCCCGGCATCCAGAGGGCGTTGTAGCCCTGCATGCGCCGGTAGCGGGTCATGATGTCCTGCAGGGTGTTGTTCAGGGCGTGCCCCATGTGGAGCATCCCCGTCACGTTGGGGGGCGGGATGACGATGCAGAAGGGCTTGCGGTCACTCGCGTCCTGCGCGTGGAAATAGCGGTTCTTGAGCCAGAACTCGTACCACTTTGCCTCCACATCCTTCGAATCGTAGGTCTTGGGCAGTGTATTCACGTCCATCGTTCCCCCCATTCGATCTTCGCTGTTCGTTTGAAATCCCGATTTGCCTCACCGCGCGCGGAGAGGTCGTAATGTTCGGTTTTCTATCCGGTCAGGCGACTTAAGTCAAGGATTTTTCAAGGGATCGAGGCTCTTCGGCAGGGGCGGCGGACACTCTTACCTGCTCGCGAGAAACGCCCGAACGCGGGCATTCACGGCATCAGCCTCGCCGGGGTGAAACCACTCGATTGCAGCCTCCCTGCGAAACCAGGTCATCTGGCGGCGGGCGTAGTGACGGGTGTCGCGCTGCATGGACCGCAAGGCCTCTTCGAGGGCCACGCCTCCCTTCAAGTAGTGAATGAAGTGTCGATAGCCAAGTGTTTGCAGCGGCTTGTTTTTTTCATTGTATCCCATGCGGAGGATTTTTTCTGTCTCCCCGACCAGGCCCGCTTCGACCATCTGCGCGGCCCTGCTGTCGATACGGCGGTACAGCTCCTCCCTGTCGCGGTAGAGACCTATCCTCAGGGCCTCGTACCGGATGTCGCGAAAGCCGTGCCGCCGCTGTTTCGCCGAGATCGGCTCCCCGGTCAGCTCGGCTTCCTCCAGCGCCCGGACGATCCGGACCCTGTCGCGGGGGTGAATCCGCTCGGCCGCGGGGGCGTCCAGCCTTCGGAGTCTGCCGTGGAGACTCTCGCCATCCTCCCGCTCGAGTTTCTCGCGGTAACGCTTTCGGAGCTCCGCGTCGGAGCCTTCGATCAGACCCCCCGTCAGGGTCCGGACGTAGAGCCCCGTGCCCCCGACGACGAATACGGCCTTCCTGCCCGCGAGATCCCCGATGATGCCGCGCGCCATCTCGTTGAAGCGGGCCGCGCTGAACTCCTCGTCGGGGTTCACGACGTCGATGAGGTGGTGCGGAACCCTCTCGCGCTCCTGCGGCGAGGGTTTCGAGGTGCCGATGTCGAGATGGCGGTAGACCTGCATGGAATCGGCGCTGATGATCTCGCCGTTGAATTCAGACGCCAGGTCCAGGGAAAGGTCCGTCTTGCCGACTGCCGTCGGCCCGAGGATAATGATGACTTTTGGCTTTCGTGTCTCCATGGCAGGAAAGGTATGCAAATCAGAATCGAACTCGTTCAGGAAGCTGGGAAGCTAGGAAGTTGAGAAGCTTGGGGAAGCTGAAAGCTATTGTCAGTCTCCCTGTTTTTCCGAACTTCTCAACTTCATAACTTCCTAACTTCCGTCCTTTATGTGCGCTTGAACATTCTCTCGATCACCGAGGCGGGCAGCTCGATGAACACCGGCCTGCCGTGCGGGCAGTTGGAGGCGAAAGGGATTCCGTCGAGGTCCCGGCACAGGCGCTTCACCTCCTCGGCTGTGAGAGGCTGGTTGGCCTTGATCGCCCCGCGGCAGGCCATCCGGACGAAGATCCGGTTGCGTTTTTCGTCCTGGGGAATCCCCGAGTCGGAGATGCCGTCCAGGATTTCCCCCACCAGCGCCCGCACGTCCGTGTCGCCCAGCAGGGCCGGCACGGACTTGACGACAGCCGTGTTCTCGCCGAAGGGTTCGACCTCCACGCCGGCCTCTAGCAACAGGTCCCTCGACGCCGTGAGCCGCTGGAAGTCCCCGGGGCTCATCTCCAGGACCTCCGGGATGAGCAGGCTCTGCACCTCCAGCCCCGAGCCCTTCGACGCTTTCAGCGTCTCGTAGAGGATCCGCTCGTGGGCGGCGTGCTGGTCGAGAAGGATCATCACGCCCGACGCCGCAAAGACGAGGTAGGTTCCGTCCACCTGGCCGAGATAGTCGAGGGACGAGAAGGTCAGCGGCTGCTGCGGGGCCGTCCCCTGCGTGAAAAGATCCCCGGGTGCCGCGCCGAAATCGGGGACATCCGCCATGGGGCCTGCGGTCGGCAGCGGCCGGGCGGCTGCGATCCCCGCCGAGAGGCTGTAACGCCGCAGGGCCTCGGCCACACCGGTGCGGCCCGGGGCGGCCTGCCAGCGGGACATCGCGGCGACGGGCTGTGCCCCCGCAGTCGGCCTGAGGCCCGAGAGGGCCTCCGCAAGGCCTCGCTGGATCAGCTCCCGCACGTCCTGCGGGCGGCGGAAACGAACCTCCAGCTTGGCCGGGTGCACGTTGACATCGATCGCGTCGGGCGGAATCTCGACGAAAACGGCGCAACCCGGGTATTTCCTCGCCTCGAGAAGATTGCGGTAGGCGTTCATGACGGCCTGCGACAGGACCACGTCCCGGACGTAGCGGCCGTTGACATAGAAGAACATGCTCCGCGTCGAGGAGCGGGTGAAATCGGGCTTGGACACGAACCCCGAAAGGCTCATTCCCGCGCCGGCGCCCTCGACGGGCACCAGGTGATTGCGCAGGTCGCTGCCGAGCAGCAGGACGATCCGGTCGCGGAGGATCTCCGTCCGCGGCACCTCGAGCAGCGTCCTCTCCCCCGCCGTGACCTTCGCCCTCACGCGCCCGTGGGGGAGCAGCACGCGGACGATGATGTCGAGGCAGTGGCCCTGCTCCGTGGCGTCCTGCCGCAGGAACGTCCTGCGCACGGGCAGCGAATCGAAGATGCGGCTCACGGTGATCGTCGTTCCCTCGGGGCAGCCGACGGCTTCGACGGCCAGGACGTCGCCGTTCTCCACCACGATGCGCGTCCCCTCCACATCGCCGCGCCGCCGCGTGGTCATTTCCACGCGCGCGACCGCCGCGATGCTCGGCAGCGCCTCGCCCCGGAACCCGAAGGACCGGATGCCGTAGAGATCCTCCACGGTCAGGATTTTGCTTGTCGCGTGCCGCTCGAAGGCCACGGCGACATCCTGCGTGCCGATGCCGGTGCCGTTGTCGGCGATCCGGATCGCCTCCTTGCCGCCGCCCCGCAGGTCGATGGCGATGTCCGTGGCGCCCGCGTCGACTGCGTTCTCGAGCAGCTCCTTCACGATGGACGAGGGCCGCTCGATGACCTCGCCGGCGGCGATCTTCGAGGCGACCTCCTCGGGAAGCACAATGATTCTCCGGCTCAAATCCAACCCTCATTTAAAGGAATTCTTCAACACCCCGAACCCTGGCCCCTGGACCCTGTCCTCACCGGTGGATGTGGCTCTGGCCGCTCAGGTAGTCGTTGAGGGCGACCTGCCAGGGCCGCATGGTTTTCTGCGTCGCCTCCATGAACTTGCGGTTGCTCAGCACCGAGTAGGCCGGGCGGGCGGCCTTCCGGTCCAGCTCGCTCGACCGGATGGGCACCACGGTCACCCCCGCCACCTGTGCGTACTCGAGAATCCGCCGGGCAAAGTCGTACCAGCTGCACACGCCCCGGTTCGTCACGTGGTACGTCCCGAGGCAGT
>CAYZKT010000091.1:0-9823 GCA_964478885.1 uncultured Syntrophaceae bacterium | reverse complement strand
GCCGCCTCATGATGCCGTCGAGCGACATCGCCGACTTCGTGAAGCGGGAGCTCCGCTCGGGCGATGGCTGCGTGGCCTTCGAGAACCCCTGGCGAAAGGACGTCCGGCGCAGGACGCCCGAGGAGGCGGAGGCCGCAGGCAAAAAGAAGTGACCCGCAGTGTCCGATCCCTTTTCTTGCTTCTGCCCCAAACCCTGAACCCTCGCCCCGCCCGCGCGGCTACATCTTGAAGTGGGCCAGCAGGTAGGACTGAAGGTTGGCCTTCTGGTTGCGGATGCCGAGTTTCTTCCGGATGTTGTTCCGGTAGAAGTCGACCGTGCCCTTCGAGAGCTTCATCAGGCCGGCGATCTCCTTGGAGCGCATGCCCTGCATGATGCAGTTGGCGATTTGCACCTCCGTCTGGGTGAGGCTTGCCGACTGCGCCGAGAGCTGCTGCGAGAAGGGGGACACGATTTCCTTGAGGTTGGCTTCGAGGACCCCGAGCATGGCGGTCGCCTGACGGGTGACCGGCGTCGACTTCAGCTTCTCCAGGGCGGGCATGACCAGCTTGTTGATGTTGGCGATGACCCGCTCCTCGAGCAGGATCCGGTCCTGGTCCCGCTGCTCCAGCAGGGTCCGCAGGGTGGTGTTGAGATCCTCGAGCTTCCGGGACCGGAGCTCCAGTTCGCTCTCGCGCAGCCGGAGGGTTTCCTCGGCCTGCGTGCGCTTTTCGATGTCGAGGCGCAGGGCCTCGTTGACCCGCGCGAGTTCCGCCGTTCGCTCCCGAACCCGCTCCTCCAGCTCGCCGTAGGCCTTTCGGAGCTCCTCCTCCATCCGCTTGCGCTCGGTGATGTCCTCGACAAACCCCTCGTAGTACAGGGTGCGGCCCTGCGCGTCGCGGACGGCGCGGACGTTGTTGAAGACCCACCCCGTGCTGCCGTCCCTGCGGCGGATCGCGATCTCGAAACTGCCGTGTCCCCGTTCCTCTACGGCCCGGACGCACTGCCTGCGGACCTCCGGGTCGGCGTAGAGCTGACGACCGATGTCGTTGACGGCCGTCTTGAGTTCCTCCGGCGAGGGATACCCGAAGATCCGGGCGAAGGCGGGGTTGACGTCGACATACCGCCCCTCGGGGACGCTTCGGTAGATCCCCTCGACGGCGTTCTCGAAGATGTCCCTGAACTTCGACTCGGCCATGGCCAGCTGCTCCATGGCCTGCCTGCGGCGCGTGATGTTTCGCGAGATCGTCCGGTAACCCCGGAGGTCCCCGTCCTCGTCGAAGAACGGCGTCCCGGAGGTTTCCACGATGACTGCGGCCCCGCTCTTGTGCATCAGGGTGTGCTCCAGGTAATCGAAGGATTCGCCCCGGGAGGCCTTCTCGCGGAAGATCCGTTCCACCCTCTCCGCTTCGGCCGGTTCCATGAAATCGAAGGGCCTCTTCCCGATCACCTCGTGGGGCCCGTACCCGATGAAGTCGAAGACCTTCGGGCTGGCGTACGCGCAGCGGCCCGACGCGTCGGCCTCGGCGATGTACTCGTCGATGGACTCGATGAGGTTCCGGTACTGCTGTTCGCCGGCGCGAAGCGCCTCCTCGGTCCGCTCGAGATGCGAGATGTCTCGGCTGGCCGCGCAGTAGCCGGCCAGCCTCCCGTCCGGATCGAAGAGGGGGGAGGCGTTCGTTTCCAGGGTCACGGACGAGCCGTCCGGGCGGATGACAATATTCCGGAAGCCCCGGATCGGCTCCCCTTTCCTTGCCTTCTCCGCGAAGAGTCGCTTCATGCGCGACGACAGTTTCGGTTCCATGAAGTCGAAGGGCGTCTTGCCCAGCACCACCGCGGGTTTGAGCCCCGTGACCGCTTCCATACGCGGGCTCGCGTAGAGGATGACCCCTTTGGATGTGATCTCCGTGATGAAATCGTCGGCCGTTTCCACCAGCGTGCGGTAACGTTTCTCGCTTGCGTGCAGCGCCGATTCGATCCGCTTTCTTTCCGTGAAGTCGGTGAAGAAGGCAACGGACAGGGTTTCGTTGCCGAAGGGGACCCCCGCGATTTCGGTGAAGACGGGAAAGGTCGTGCCGTCCTTGCGAAGTCCCATGAACTCGTACTGGTTGGGGACGGCCTCCCCCCTCTTGCGCTTGTTGGTGTACAGGTTCAGCTGCCAGCGGTAATCGGGGGCGACGCGGTTGAGCCGGGAGGTGCCCAGGAACTCCTCCGCGCTGTCGTAGCCGAACATCTTCACGCAGGCATCATTGGCATAGATGGTGATCCCGTCCCGGGCAATGGAGATGCCCATGGGCGACGAAGCCACCATGTTACGGAACCAGGCATTGTCTGCCGGCAGCGCGGAGATCGGCTTCTTTGCCTGCGAGGCGTCATCGCCCGGCTTCTTCGTCTCTTCAACGGTTTTTCCCATGCGTTGCATCCTCCCCCTTTTGAGCGGCAGGGGGCAATGTGATCACTCCGGGTGAATTCCCCGAAGCTTGCTTCGATGTTGTCATCCCCTCGCAAGAGGGAATCCATCATGGATGCCCGTTTTCACTGGCATGGCATTTTTCGATACCCCGTCGCGCCTGACGTGAACCTGTCGAACGTTGCTGCGGGGTCGTTCATCGGTCTCTCTGGTGAAAAAGGGGAAGAAAAACGAACGGATGGGAAAATAGTACAACCGGCCGGCACTGTCAAGTAAAAATGTAGGTAAATGGTTTATGATTTATCTATATTTTATCTATATTGATCTTTAGAAAAGTCCTGTCATGATCCACCGTGGAATTTTATGTCAGGCAGTCTGCGAGGGGTGAAGCCGGGGCAGTGCACCCATCCGGATGCGGCTTCTGTGTCATATCACTACCTCCTTTGGATGGGGGATCGGGCCATGTCACCGATCCCCCTTTCTGCATCAGGCCGCTGATGTCGCACCCCGGCCCGTCACTTCGCCAGAAACCCTCCGTCGTTGACGAGCACGTGCCCCGTCATGTAAGCCGAGGCGTCCGAAGCCAGGAAGACGGCCACGCCCTTCATGTCGTCCACATCCCCGAAGCGCCTCATGGGGACGAGTTCCATTGCCTTCTCATGGGATTCCTTGAAATCGGGCGTCTCGATGTAGGCCATCATGTCGGTGCGGAAGAACCCCGGCGCGATGGCGTTCACCCGGATCTTGAACGGGGCGAGCTTGACGGCAAGGTTCATCGTGAGGGCGTTGATCGCCGCCTTCGTGGAGTTGTAGGGGACGGCCGGGTGCAGGTACTCGTCGGAGCCCCGGAAGCCCATGATCGAGGAGATGTTGATGATGGTGCCGCCGCCCTGCGCCTTCATGGTTACGGCCACCTTCCGGGTCAGGATCCAGACCCCGCGGACGTTGACGCTGAACATCTGGTCCCAGCGCTCCAGGGGGAACTTCAGGGTCGGGGCGCCCCACGTGGCCCCCGCGTTGTTCACCAGGATGTCGATGCGGCCGAATTTTGCCAGCGCCGCCTTCACGAGGGCGTCGATATCCTCTTCTTTTGCCACGTCGCAAGCCACGGGCAGGACCTCGACGCTGCAGGACTGCCTGATCTCACCCGCAGCGGCCTCGAGGTTTTTCATCTTGCGCGATGCGAGAACGAGGCTCGCCCCCGCCTCGGCCAGTCCCGTGGCGATGAACTTGCCGATTCCCCGGCCCCCGCCCGTGACCAGGGCCACCTTGCCGTCAAGCCTGAACAGGTCCGCTGTCTTCATAATCCCGCCTTTCATTTCAAGAAATTGGAACAGTGGAGCGATGGAATCATGGGCAAAGACAACACCCGACACCGCCATCCGTTCATGCCACAAATGGCGGGCTGTGGCAAGGGCGGGCGACAGAAAAAGGCGCAGCGGTCATCGCTGCGCCTTGCCTGTCTGCACGATCCGGACAGCCGGAATCATTTCTGCAGTGCCTTGAGAACCTTCCTGTCGTCGGCCGTCTTGAACACGACGGTCATCTTGCCCCGCGTGGGGCTCCCGTAGACGTAGTTGATGTCCACGTCGGCCTCGGAGACCTTCTTGGCCACCTTCTGCAGCTGCCCCGGCTTGTTGGGAAGCTCCACGGCGATGATCTCCTCCACCTTCACCTCGGCGCCCATCTGGGTGAGGATCTTCTTCGCCTTGGCGTTGTTGTCCGTCACGAGCATGAAGACGCCCTCCGGTCCGCGCCCGTAGGCGCAGAGGGCCTCGATGTTGATCTTCCCGTTGGCCAGAAACGTGGTGACCTCGGACAGCAGGCCCACCCGGTTGGGCACGACGAAGGTCAGCTGTTTGAGCTTCAGGATCTTGAGCATCTCGGAGCCCTCCTGTTTTTCCCTTACATACGTTTCTCGCCGGTGAATTTCAAGAGTTTATTCTCCGCCGGTTCCGCGGGATCGATCCCGAGACCGCGGGCGATCTTCGCGAGCATGGCTTTCTCCTGTTCCCGGTAGGAACCGTCGGCCAGGGCGATGCGCCGGGCCAGGGCCAGGGCCTCGTCGCGGTCGTGCTCGCCGGGGATGAGTTCGCGGAGCGCCTCGAGCGCCCGTTCCTCGTCGGCTTGCAGGATGCAGTACTGCTCCTTCACCATGCGGCGGAAGACGGCGGGCCGGAATTTCCGGAGGACCTTGTGGGTCTTTGCGATCTCCGCGGCTACGGCGTAGTGCCGGCGGCCGATGACGCCGCCCACCCGGGCCATGGCGATCATGGCCCGGACGAGACCTTCGGCGAGGCCTCCCTTCCCTGCGTTCTCGATCCATCTCTGCCGGAGCCACGTCTCGTAGTCCTCCCAGGACATTTCGGCCTCTTTCTCCCCGGTGAGGGCCTTGAGCGTGCCCGCCGCAATGGAGGAGTACTGGAGAGCCTCATGGCCGTAGACCGCGCGGAAGAGGGACTCCTGGCCGCGGTCGCGGCAGTCGCGGTAATAATCGAGCCACTGTTCGGTGAAGGTCGACAGGGATTTCTCACAGGCGCTGAAGGGGTTGCCCTCCCGCGCCGGTTTGCGGTGGGCCCGGACCTGGGCCGCCGCCGCGCCGAGGTGGCGCAGCGCCGGGTTCATGTCCGAGATCGCATAGCGCTGCAGCCTCAGGGGATGGAGCCAGCGCATCATTTCTGCCGAGAGCTCCGTCGTCGCGGACTTGACCCAGGGGCCCGCGAAGCTGCGGTACATCCGGTCGTTGAACTCGGAGACCTGCGCCACGATGCTGAAGTCCTCCTCCGTTTCCGGGGAATCGCCGAGGGCAATGATGTCCTCCAGGGTTCTCTCCTCGAAGTGCGTCGTGTAGTCGCCCTTTGCCACGTCGCCCTCGATCACCATCTCGTAAAGGCCCGGCGGGAGGAAGTCGATCATCTCGGAGCTGCGGATGATCTCCTTGTGCTCCTTCTTCGCCACGCTGGCCGCGACGAAGATGCCCAGGTGCCCGATGTCCTCGTGGATGATGTAGACGATGACCTGGCCGAGCCCCCGGATCTCGTCGATGGAGCGGTACACCCGGGGGATCCACTCCAGGGCCTGCTGGGGCGGAGTGATGTTGTCGCCCTTCGAGGCGAAGACCACGATGGGGCTCTGGATGTTCTTGAGGCTCAGGGGCTCTCCCTCGTGCAGCTCCAGCGTTCCCTGCTCGAGTTTGTTGCCCACGAAGAGGTTGCTCACGATGAAGTGGATCTCCTCGGCGTTCATCAGGTAGAAGCCGCCCCACCATTTTTCGAAGTTGAGGAACCGTTCCTCCTCCGTGTCGATCTCGGAGTAGACCCTGTAGTTCTTCGACCAGAGGGTGTTGGCCGGGTTGAGCGACTCGAAGTTCGAGACGAGATTCGCCCCGTCGAACTTGCCGTTGCCCAGGTCGCAGAGCATCGAGGTGAGCCACACGCCGCCCAGCATGCCCCCCTTGTAACGCATGGGGTTGACGCCCGACACCCCGGCCCAGTAGGACATGGGGGCCCCGTTGAGGATGAGCGGCCCCGCGATGTCGGGGCGGTCGGCGCAGAGCAGGGCCGAGGCCCAGCCTGCCTGGCAGTTGCCCATGATGGCGGGGTTCCCCGATTCGGGGTGCCTGCGCACCACCTCCTCGATGAAGCGCTCCTCGGCCGCGACGACGTGCTTGAGCGTCTGGCCGGGCATGGGCTCCGTGTAGAACAGGATGAAGTAGACCGGGTGGCCGTGGTCGAGGGCCATGCCGATCTCGGAGTCGCGCTTCGACCCCCCGATCCCGGGGCCGTGTCCCGCCCGCGGGTCGATGATCACGATGGGCCGCTTGGGGATCTCGGGCGCCTTGCGGCGGTCGCCCGTTCGGCGCTCGGCGCCTTCCGTTCCACCCCCGTCCTCATGCCGCCGGTCCACGATCCGCACGAGGGCGAAGTTCACGGGCTTCTCGAACGTCCGCCCGTCGAGGATCATCTCGTAGTGAAACGTCAGGACGGGCGGCTGCCCGCTGCGCAGGTGTTCGATGTAGTTGTTGCCGCGCTTGCGCAGGACATCCATGAAGAGGATCTGCCGCTGTGCCGCATCGACGCCGTATTCCCAGGCGTCGAAGAACCACTTCGGCGCCGCGGCCATCGGGTTGAACGGGTTCCAGGTCTGCATGGCGATAACTCCTTGTTTTCCGGTGATAAATCCTTCCAGTGCGTTGCAAGTTCCGGACCATCGGCGGGACAACCTTCGGCCCCAGATAAGTTTTGCATTCCGGGATGAAAAGTGACAAAAAGCATAGGGAAACAGGCGACTTGTCGTCGGTGCAGTCACGCAGTCGTTGCGGTACGCGGCGGGTGCAGGAATTCGAGGTTCGAGATGGGGGACACGACGAAGACCCGGCAGCAGCTCATCGATGAGATCGCGCTCCTGCGCCGGAGGATCAAGCGGCTGGAGAAATCCGAACTGCAGCGCAGCAAGGCGGAGGACGCGCTGCGGGAGAGCGAGGAAAAATACCGCAACCTCGTCGAATCCACGCTGGATCTCATTTTCGTCGTCAATGAGCAGGGCAACTACACCTACGTCAATCCCCGGTTCGAGATCGTCACGGGGTACGCGGCCCCGGAACTGGTCGGCAACCCGTTCACCGATGTCGTCGCGCCCGAGTACATCGAGTCCACCATCGAGCGGTTCAAGAGAGGGATCCGGGGCCAGGACACCCCGCCCTACGAGGCGGAGCTGCTGCACAAGAACGGGGATCGGGTCCCCGTGGAGTTTCTAGTGACGACCCAATACGATGGCACGGGTCGGGCAACGGGACGCTTCGGCATCGGCCGCGACATCACGGAGCGCAGAAAGGCCGACGATGCCCTGCGGCAGATTGCCGCGGATCTGGCCAAGGCGCAGGAACTGGCCCATGTCGGCAGCTGGCGCTACGGCAGGGACACGAAACGCTCCCTGTGGTCCGGGGAGATGTTCCGGATCCTCGGGCTGGACCCGGGGCAGGGCGAGGCGTTCGACGGCAACCTCGAACCGTTCGTCCATCCCGGCGACTGGCCCCGGCTTTGCGCCTCGATCCGGGCGGTGCTCGACGGAACGCCCTACGGGCTGGAGATACGAATCCTGCGGCCCGACGGATCGACACGATACGTCTTTGCGATGGGAGAGGCCGAGCGAGGGCCGGACGGGAAGGTCAAAGGGTTCTTCAGCACCATGCAGGACATCACCGAGCGCAAACAGGTGGAGAAAACCCTGAGGGAGCAGCAGGAGCAGCTCCGGACGCTCTCGGTGCAGCTCTCGGAAGCCGAAGAGAGCGAGCGGAGAAGGATCGCCCGGGAGTTGCACGACCAGGTGGGGCAGAACCTGACGGTCGTCGGGATCAACCTCAACGTGCTGAGGTCCCTGCTGCCCGCGGAGGGCATGAACCCGGTGCCCGCGAGGCTGCTTGAGGATTCCGCAACACTGGTCGAGCAGACCACGGAGTACACCCGAAGTCTGATGTCGGACCTGAGGCCGCCGGACATGGACGACTACGGCCTCGTGGCCTCCATCCGCTGGTACAGCGAGCGATTTTCGCTGCGGACCGGCGTCGAGGTCGTCATGGAGGGCGAGGAAATCCGTCCCCGGCCCGCGGCCGCCGTCGAAAACAACCTGTTTCGCATCGTTCAGGAGGTGCTGACCAACATCGGCAAGCACGCGCGGGCCCGCACGGTGAGGATCGGCATCGATAACGCGGAGGGCCGGCTGAGGCTGCGCATCGAGGACGACGGCGTCGGCTTCGATCCGTCCCGGGTGAAGCAGGCGGGAGAGCATCACGGCTGGGGCCTCATGACCATGGCGGAGCGGGCCGAGGTGATCGGCGGCCGTTTCACGCTCGAATCCCGGGAGGGCAGGGGGACCGTTGTGTCGGTGGAGGTGACCCTGTGAGCATCACCGTCTTCTTGGCCGATGACCACACGATCGTCCGGGACGGTCTGCGCTACCTGCTCGAGGCGCAGGAGAACATCCGCGTCGTCGGCGAGGCGGCCGACGGCCGCGAGGCGGTCCGGAAGGTGAAAACGCTTCAGCCCGATATCGTCATCATGGACATCTTCATGGCGGAGCTCAACGGGATCGAGGCGGCGGCGCAGATCTGCCGGGAGCGCCCCTCCACGCGGGTTATCATGCTCTCCATGCAGTCCTCGTCGGAGTCCATCCTGAGAGCCCTGAAAGCCGGTGCGAGCGGCTATCTGCTGAAGGAGTCGGCGGGCCGGGAGCTGGTCAACGCCATCCATGACGTCCACGCGGGCCGCCGCTATCTGAGCTCCAAGGTGTCGGACCAGGTGATCGGCGCCTACCTCAACAAGACGGAAGAGATCCGCGACCCCCTGGCCGCCCTCAGCCGAAGGGAGCGGGAAGTCCTGCAGCTTGTCGTCGAGGGGAAGACCAGCGCCGAGATCGCCGACACCCTGTTCCTTTCCGTCAAGACCGTCGAGACCTATCGCAGCCGCCTGATGCAGAAGCTGGGCATCCGGGACATCCCCGCCCTGATCAAGTTCGCCATCCAGCACGGCCTGACCTCCCTGGACTGAAACATTTCGGCTGCGGTGACATTTCCGCCTTCCCCCACAGGGAATATCAAACATCCCCTACAGACGAGGGCCCTCTTTTCGGTTACCGGTATCCCATAAAATAAGGCCTGCGTCCGCGGAGGCCCGTGTGAGCCCGTCTCCGGATAGCGATTTCCGGACGGGCAGGGAGGTCCGGATGGCAAAAGAGTACCTGTATCTCGACGATTACCAGGTCGGCGACCGGATGGTCTCGCCGGCAAGAACCGTCACCGAGGGGGACCTCGTGAACTTCGCGGCCCTCACCGGCGACTGGCACCCCCTTCACACCGACGTGGAGTACGCGGCCCAAACGCCCTTCAAGGGCCGCATCGCCCACGGCATGCTGGTCCTCAGCATCGGGCTCGCGCTGCCCTTCCGACTGGGGCAGTATTCGAGCTACCTGCCGAAATCGTTTATCGCCTTTTACGGGATGGAGGGGGTCCGCTTCCCCGCGCCCACGCGGATCGGCGACACCATCCGCTGCGAGGTGGAGGTCATCGAGATTGCCGACAAGGGCAAGGACGCGGGCATCCTGACCGTGCGCAACCGGATCGTGAACCAGAGGGACGAAGCGGTCGCCACCTTCGTGATGAAACTGTTTTGCGGGAAAAGGCCCTCCTGAAGGGCTTTCAAGCCGATCCCCGCGGGGGAGCCGTGAGGGGCATTCATCGACAGCTAACGGGGTGAAAGGAGTCCGGGAATGACGGAGACAGCCGACAAGCAATCGAGCCGCCGGCAGAAGAAGGAGCAGGAATACCGGGAGAACCGGGAGCACTGGCTTGCCGAAGAGCGGAAGATCCACGAGCTGTGGGAGAGGGCCTACAACCCGGGGGGCCAGGCCCAGAATGACCGGCTGGCCCAGCAGGGGAAGAA
>CAYZKT010000090.1:0-9843 GCA_964478885.1 uncultured Syntrophaceae bacterium | reverse complement strand
AAACTGGATGGTCGGGCCGCCATTCGATCGAGCGATCGGGTGGCGGTTTTTTATGCGCAAGAGCTCATGAAAGGAGGTCCGCGATGGGATTTTTCGACAAGGTGTTCGGCGGCAAGACCGCAGGGGGTCCCTCTCCCGGGTCCCGCGGAGACTTCAGGTCTCTGGACGTGCCGCAGAAGGGTTTCAGTATCGCCGTACCTCAGGACTGGACCGTGGTCGAGGGCCCTGCAGGGCTCGATGCGCACCCGAAGGAGTGCGGACGGATTGCGGATCCTGCATCAGGCCTGGAAATCGGCAGCCCCGGTGTCACGGTCACCGTAACGGAAATCCCCGATCCCCGGCAGAACGCGGTCAAGGAAACCCTCAAGGCCCGATCGGTCAACATGGCCGGCCATCGGCTGGTCAAGCACATAGCCGGCGAGGTCAAGAATGCCGATTTCGGGATCGTCTACGAATACCAGTACGGACCCGATGAAGCAACGATTCGTGCCCTGGGGGCCGTGGCCCAGAAAAAAAACAGGCTCTTCACCGTTGCGGCCTGCGGAACGGCGCAGGATTTCGAGAAAAACCGCCTCACCCTCGAAGCCGTCCTCTCGAGCTTCAAGCTGCTCTGACGCGAATGAACGTCCGATGGGGGCCGGTCGGCGACGACCTGTCCCTTTCTATTTCCCCGTCAGGGATCGCAAAGGTCGACCATTCCCTATGTGCCTGATTGTGTTGGAATATTTGTCACCTTCTGCCTTTACATCTTTCTTCTGACCTTTTACCTCTTGCCTCGGGCCTTTCTCCCGTCTTTTCCACATTTCATGGAACCGGGTTTAACGTGTCGTTAAAGCGGATGTCTGGCCGAGCAGTGCCACAAGATAGAAAAACGATCGGCAAAATATATTTTTTCTAACAATATCAAATATATATATATATTTTTTTGCAGAGGCGGCTTTCTTATGGCACGCTCTTTTCAATACTCAAAGGCAACGATCGGCAATCAATAACATGAAATAATAAAAAATTCGGAGGGGGCATCATGAAAAAGACGCTTTCGACACTGATTCTGGCGGGTATCGTCGTTCTGATCACGGGGACCTTCTGCTTTGCCGAGTACGCAGCAGCGGGCGTGGAGAACTTCCCTTACTTCCACCTCGGGTGCCTGATCGTCGGCGGCATGATCATCGTCTCCCTGAAGCAGAAGTACGAGAAAATTTACCTCGGCGAGGCGGCCGGCAGCTTTGCGATGTACGCCATCCTGGTGGCCCTTTTTACGGCTCCCGTGGCGGAAGGCCTGAAGAACCTGCTCGGCTAGGATTCCCGAAGGGACGCGCAGACGCCTCCCTTCATCGCGAACCTGACAACCCATCGAACTCGGAAGGGGAGCAATCGAGAGGCCGCCCGGTATGCCGGGCGGCCTCTTTCATTTCCTGCTTTTCGCCTTTAGCCTTGAGCCTGCCTTTCGATGGTCCACGTTGTCCCCGTCTTGGAGTCCTTCAGCAACACCCCTCTGGCCGCCAGTCCGTCACGAATCTCATCGGCTCGCTTCCAGTTCTTTTCCGTGCGGGCCTGGAGCCGCTCCTCGATCAGGGCCTCGATCTCTTCGACCTGCAGCCCCCGTTTCTGCGCCTCCCGCAACCGATCCTTCTCGAAGTAGACATCGGGGTCCTCCATCAGGATGCCCAGCACGCCGCCCACTTCGCGGAACGCCCGCTCCGCCTCGTTGAGGACAAAGAGGGCCGGCGGAGCCGTCTTGAGCCCGTCGGTCACAAAGGCGTTCACCTGCCGGACGGCATCGAAGATGTAGCCCATCGCCCGGGCCGTGTTGAAGTCGTCGTCCATGGCCTCCCGGAAGCGCTCCGGCAGGGCCCGAATCCGCCCCAGGAGCGCCTTCTCTTTTTCCGGAAGCTCTCCCTCCCCGACGTCGACGGCGGTGAGCGCCGGGTCGGCCGCAAAAAGGTCGCGGATCTTCTTGAGAGTCTCGTAAAGCCGGTTCATCGCAAAGCGGGCCTCGTTCAGGGCCTCCTCGGAGAAATCCAGGGGGCTTCGGTAGTGACCCTGCAGGACGAAGAACCGCACGACCTCGGGGTGGTGATCCTTCAGGATGTCCCGGATGGTGATGAAGTTTCCCAGCGACTTGGACATCTTTTCGTGGTCCACCTTGATGAAGCCGTTGTGGAGCCAGTATTTGGCGAAAGGTTTGCCCGAGGCGCCCTCGGACTGGGCGATCTCGTTTTCATGGTGCGGGAAGACCAGGTCCTCACCGCCGCCGTGGATGTCGAAGGTCTCGCCAAGAAAGTGGGCGCTCATGACGGAGCACTCGATGTGCCAGCCCGGTCGGCCCTTCCCCCAGGGGCTGTCCCACCAGGGCTCCCCTTCCTTGCTTGCCTTCCAGAGGGCGAAATCGAGGGGGTCCTTCTTTTTTTCGCCCGGAGCGATGCGGGCCCCCGACATCATCTCGTCGAGGTTGCGGCCCGACAGTTTGCCGTAGCCCTTGAAGTTCTTGACGGAAAAGTACACGTCGCCGCCGGGCACGGCGTAGGCCAGGCCGTTGCCGATGAGCCGGTTGATCAGGGCGATCATGCCCGCGATGTGCTCCGTGGCCCGGGGCGTGACGGTGGGCGGCTCGACGCCGAGTCGGCCCATGTCGTCGTCGTGCTCGACGATGTAACGCTCGGAGATCTCCCGGAACCCCACCCCCTCCTTGTTGGCCTTCGCGATGATCTTGTCGTCCACGTCGGTGAAGTTCTTGACGAAGGTGACCCTGTAGCCCCGGTGGCGCAGGTATCGGGTGATGACGTCGAAGTTGATGGCGGAGCGCGCATGGCCGATGTGGCAGGTGTCGTAGACCGTGACCCCGCAGGCGTAGATCCCCACCTCGTCCTCCTTCACGGGGACGAAGTCCTCCTTCCGACGAGTCAGGGTGTTGTAAAGACGAAGCGCCATGGCATGCCCTCCCGTGCAGAAAACGAGTCGATGGCGGTTGCGCTCCTTCCCGCGAAAGGCTACGGGAAGAGGGCGATCATGTCCAGGGCCGTGTCTTCGCGCAGGCCGCACATGAGGTTCATGTTCTGGACTGCCTGGCCCGAGGCCCCCTTCACGAGATTGTCGATGGCCGACAGGATGATGACCCGGTTCGTCCGCTCATCGACGGCGAGCCCAAGATGGCAGAAATTGGTCCCTTTCACGGAGGACACGTTCGGGTAGCTCCCCTTGTTCAGGACCCGGATGAAAGGCTCGCCGTCGTAGAAGGTTCTATATAATTCAATCAGCTCGGCCGTGGAAAGCGTTTTTTTCAGGCTCGCGTAAACGGTGCTGAGGATGCCGCGATTGAGCGGCAGCAGGTGCGGCGTGAAGGAGATCTTCACTGCCTGGCCCGCCAGCACGCTCAGCTCCTGCTCGATCTCGGGGCTGTGCCGGTGCCCGTTGACCTTGTAGGCCTTGAACCCCTCGTCGACCTCGCAGAACAGCGAGCCGATGACGGGGTCCCTGCCCGCGCCGCTCACCCCAGACTTGGAGTCGACGATGATGGTGGACGGGTCGATGACCTTTTCCCGAAGGGCGGGCGCCAGCGCCAGGATGGCGCTTGTCACGTAGCAGCCGGGGTTGGCCACGAGGTCCGCCTTCTTCACCTCCTCCCGGTAGAGCTCCGGCAGGCCGTACACGGCCCGTTTCATGAGCTCGGGGGCCGTGTGCCTGTGGTACCACGCCGCGAATACGTCGAGATCCCGCAGCCGGAAATCGGCCGAGAGGTCGATCACCTTCTTGCCGGCGGCGACGAACGCCGGGGCGACGGCCATGGCCTCCCCGTGCGGGGTGGCCATGAAGATCACGTCCGCCATCCCGGCCAGTTCCTCGGGAGAGGCGTCGATGAAGCGGATGTCCGAGAGGCCCTCGAACAGGGGGTAGGTGTCCGACAGGGGCTGCCCCTTGAACTTTCGAGACGTGAGCCCCGTGACCTGCACGCCGGGGTGCCGCAGCAGAATCCGCATCAGCTCGAGTCCCGTGTACCCGCTGCCGCCGTAGATGCCGACCCGAATCATGTTGCCATCCCTCCGCATAAAAAAGGGGGTTCCGAGAACCCCCTGGTCGTTTCGCTTAGCGCTTCGAGAACTGGAACCGCTTCCGGGCCCCGGGCTGGCCGTATTTCTTGCGTTCCTTCATGCGCGAGTCCCGCGTGAGGAAGCCCGCCTTTTTCAGAACCGGCCGAAGCTCCGCGTCGAACTCGCAGAGGGCCTTGGAAATCCCGTGCTTGACCGCATCGGCCTGACCGGCGATCCCGCCGCCGTCCACGTTTACGTAGAAATCGAACTTGCCCATCTGGTTGGTGATCTCCAGGGGCTGCTGGATGATCTTCTTGAGAACCTCCCGGGTGAAGTAATCGTCGAAGTTCCGGCTGTTGACGGTGAAGGCACCGGAGCCTTCCTTCATCCAGACCCGGGCGATCGCCGTCTTCCTCTTTCCCGTTGCATAAATCCGCTTGTCGGTCATAGCCACTACTCCATCTCCGGTCGGTCTTACAGTTCAAGCAGGTGAGGTTTCTGGGCTTCGTGGGGATGCTTGTCTCCGGCGTAGATCTTGAGCTTGCGCAGCTGCTGGCGGCCCAGCGAATTCTTGGGCAGCATGCCCTGCACGGCGCGACGGATCAACTCCCCGGGCTTCTTGGCCAGGAGTTTCCCCGCAGGCCACGCCTTGATCCCGCCCGGATATCCCGAGTGATGATAGTAGATCTTGTCGGCGAGCTTCCTGCCGGTCAACGCGATCTTCTCGGCATTGATGACCACCACGAAGTCCCCCGCGTCGGCGTGGGGCGTGAAAATGGCCTTGTGCTTCCCGCGGAGGCGGTGAGCGATCTCCCGGGCGAGCCTGCCCAGAACCTTTCCCTGCGCGTCGACGAGGAACCACTCGCGGTCGACGTCATCCTTTTTAGCCATAAATGTACTCATGGGCGCACCACTCTGGTGAAATTCGAAAACGTGAGGATAGGCGACTCGACGCTTTTTGTCAAGAAAAAAAGAGGAATTTGAGAGATGCTAAATGAACGGAACCGCGGAACGACGGGATTTCCGCTTTGCCTAATGAATCCGAAATGTTCCGCCTCCCCTCTCAACCCTGTACCCTGGCCCCTGGACCCTGTTCAGCCGCTGCGCGGCTAGAACCCCATCGTCTGCCTCGAGGCCGAAAATCCCCCGACGCGCCCGAGACCGGAGAGGGAGAAGAGGACGACGAATTGCCGGTCGTCCACGAGGTCCGAGTAGCTGACCGTGACGCCCCAGCACTGGCGGCGGTACTCGAAGCCGAAGGTCTTCTCCAGGTTTGCATTGCTGAATTCGTCCCTGCGGAACCCGGCGAACACGTCCAGGGCGCCCGTGACCCGGGCCTTCCCCATGAGGCCGACGGATTCGACGGAGTCCCTCGTGTACCGGTAGACGAGCGACAGGCTGTCGCCCCGGTTGTCGCTCAGGGCGATGTCCTGGTTGATCTGCGCCCAGGCCGTCGTGTTGACGTCGTAGGCCGCCCGGGTCATGAACGCCAGGTACTTGTAGGGGTTGATATCCACCTCCAGATCGACGGGCCGAAAGGGTTTCGTCGGGTCCGCCGGCAGCACGTTGGGCGTCGTGATGGGGACGAGAAGCGTGGGCTGCGTCACGTAGATCGTGGGGGTGGTGATGTTGTAGGTCTGGCTCAGCTTCATCCGCAGGATTTCCCGGTAGTTCGCGTTCCCCTTTTCGTCGCGGAGCCGGGAGATCAGCGTATTCGACAGCGCGTAGGTGATGCTGTTCTCGCTGTCGACGGAGGCGCCGACCCCTCCCACGGTCGTGTTCCCGACGGGCAGGACGAAATCGGGCCGCAGGCTCGGACCGGCGGAGGGGATGTAGCGGTACGTCACCTCGGGCTTGACGGCGTGGCGGACCTTCTCCGCCCCGCCCCAGCCGACATCGTAGGTGCGGAAAACCTCGGTGGATGCATTCAGCCCGAGCGTGTAGACGGAACGGCTCGCCGAATCGCCCGCCGCCGAGGCGCTGGTGCTCTCCGTGTCCCACAGGGTCCCCCGGAAGCCCGCCGTCGGGGTCACCTGCAGGTATTCGCCGAAGGCCCACGGCAGCGAGAGTTTCGGGTACACGTCGAACGCGGAGCCTCTTTCGCCGAGGGTCCGGTAATAGTAGCCGTAGAGGCTGGTGAACTCCCACTGGAGGCGGGTCCCGAAGAGGGGTTGCCGGAAGCCCGTCAGGGAGATCTCGGGGTAGCGCTGCAGGGTCTCGTCGTTGGAGGGGCTCGTCAGGTTGTCCGTGTACTGCCCCAGGGCCGTGAGGTTGACGTAGCGCCACTCCTTGACGAGCCGCGCCGTGGAGTCGTAGCTCGTGAGCTGCTCGTTGGCCAGAAAGGAAACCTTTTCGAACTTGCGGTTCCGGGACCCCGCGTAGTGGTCGAGGTAGTAATTGTGCGAGTCGAAGTCGCGGAAGTAATAGATGTCGGACACCTTTTTGTTATCGGACCGGAAATAGAAGCCGGGGCTGAAGGTGGTCTCGTGGTTCCAGTACCACGACCATCGGTCCTGCTTCTCCGTCCAGGTGCGGGAGATCCCCCCGGGGGTGTCCGACCCCGTCCACTGGTCCTTCAGGAAGTCCCCGTAGAAGAGGCCATGGGTGCTCGAACTCGGCTGGTAGCGGAACTCGAGGCCTTCCTTCACCCCCCGCTTGTCCATGTACCGCGTGTACAGCGTGGCGTCGGCGCTCTCCGAAATGGCCCAGTAGAACGGGACCTCCGTGTCGAATCCGAGCTTGTCCTGCGAGTACGCGAAGCGGGGGAAGAGAAACCCCGTCTGCCGCGTCGTCTTCGCCGGGAACATCGCCCAGGGAAGCCACACGACGGGGATATCGCGGACCTGGAAGCTGCCGTCTTTCAGGGTCCCGTACCCGTCGAGGGTGACGCCCATCTCCCGGCCCTTGAACCGCCAGTCGGCCACGGGCCCGTCGCAGGTCGTGGCCGTTCCGTCCTTGATCCGGTAGGTGGCCTCGCCCGATTTCTCGATTTCGCTCCCCGTGACGGTCAGGTGGTTCCGGACGAAGAACATGCGCCCGTCGCGGGCGATGCCGGTCTTCGTCTCGAGGTTGAGCTCGATGATGTCGCCTTCCAGGGTGTCGCCGTTGCTCTGGAGAAGGGCGCGGCCGTGAGCCCAGGCGTCGCCGGTTGCCCGGTTCAGGGTCACCGTGTCCGCCTTCAGGAACCCCCCGGTGAAGGTGATGACCACGTTTCCCTCGGCGCGGTAGACGTCCGGGTCCTGGTCGTAGCTCAGTCGGTCGGCCTCGATCCGCACGGGCCCCTTCCCGGCTTTGCTCAGGTCGAGGGACGGCTGTGCCCCGGCCGACGCGGCCCAGAGAAGCAGGAGCACAGGGACGAGCCACAGGGCCCGGCACAGGCCGACCCGTCTGCCGTTGTTCCCATCAGCGGTCATGTCCCGACAAGCCCGTTTCCTTTCGACGAGATCAAGAGGGGGCGCACCGCCCCCACGAGGTAAAGCGACCCCGCGATGCAGACGAGATCGGTTTCCCCGGCCGCGGCCAGCGCCCGCCCGACGGCCATCCGGGGATCCTCCTCGATGTCCACGCGACGGCTCCAGCGACGGGCCTCGGCAGCCAGCGCCTCCGGGGGCAGGGCCCTCTCTTCAGGAGGGCGGGTCGCAATCACCCGGTAGGCCAGCGGGGCGAGGCGGCGCAGCATGCCCTTCCAGTCCTTGTCGGCGAGAATCCCCAGGACAAGAATGAGCCGGCGGTACGGGCATTCGCCCAGGGCCCTGGCGAGAGCCGCGGCGCCGGCCGGGTTGTGGGCGCCGTCGAGGAGAACGGAAGGCCGCCTGCCCACAATTTCCATCCGGCCCTCCCAGCGGACGCCGGCGAGGCCCTTGCGGATCGCCTCGTCCCCGATGTCGAAGCCCCTCCGGCGCAAGACCCCGAGGGCACCCAGCGCGCACGCGGCGTTTTCTCGCTGGTGAGGCCCCCGCAGCGAGAGCGAGAGGTTTTCGAGCGAGAGCCCGGGGCCCTTGCACGCCAGCGAGCCGTCCGGTTTCGAGCGGACCCGGATCTCCCGGCCCACTCTCAGCAGGCGCGCCCTGCGCCGCCTGCAGACCTCCTCGAAAACCGCCAGGACGGGCGCCTGCCTCGCGGCGGTGATGCAGATGCCGCCCCGCCGGATGATCCCCGCCTTCTCCCGGGCGATGTCGGCAAGCCGCGGGCCCAGAAACTCGGCGTGGTCCAGGGCAATGTTCGAGATGATCGACAGATCGGGACGGACAACGTTTGTGGCGTCTAGGCGGCCGCCCATGCCGACCTCGAGAACCGCCACGTCCACGGGGTATGCCGCAAAGTGGCAAAAGGCGAGTGCCGTGGAAAACTCGAAGTAGGTCACTTCCTCTTGAGCCGCCCTGCGGACCCGCCGAATCCCGCTCCGCAGGTCCTCTGCGGAGATCAGAGCCCCGTCCACGCGGATGCGCTCCCTGACGTCGATCAGGTGAGGCGACGTGTAGAGCCCTACACGGTACCCCGCCGCCTGCAGGACGGAGGCAAGGCTCGACGCGATGGAGCCCTTGCCGTTCGTGCCGCCGACAAGAAGGCTCCTGTAACGGTCCTGGGGGTCCCCCAGACGCTTCAGCAGCCCTCGGACGGGACCCAGGCCCGGCCGGATCCCGGCACTCTTCAACCTGTCCAGATAGGCGATAGGGTCACGGTTCATAGGATCACTGGACGATTGAACAATTATGGGCAGGGCGCTCCAGACCGCCGGGGTTGGGTTTGCTGATCTTTCCCGATACCCGATACCCTAGACCCTTTACCCGTGTCCCTTTTCCCTGAACCCTTTTGGTGCACCGTCGGCGCAAATTACCACAGCCCCGCCGCCCCGGGCAACCTCTTTGTCACGCGTCCCCCGGAAAAAACAAAAAGGCCACGGGATAGGAATCTCCCGCGGCCCTGTCTCATGCCTGTTCAATACGAAGTTAGGAAGCTTTGAAGCTAAGAAGTTTGGAAAACGATGCACACTCGATTGTTTCGCCGGCCGTCCAAGCTTCCCAGCTTCTCAACTTCACAACTTCTCTTTTTCAGTTCGATCAGTCCGGGATGACCTTGAAGACCTCATCCCCCGGCCTGCACCGGTCCGTCACCTTCACGCCGATGTAGTCCCCCACAACGGCCTTTTCGACCTTGGCGTTGTTGACCTCCATGGATTCGATGACGTTCTCGAAACTCGTCGTGTGGCCGACGTACTTGAGCGTGTCTCCCACCTTCACGTCACCGGCCGTGATTTTGATCGCCGCGACGCTGGGCTTCGCGAAGAATTTTACGATTTCGCCGATTTTTTCCTCCGCCATAACGATCATCCTCCTTTCTTCCGGATACCTTGGATCGCTGTTTTTATAATGTTTCCCGGCGGAAATCAAGGGCAAAGCAATGGGCGCGGGGCACAAATGAAAAAGGCAGGGGCGATCGCCCCTGCCCCGGATCGGTCCCGTGAGCCGGCCCTATTCTTCTTTTTTCGGCGCCGCCTTCTTGGCGGTTGCTTTCTTCGCCGCCGGCTTTTTCTCTTTCGCTTCCTTCTCGGCCTTCGGCTTGGCCTCCTTCTTGGCCTTGGGCGCCGCCTTGGGCTTGCTTTCCTTCTTCGCCGACTTTTCCTTCTTGCCCTTTTTCTCGGCGGGCTTCACCATCAGCTCGATGACGGCCATGGGGGCGCTGTCGCCGGCACGGAAGCCCGTCTTGACGATCCGCGTGTACCCGCCCTGGCGATCGGCGAACCGGGCGCCGATCTCGTCAAAGAGCTTCTTCACGACATCCTTGTCCCGGATCACCGCCGCGGCCTGCCGGCGGG
>CAYZKT010000089.1:0-9869 GCA_964478885.1 uncultured Syntrophaceae bacterium | reverse complement strand
GGAGGATTGCCCGGACCTGGCCCGTGATGTCGATCATCTGGCTGCGCGCCTGCGTCCTGACGGAAAATTGTCTCATGGCTTCCTTTCCGCCCGTCGAGTGTATCCCGCCGGGCATTTCCATGCGCCCGGCCGGCGGACCTTTCCTCCATAACAGATTTTCCCGGTCGCTGTCATGCAATTTTGCGGGAAGTCTTTGTAACGACGATCCTTTCCCGGACCGCAGTCCACGGGCAGGATCAGGAGCGACGCGCCTGCAAAATTTGTGGACCGAAAATGGAGGGTCGGTTCCATGCGCCGCTTCGCGACAGGTAAGTATCTGTTTTATGGCATGTATTGTGCAAATGTTGCAGTGGTTGCCAAAGCCTAAAAATGATTTACAAAAATAAAAAAATAGATAATGGTTTCAAAGGCTTTTCTTTTTGTGCGTAACTGTTTATTATTATTCGCGATTTTTGATGGATCCTCGGCGGCCCGCCAGCAGAGCGGGTTTCGGGGATTCTTGTTCCCTTGACGAGGGGATTCCGGCGAGATGACGGTTGCCGGTTGATCGGGACTTTTTTCGACAAGAAGGTGAGCATGGCCTCCAATCGAGAAATTTCTTCCACGGAAAAGCTTCTCAACGTAATCCGGGGAAAGGCAAAAGCGGCGCCCGAAGAAGAGCCCTCCTCCTACAGGCCCGTCGCTCCGAAGAAGAGAAAGGCGAGTCCTTTCTCCTCTCTCACCCCCGCCTTCCAGCGGCCTGCCACGATCGGTGTCGACATCGGCCATCAGGCCCTCCAGCTGGTGAAAGTGGAAGAATCGGCCGTCGATCAGTGGAGGCTTGTCGATTTCCGGCGCGTGCCCATCCCCTCTACGACCGCCCGGGGCACTCACGAGTTCACGGGCTTCCTGAAATCAGAGCTGGGAAAATTCTGCGGCCCCGGCAAGGGCCTCCAGCTCTGGAACCTCATGTCCTCCTCCAAGGTGGACGTGCGCTTCATCAAGATCCCCAAGGTACCGCGCAAACAGCTGGAAAACGCGATCTACTGGACAGCCAAGCGTGAGCTCAACTTCGAGGACATGGACACGATCCTCGATTTCGAGGTCCAGAACGACGTGGTGGAGCAGGGGATCAAGAAGACCTCCGTCATGGTCTACACGGTTCCCCGGCGTGAGGTGGAGGCCGTCGTCGAGCTGTTTAACGATGCGGGCTACCAGCTGAGCGGCCTGGCCATCGCCCCCTTCGCCATCCAGAACCTCTTCCGCACCAAGTGGATGCCGACCTACGGTGAAACCCTCGCGAGCCTCTACATCGGCCGCGACGGAGCGCGGATCGACATCTACTCCCGGGGCAGCCTCATCCTGACCCGGGACATCAAGACCGGCATGAACAGCATGGTGGAGGCCCTCGTCGAGGGCTACACCGACCGCAAGCGCCCCTCGACGAGGGAGCTGCGCTGGGGAGGGGCGCCGGTGGACTTCACCATCACGCCCTCGCAGGCCTACAAGCTCATCATGAGCCTCGACCCCGATGCGCCCGCCCTGACCCCCGACGACGCAGGGCACGATCTTACGGAAGAGGACATCTTCGACATGGTCCGCCCGGCCCTGGACCGCCTTGTCCGCCAGGTGGAGCGCACCTTCGCCAACCTCGGCGGGGAGAAGGTGAGCCGGGTTTACATCTCGGGCGTCGTGAACGCCTACCGGCCCCTGATCCACTACATCGGGGAACAGCTCGGGATCGAAAGCGGGGTCATGGACCCCCTGGATCCCTCCATCCCTTACCTCTCCGGGTACACGGAGCCGGCCACGGCCTCCGAGAAGGCATCCCTTGCCGTGGCGGTCGGGCTTGCGCTGTCGGACAACTCGCGGACGCCCAACCTGCTGTTCACGTACAAGGCGAAGGAGAAGATGGCGACGGTGAGCCGGGTGAACCGGGTCATCCTGTTTTCCATGGCTGCCATCATCATCTCGGGGCTCACGGTCTTCGCCTGGCAGGAACGCATCGCGTCCAAGAAGAAAGCGGCCATCTCCGATCTCAACCAGCAGCTCTCGTCGCTGAACCTGATGGTCGACACGAAACTGATCCTCCAGATGGCGGCCAAGGACCGCGAGGAGCGGCGGCTCAAGAAGGAGTACGGCGAGCGCTACCTGGGCATGGCCGTCCTGAGCGAGCTCTCCGCTCTCACGCCGGAGAACGTCCGGTTCCTGAAGATCAAGACGAGTCTCGGCAAGCCCGAAGGGAAGGCGGCCCCCGCGGCCAAAGGGGCGGAGAAGAGCGCCGCGGCGGCAAAGCAGGCCGAGGCGGCGGCGAAGACCCTGGAGATCGACGGGATCGTCACGGGGGAGCGAAGCATGCTCGAGGGCTACCTCTCGAGCTACGTGCTCAGGCTCAAGGGCTCGCCCCTGGTGAAGGAGGCCACCGTGCAGAAGAGCGTCGTCGAGGCGCTGCAGCAGAACAAGGCCGAGGGGGAAGTCCTGCACTTCGTCCTGAACATCAAGCTCTAGCCGGGTGAACCATGGAAATGAGGAAAAACATTCCCTTCGCGACGCGAAGCCTGACGCTGCTGATCGCCGGGATCGGCGTCGTCCTGATTCTCGCCTACATCGGGTTCTACAACTATCGGAGCATCGCACGGCTGGACACGGAGATCAACGAGCTCAAGACGAAGATCAACACCCACCAGAGCTACGCACCCATGACCAAGCAGCTCTTCGACCGGATGAAGGTCAAGGTCGAGCGTCGCCTCCCGCTGCCGGCGAAGGCGAAGCTTTCCGGGGAGCAGAAGGACCGGATCTCCCTGATCTTCCGGGAAATGGCCCAAAAGACGAAACTCGATCTCGTGGCCGTCAACCCCGACATCAACTCCCTGGTCGGGGGGTCGTCGACCATGCGGGTGCACGCGACCCTGAAGGGCGACTACTACAATTTCCGGAATTTCCTGATCGAGCTGGGCGACCGGCCCTACCTCGAGAAGGTTGAGGAGATCGAGATCCAGCAGATGCCCGGGACCAAGGAGTTCCGGCTCAAGGTCTGGCTCGCCGTCGGCTGACGCGGCGCCGGGGCGGGAACGGACAACAAGGGGAATGAACCCATGAGCAAGCGCGAAAAGATCATCGTCGGCGTCATGATTTTCTCGATCCTCTTTGCCCTCGTGTATTTTCTCTCGCCCGCCATCACGGGGCAGGGGGCCAAGCCGGCGGATCAGTACACGGGTTCGGAGAAGATCATCCAGGAGATCGCGGCGGAGCTCAAGAAAGTCGCTGCCTCCCCCGCCGAGAATTACGTGATCGCCAGGGCGGAAGCGGCCTGGGCGAAAGACCCGTTCTACAAAAAGGTCATGCCGGCGGCGCCCAAGGCGGGACCGGGAGGGACGGGCGGCCCGGACATCGTCTACTCGGGCTATGTCGACATGGGGGACCGGAAGCTCGCCGTCATCAACGGCAGCACCTACCAGGTCGGCGAGAAGCTCGATTTCGGCAGCGCCTTCTACCTCAAGAGCGTGGATCCCTCGCGGGTGGTCATCGCCGACAGGCAGAACCAGAGAAACATCGTCATCAAACTGAAGGACGAAACCTTCTAGAGGAGACAGGCCTTGAAACCCAGAGCCCTTACCCGGTGGATGTGCTGGTTTTTCATTCCTGTGATCGGTCTTTCGCTCGCGGGCTGCGCGAAGGACCTCAAGCAGGTGAAGGACCCCTTCTTTGAAAAGTGGAGCACCATGGCGGAGACCTCCAAGGGCCACTCGCCGACGCCGCGGGCGCGGATCATGGACATGCCGCCCCTCGAGGAGGACGAACTCGTCACGGACGCGGCGGCCCGGAAGGAAAAGCCCCTGCCCACGCGTCCCGTGTCGCTCAGGATGCACAACGTGGACATCAACGTCATCCTCCGCGCCCTGGCCCAGGCGGCCAACGTGAACATCATGCTGCGCTCCGGCGTCAAGGGGGAGACGTCCATCAACATCGCGAACAAGCCCTGGGACCAGGCGTTCCTGGGCATCCTGAAAACCAACGGACTCTCCTACGCCTGGGAGGGCGACATCATCCGCGTCATGACCGTGGAGGACATGGAGCGCGACATCAAGCTCGACGCCGCCCGGGACCGCATCCGCGGCCAGAAGCTGCTCACCATGGTCGTCTCCGTGGACTACGCCGACGCGGCAAAGCTCCGCGACAGCCTCAAGGAAATCCTCACGAAGGACCGGGACGGCAAGGTCCGCGGCTCCATCCTGGTCGATCAGCACACCAACTCCATGATCGTCCAGGCCACCCGGGACGACCTGAAGCGGATGATCCCCATGATCGAGCGGCTCGACAAGCCCACGGCCCAGATCCTCATCAAGGCCAACATCATCGAGGCCTCGAAGGACACGGCGCGGGCCCTGGGCGTGCAGTGGGGCGGCGTCTACGCAAACCGCTGGGGGGGGCAGAATTACTACGTGACCCCCGGCGGATCGGGCGGTTCGACCACGACACCCCCGACGTCGGGCAGCTACACGCCGACCTACGGGTCTACGGGCATCGCCGGCCAGGGTTTCGGCATGAACTTCCCGGCAAACGCCGCGGCCCTTGCCGCCGCGGGCGGCGCGGGCTCCCTGGGCCTGATCTTCGGCACGATCGGCGGCAGTGTCCTCGAGATGCAGCTCCAGGCTCTCCAGAAGGACGGCCGGCTGAACATCCTCTCGAGCCCGTCCATCACGACGCTCGACAACCAGATGGCCTACACGGAAAACGGCGAGCGGGTCCCCTACGTGGCGACGAGCACCTCGAGCGGGGTGGTGACCCAGGAGGTCAAGTTCGAGGACGCCGTGCTGCGGCTCGAGATCACGCCCCACGTCATCGACGGCAAGAACCTCAAGATGAAGATCAAGGTCAAGAAGGACGAGGTGGACTCGACCCGGACCGTCCAGGGCAACCCCTACATCATCAAGAAGCAGACGGAGACGACCCTGATCGTCCAGGACTCTGAAACCATCGTGATCTCCGGACTGACGAAGCAGCGCAGCCTGCTGACCGACACGGGGTTCCCCGGCCTCAAGGACATCCCCGGGATCGGGTACCTGTTCAAAGGAGAGGACCGGTCCGAGACGATGGAAGAGGTGCTCATCTTCATCACGCCCCACATCCTGAAAGCGTCGGCCGCTCTCCAGACGCCGCCGGCCGCCGCACCGGCAGCGAATACGCCCGCCGAGGCCCCGGCCCCGGCAAAGAAGGAGGTCCCCGGGGCGACCCCGGGCAAATAGGCATGAGCTACTTCGAGATCCTCAACCTCGACCGGGAACCCTTCTCCAATTCCCCGGAGCCGGAGTTCTTTTTCGAGGCCCCCCAGCACGTCAACTGCCTCCAGCAGCTGGAGATCTCCATCCGCCTGCGACGGGGGCTCAACGTGGTCATCGGGGACGTGGGGACGGGCAAGACGACCCTGTCGCGCATGCTGATCCGCAAGCTTCACGGGGACGACGCCGTGGAATTCCACCTGCTCATGGACCCCGATTTCGGGGGGCCCATCCAGTTCCTGGCGGGCGTCGCCCGGATGATGGGCGCCGTGGAGTCCGCCCGCGGCCTCACGGAGTGGCAGCTCAAGGAGGCGATCAAGCAGTACCTGTTCCGCCGCGGGATAGACGAGGACAAGGCCGTCGTCCTCGTCATCGACGAGGGGCAGAAGCTGCCCGGGTTCTGCATCGAGATCCTGCGCGAATTCCTCAACTACGAGACGAATCGCTTCAAGCTCCTGCAGATCGTCATCTTTGCCCAGTCCGAGTTCAACGCGACCCTGGAGCGCAGGGAGAACTTCGCCGACCGGATGAACGTTTGCCTGCGCCTGAAGCCCCTGGATTTCACCCAGATGCGCCGGATGATCGAGCACCGAATCGCACAGGCAAGCCAGGCCGGCCACGAGCCCGTCGAGTTCTCCCTGCCGGCGCTTGCCGCCATTTACCGGGCCACGGGAGGCGTCCCGCGCAAAGTCGTCATGCTCTGCCACCAGGTCATCCTGGCGATGATCGTCCGAAACCGATCCCGGGCGGGGTGGTTTCTCGTGCAGTCGTGCCTCCGCAATCGCGCTTCCCGCCGCAGGAAGCGGCGGGCGATCGGGTGGGGGGTCGCCGCCGTGCTCCTCGCGGCGGTGCTGGCCTTCCTCACGGGGATCTCGATGAATCGCGACGGGGAGGTCGATCCGGGGGAGCGTGCGGCGGCCGCCTATCAGGCGCGGATCGCGGACAAGACCGTCTACCCGCTGGCAGCCTCGTCGCCGAGCCCCTGGCAGCCCTCGGCGGCCATGGCCGGCGCGCCCGCGCCGCCTGCGACGCCTCTCTTCCGGAAGAGCCTGCCGAGAGAGGCGGCCGGGGTGCAGCCGAAGGCCCCGTCGGGTCGCGATTGATCGGGCTTTACGGCCCGGCCGTCCCGGTTCGGAGACGACCCCGCGGTCGCCGCAGGTCAAGGACAGACTGAAAACCTGAAGGAAAGAAAGGGCAAGACCTTGAGAGTCCGAAAGAAGCTGGGGGAAATGCTCATCGACGCCGAGGTCCTCAACGAGGACCAGCTCCGGCATTTTCTGGACGAGCAGAAGAAGACCGGGATGAAGCTCGGGAAGCTCCTGATCCAGCAGGGCATCCTGTCGGAAACCCAGATGGTGGACCTGTTGAGCCGGCAGCTCAAGATCGAAAAATACCACCCCGACAAGTATCCCGTCGACCTCGGTCTCGCCGGCGTCTTTGCCGCCGACATCGCCCAGAAGAACCAGGTGGCGCCGCTGAAGAGGAAGGGGCGGCTGCTCACGATCGCCATGACGGACCCGGTCGACATCAATGCCCTGGACTACATCGAGTCGCTCACCAATGAGGAAGTCGAGACGGTCGTCTGCACGGAGCGGGAACTCAACCAGCTCATCGGCCAGATCTACGGCATGCAGTCCGGCCTGGGCGGCGTGCTGGAGAGCCTCGAGGAGATGAAGTTCGATTCCGGCGTCGACGCCGAGGCGGCCGCCGAGTACACCGACGATTTGCAGGTGAGCCCCAGTTCCATCATGGGGATGGCCGAGGAGGCGCCCATCGTGCGCCTCGTCAACTCCATCATCTCCCAGGCCGTCCGGGAGGGGGCCAGCGACATCCACATCAGCCCCCAGATGAAGAACGTGCAGGTGCGGTTCCGCATCGACGGCCGGCTCCACGAGGTGCCGGCCCCGCCGAAGCAGATGTTCCTGCCCATCATCTCGCGCATCAAGATCCTCGCGAACATGGACATCGCCACCTCGCGCATCCCGCAGGACGGCCGCTTCACCGTCAAGATGGAGAACAAGGAGATCAACGTCCGCGTTTCCTCCATCCCGACCATCTACGGCGAGAACCTCGTCCTGCGGCTGCTGGACATGGGCGCCGGCGTCTACTCGCTCGACCGGCTCGGGATGGTCAAGGAGGACCGCGACAAAATCGACTCCATCATCAACAAACCCTACGGGATGATCCTCAGTTCGGGCCCCACGGGGAGCGGAAAGAGCACGAGCCTCTACGCCATCATCCGGGAGATCAACCGGCCCGACATCCACATCATCACCCTGGAGGACCCCGTCGAGTACCGTGTCGAGAAGGTGCGGCAGGTCCAGCTCAACCGCAAGGCCGGCATGACCTTCGCGAGCGGCCTGCGATCCATCCTGCGCCAGGACCCCGACGTGATCATGGTCGGCGAGATCCGCGACGGCGAGACGGCCGGCATCTCCGTGCAGGCGGCCCTCACGGGCCACCGGGTTCTGAGCACCGTGCACACCAACGATGCCGCGGGGGCCATCACGCGCCTCATCGACATGGGCATCGAGCGGTTCCTCGTCTCGTCGGTCCTGCTGGCGACCTTCGCCCAGCGCCTCGTCCGGACGATCTGCCCCTACTGCGTGGAGCGGTACCGGCCCAACGAGAAGGTGGTCGCGGCGTGGGGGCTGAAGGTCGACGGGGCGAACTTCCAGCGGGGCCGGGGCTGCCCGGCGTGCATGGGGACGGGGTACCGTGGCCGGACGGGGATCTTCGAGATCGTCCTCAACGACGAGGAAGTCCAGGACATGATCCTGCGGGGGATGGCGGCCCAGGAGATCAGCCGGATCCTCAAGCAGAAGGGAAAGCTCCGGACCCTCAAGGACGACGCCATGGGCAAGGTGCTCTCCGGCGTGACCACCATCGAGGAGGCCTCGGCGGCGGTCATGGTATGAGGGTATCGGGTATCGGGGATAGGGTATAGGGGGAAGAGAAAGAAAAGAATCTCTTCGCTTTTTTAATTTCACGGATCACTGTTTTTCAAATGCCGAAATATTCCTACGAAGCTATCAACGAGACCGGGGCGAGCATCTCCGGGGTCATCGAGGCGGAATCGCTCGACGCGGCCCGGACGCTGCTGCTGAACCGCGGCTGGATCCCGTCCCGGGTCGCGGGCGCATCGGAGCGCGGCGCCCTGCTCGGGATCACCTGGGAGAGCCTGCAGCAGAGGGTGGGCGGCGTCTCGATGCAGGAGCTCATCCTGTTCACAAAGCAGTTCCGCACCATGTTTCTCGCAGGCGTTCCCATCATGCGCCTCCTGGAGGTGCTCGAGGTCCAGGTGACCAACCCGAAGCTCAGGCAGATCGTTTCGGAGATCACCCAGGACGTACGGGAAGGGTCCCCTCTTTCCGATGCGATGGCGAAGCACCCCAAAACCTTCAACACCCTGTACCGCAGCATGATCAAGGCCGGCGAGGCGAGCGGTACGATTCCGGAGGTTCTGCAGCGACTCATCTACATCCTCGAGCACGAGCACAAGATCAAGGCCGACGTGAAATCGGCCCTCCAGTACCCCCTTATAGTGGGGGGGGGCCCTGGGATATGGTTTTTTTTGGGTTTAAATTTCCGGATTTCCCCCGTTGGGGGCAAATTCGCACGCGTGGGTGTCGAGCTTCCCTGGCCGACGAAGGTGAGCCTGTTTCTCCATCACCTTCTGACGGATTACTGGTTCGTCACGCTTGCGGGGCTCATCGGCCTGATCGTGGGCGCCAGCTACTATTTCAGGACGGAACAGGGCAAATTCGTGAGGGATGCCTTTCTGCTGCGGGTCCCCCTTCTGGGGCCCCTCTTTATGAAGGCCGCCATGTCCCGTTTCGCCAGCATCTTCTCCATTCTCCAGGCCAGCGGGGTGCCCGTCATGAACTCCCTGCAGATCCTCTCGGGCACGATCGGGAACACGGCCATCGCCCGGGAGTTCGACCAGGTGAGGGACCGGGTGGAAGAGGGGCGCGGGATCTCGGGGCCCCTCAGCACGGCCCGTTACTTCACGCCCATGGTCATCCAGATGGTCGCGATCGGCGAGGAGTCGGGCCAGCTCGACGAGATGCTCCAGGCGGTCTCCGTTCACTACGACGACGAAGTGGCCTTCGCCGTGAAGCGCCTCTCCGACGCCATCGGGCCCATTCTGGTCGTCGGCCTGGCCTTCGTGGTCGGGTTCTTCGCCCTTGCCGTCTTCCTGCCCATGTGGGATCTGACCAAGATAGCCACCAAGGGATTTTAAGCGGACATGCAGAAATCACGGTTCCAGATCAGCCTCTACGTCCTGATCCCGATCATCTTCAGCGGCATCACGGTCTTTGCCGTGATCGTGACGTACCAGATCGTCGACTTCTACCAGAAGTACCAGATCGAGGCGTCCTGGATGCTGCGGTCCTGGGGGATCGGCATTGCGCTGTTCACCTTCCTGTGCGCGCTGCTCGTGACCTGGATCATCCTGCGGCCCATCAAAAAATTCATCCGCGACGCGGAGAATCTGCCGGCCTTCCCGAAATCCCAGCTTCAGAGCGCCGTCGACCAGAAAGCCGACGACATCAGCCAGTTCAACATCATCTTCGAGCAGGTCACGAGCCTGCTCTCCAAGGTGGAGGC
>CAYZKT010000088.1:0-10076 GCA_964478885.1 uncultured Syntrophaceae bacterium | reverse complement strand
TGGACCCGCTGGCCGAGCTCGTCAAGATCGACCCCAAGGCGATCGGCGTGGGGCAGTACCAGCACGACGTCGACCAGGGGGCCCTCAAGAGAAGCCTCGACGACGTCGTGTCGAGCTGCGTCAACGCCGTGGGCGTCGAAGTCAACACGGCCAGCCCGCAGCTGCTGACCTACGTCTCGGGCCTGGGGCCCCAGCTGGCCGCCAACATCGTGGCGTACCGAAACGAGCACGGCCCCTTCGACGCGCGCGAGGGCCTGCGCAAGGTCCCCCGCCTGGGGCCCAAGGCCTTCGAGCAGGCGGCGGGCTTCCTGCGCATCCGCGACGGGAAAAACCCGCTCGACGCGAGCGCCGTCCACCCCGAGAGCTACCCCGTCGTGGAGGCCATGGCGCGCGATCTGGACTGCTCCGTCGCGGATCTCGTGAAGGACGATGCGAAGCGCAAGGTCATCGACATCGCGAAGTACGTGAGCGACAGGGTGGGCATCCCCACGCTGAAGGACATCGTGGCCGAACTGGCCAAGCCCGGCCGCGACCCGCGCGAGCGGTTCGAGGCCGTCGCATTCACCGAGGGCATCGAGAAGCCCGAGGACCTTCGGCCCGGGATGAAACTGCCCGGCGTCGTCACCAACGTGACGGCCTTCGGCGCCTTCGTCGACGTGGGCGTCCACCAGGACGGCCTCGTGCACATAAGCCAGCTGGCCGACCGCTACGTTTCCGACCCCAACCAGGTCGTGAAAGTGGCCCAGCGCGTCGAGGTGACTGTTCTCGAGGTGGACCTGGAGCGGAAGAGGATCTCTCTTTCGATGAAGAAGGGCGCCACGGGAGAGAGGAAAGCGCCCCCCGCGGGAGCTGCGCCGGAGAAAGGAACGCGCCCGGAGCGCAGGCCGGAGAAGCCGCGGCAGGACAGGCAGAAGCAGGAAAAGAAGAAACCCGAGCCCGCCCCCTTCAACAACCCCTTCGCGAGGGCCTTTGGGAAGGACCGGGGCGGAAAGTGAGAGGCGTTACGAATATGTAACGGCTTGACACCGGGCGGGTTTTCAAGTATTTCATTCGGGCAGAGAGCTGGCCGCCCCGGGGGGAATTCCGGGTTCGGCTCGATTACCGGCCGCATCGGCCGCACAATGGCACGGGTACGAGAGAGGCGCTTCCGGGGAGGAAGCGCCTTTTTTTGCCCGTCGTAGCGGTGAGGGTTTCATGAAGATATCGAACATCGTCGTCCCCGTCGACCCGTTGGCCCCGGGCGACACGCTCGGGAGGGCCCTGGCGGCCCTGTGCGAAAAGAACGTCGACATCGTGCCCGTCGCCGATTCGCAAGGCCGTCCGATCGGGGCGCTGACGAGGGAGGGCCTCCTGTCGGCCCTGCAGGGCGGGACGTTGCTGACAGATGCGATCGCCGGCCATCTGTCCGGGGTTTGGGCCCGCCTGGCGCCCGATGACGAGATCGTTGCCACGCCCGGCGCGGCTGTCCCGGCCCTCGTCGTCGGGGAGGACGGCAGGCTTGCCGGCGTTGTCAGCCGGTCGGCTTACGCTGCGGGGCTCCATGCCGTGATCACCGAGTTCCGCGAGCAGGTCTCGTCGATCATGAATTCCGCCGAGAGCGGCATCATCGCCATCGACGCCGACGGGGTCATCGTCATGGCCAACCGGCTGGCCGAGGACCTGCTCGGCGTCCGGTCGCCCGATGCCATCGGGCGTCCCATCCTGGAGGTCATCCCCAACACGCGGCTCATGGAGATCATGAAGTCGGGAAAGCCCCTGACGGGACAGAAGTTCAAGGGCCGCGACGCGCACCTCATGGTCAACTATGCCCCCGTCATCCGCGGCGGCCGCGTGGTGGGCGCCGTGAGCGTTTTCCAGGACATCTCCCGCGTCGAGGGGATCTCCCACGAGCTGGGCGTCGTCAAGGGCCTCAACCGCGAGCTGGAGTCCATCATCCACTCTTCCTACGACGGCATCTGGATCACCGACGCCGGCGGCCGCGTGCTGGACATCAACGAGGCCTACGAGCGGATCACGGGGATCCGCGCCCGGGAGGTCATCGGCCGCACCATGCAGGAACTGGTCGACGAGGGGTATTTCGACCAGTCCGTCACTCTGCTCGTCATGAAGGAGCTGCGGAGCATCACGATCAACCAGACCGTCAAGAACAAGAAGCAGATCCTCGTGACGGGAAACCCGATCTTCGACGAGAGCGGCAAGCTCTTCCGCGTCGTCACCAACGTCCGCGACATCACGGAGCTGGTCAGCCTGCGCGAGCAGCTCACGAAGGAAAAGGAACAGGCCCTGCGGTACAAGGCGGAGCTCACGCACCTTCGCTCCCTGCAGGTCCGGGACTCGTGTCTCGTGTTCCGCAGCAAGCCCATGACGCGGATCGTCGAGCTGGCGGGAAAGATGGCGGAGGTGGACTCGACGCTGCTCATCACGGGCGAGTCCGGCACGGGGAAGGAACTCGTGGCGAAGCTCATCCACCGGCAGGGCCTGGGCGACGCGAGCCCCTTCATCAGCATCAACTGCGCCGCCATCCCGGAACAGCTCCTCGAGAGCGAACTGTTCGGCTACGAGGGAGGCGCCTTCACGGGGGCCAAGAAGGAGGGCAAGCCGGGCCTCTTCGAGCTGGCGCACAACGGCACCCTCTTTCTCGACGAGGTGGCGGAGCTGCCGCTCAGTCTCCAGGTGAAACTCCTGCGGGCCATCCAGGACAAGACCGTCACCCGGGTGGGCGCGACGAAGGCCATCCCCGTCCACGTCCGGATTATCGCCGCCACGCACCGCGACCTGGCGAAGATGCTCCAGGCGGGGACCTTCCGGGAGGACCTCTACTACCGGCTCATGGTGGTGCCCATCACCGTCTCCCCCCTGCGCGAGCGCAAGGACGACATCCCGCTGCTCGTCCGGCACTTCCTCGACGAGTTCAACGAGCACTTCGGGTACGGGAAAACGCTCTCCCCGGACGTCCTGGACCGGCTCGTCAACTACTCCTGGCCCGGGAACGTCCGGGAGTTGAAGAACGTCATCGAGCGGATGATCGTGATGTCGCCGGGGGACGAGATCGGCATGGAGAGCCTTCCCGACTCGATTCACGCCAAGCGGCATCTGCCCGCCAGGATGACGCGGCTGAAGGAGGCCGTCGAGGAGACGGAGCGCTACCTCATCGAGGAGGCCTGGCGGGAGCATCGCTCCTGGAAAAAAGTGGCCGAGGCGCTCGGCGTGGATCGGACCACGATCTTCCGGAAAGCGACCAAATACAACCTCACGGGATAGTAGTTGCAGTTCTGCACGCGTTGCAAATCTGCAAAGTGCGATGAAAATCAAACGTTTATTTTCTTTATGCGCCACGACGTTGTGCGGCGGTGCAACGGCCCGGAAGGGACCGATTTTTTGCTGCATTGCAGCAGGATCATTTTTTTCATCAGTGTTCAAGGGGTCTTGTGCAGTTTTGCACGGCCCCTTTTTTCGTGCGGGCACGGCCCGTGTAAAAGGACCGGCCGGGACAGGCACTCCGGCATTCGAATCGACGAGCCCCGGCAGGGGCCGTCGGATCGGGAGCGTCCCGCCGAGTGCGGCGGAAGAAGCGATCGCCGCAACCCGTTCTCTGAACGAAAACAACATCCTCCCCGGCGCCGGGCCGCTCCGAGGCCGGGGTTGCCCTCGTCGGCGGACGCGAACCGCAGACGGGGACCCCGGAGACTAAAAAGGAGGTTTTGATCATGCCGTTGAAAACACCGGAACAATACGAAGAGAGTCTGCGCAGGATGAACTTCAAGGTCTACCTGATGGGCGAAGAGGTCAAGAATGTCGTCGACCACCCCATCATCCGCCCCTCGATGAACTCCGTAAAGATGACCTACGCGCTTGCGCAGGACCCGCAGTACGCGGAGCTGATGACGGCCAAGTCGTCCCTGACGGGCAAGACCATCAACCGCTTCTGCCACCTGCACCAGAGCCCCGAGGACCTGGTGAAGAAGGTGAAGATGCAGCGGCTCATGGGCCAGAAGACGGCCGCCTGCTTCCAGCGCTGCGTGGGCATGGACGCCGTCAACGCCGTGGACAGCGTGACCTTCGAGATGGACAAGAAGCTGGGCACCGAATACCACAAGCGCTTCCGCAACTTCATGCTGAAGATGCAGGAAGAGGACTGGACCGTCGACGGCGCCATGACGGACGTCAAGGGCGACCGGGGCCTCAACCCCGGCAAGCAGTCCGACCCGGACCTGTTCTGCCGCGTCGTGGAGCGGCGCAAGGACGGCATCGTCGTGCGGGGCTGCAAGGCCCACCAGACGGGCGCCGTGAACTCCCACTGGATCCTCGTCATGCCCACCCTCACGATGACGAAGGACGACGCCGACTTTGCCCTGTCCTTCGTGGCCCCGGCGGATGCCGAGGGGATCGTCTACATCTACGGCCGCCAGTCCTGCGACACGCGCAAGCTCGAGGGCGGCCAGTTCGACATGGGCAACAGGGAGTTCGGCGGCCACGAGGCCATGATGATCTTCGACGATCTCTTCGTGCCCTGGGAGAACGTCTTCATGTGCGGCGAGTACGAGTTCAGCGGCGCCCTGGTGGAGCGCTTCGCGGGCTATCACCGCCAGAGCTACGGCGGCTGCAAGGTGGGCGTGGGCGACGTGCTGATCGGCGCGGCGGCCCTGGCGGCCGACTACAACGGCGCCAACAAGGCCTCCCACGTGAAGGACAAGCTCATCGAGATGATGCATCTCAACGAGACGCTGTACTCCTGCGGCATCGCCTGCTCGGCCGAGGGCCACAAGACGGTTTCGGGCACCTACCTCATCGACCTGCTGCTGGCCAACGTCTGCAAGCAGAACGTGACGCGGTTCCCCTACGAGATCGCGCGGCTGGCCGAGGACATCGCCGGCGGGCTCATGGTCACCATGCCCTCCGAGAAGGACCTCAGGCACCCCGTGGCCGGCAAGTACGTCGAGAAATACCTGCGCGGCGTGGCGGGCGTTCCCACGGAGCACCGCATGCGGGTCCTGCGCCTCATCGAGAACATCACGCTGGGAACGGCGGCCGTGGGGTACCGCACGGAGTCGATGCACGGGGCGGGCTCGCCCCAGGCGCAACGGATCATGATCGCGCGCCAGGGCAACCTCGAGCAGAAGAAGGCGCTGGCGAAGAAGATCGCGGGCATCCCCGCGTAACGAACACTCTCTCCCGAAGAAATCCCCCACCTCCCCCTCTTCCCGGCGGGGGCGGGAGGGGGGTTCTCGGGAGACGGATAAACCGCAAACAACCCGGCCGGACGGGACGAGACGATTCATGAAGGAACTGCTGGAACAGGATATCGAGGCGGTGCTCGACGAGCGGGTGAGGCCCCTGCTTCGCGCCCACAACGGCGACGTCGAGCTCACGGCAATCGAGGAGGGCCGGGTTGTGCGGCTCCGCCTCCTCGGGGCCTGCGCGTCGTGCATGGGCGCAGAACAGACGGTCAACGACGTGATCGCGGCAAGCCTCCGCGAGGCCTGCCCCGCGGTGGGCGAGGTCCTCGTCGAGACGGGCGTGAGCCGCGCGCTGATCGACGAGGCGCTGCGGTTTCTCAAGCGCGACCGGCGATGAGCCGCCCGACGATCGGCATCCGCTTCTGCGGGGGCTGCAACCCCCGTATCGACCGCGGCCGCATCGCCCGGGAACTCGAGCGGGCCCTCACGGCCGAGGGGCACCCGGTCGTGTTCAACAGCTCCGAGGCCGACCTCGCGATCTTTCTGAGCGGATGCCTGACGGGGTGCGCCTTCAAGTACAACCCCAAGGACCCGCCCTTCATCACGGTTGCGGCGGCCACCGTGGACGGCGAAGAGACGGCCGAGGACCGGATCGTCCCGGACGTGTTGAGAAAGGTGAGGCAATTCTATGAGCGACTGGAAACAGACATACGCAAAGAAGATCATGAGCGCGGCCGAGGCGCTCAAACAGGTTAGAGACGGCGACCGCGTCGTTGTGGGCCACGCCTGCGGCGAGCCGCCCACCCTGGTGGAGGCCCTCGTGGCCCGTGCCCCCGGGATCAAGGGCGTCGAGGTCGTCCACATGGTGGCCATGGGGCCCGCCAAGTACGCCCAGCCCGGCATGGAGGGGAGCTTCCGGCACAACTCGCTCTTCGTCGGGGCCTCGACGCGCAAGGCCGTCTCCGAGGGCCGCGCGCTGCACACCCCCTGCTTCTTCTCCGAGATCCCGCGCCTGTTCAGCTGGAAAATCCTTCCCGTCGACGTGACGCTGATGCAGGTCGCCCCCCCCGACGCCGACGGCTTTTGCAGCTTCGGGGTGTCCGTGGACTACACGCTCGCCTCTGCCCGCTCCGACCGGGTGACCATCGCCCAGATGAACCGGTTCATGCCCCGCACCCTGGGCGAGAAGATCCACCTCGACGAGATCGACTGCATCGTCGAGAAGGACGAGCCCCTCATCGAGCTCAAGCCCCCCGTCATCGGCGAGACCGAGAGGGCCATCGGCGAGAACGTGGCGAAGCTCATCGAGGACGGCTCGACGCTGCAGCTGGGCATCGGCGCCATCCCCGACGCCGTGCTGCTGTTCCTGAAGGGCAAGAAAGACCTGGGCATCCACACCGAGATGTTCTCCGACGGCGTGGTCGCCCTGGCCGAGGCCGGCGTCGTGACGAACCGGAAGAAGACGATCAACACGGGCAAGTTCGTGGCCACCTTCCTCATGGGGACGCGGAAGCTGTACGACTTCGTCGACGGCAACCCCGACGTGCTCATGCGGCCCGTGGACTACACCAACGACCCGGCCGTCATCGGCCGGCACGACAACATGGTGTCCATCAACTCGGCCCTGCAGGTGGACTTCATGGGCCAGGTCAACGCCGAGATGATCGGCCGCGACCAGTTCAGCGGCGTGGGCGGCCAGGTCGACTTCGTCCGCGGGGCGAGCCGCTCCAGGGGCGGAAAGTCCATCATCGCCCTTCCGTCCACGGCGGCCAAAGGCGCCGTGTCGCGGATCGCCCCCGCCCTCGACGCCGGCGCGGCCGTGAGCACCTCGCGAAACGACGTGCACTACATCGTCACCGAGTACGGGGCGGCGGACCTGCGCGGCAAGAGCATCCGCGAGCGGGCGGCGGCCCTCATCGCGATCGCGCACCCGGATTTCCGGGAGCGGCTGGCGCGGGATTTCGAGCGGGTCTACTGCGCGGGCGCGAGCCTGTCCCGGCAGGCCCCCCGGGAACCGTCGAAAGGAATCGCCGCGGCTGCGGCGAAGTGAAGCATAGGCAAACATCTATTCACGGAGGAGGCTTCTTATCATGAGCATGAAACGAGAGTATGGAGGAATACAACCCGGTATTCCGTTGGGGCCGTTCGCCATTCGCATTCCCGGCATTCACTACCGCTTCGAGTGGGCGGACTTCATCCAGGGCCTGCTGATGTGCACCGTCTGTCTTTCCATCATCCCCGTGCTGACCGGCAAGCTGGGGATGTCCTTCGAGGTGGCCCTGGCCATCGTCATCCTCAACGGGACCCTGTACTGCGCGCACGTCCTGTTCGGGGACCCCGTCGTCCCCGGCTGGGTCACCCCGGCGATCCCGCTGCTGATCGCCTACTGCGTGACCTTCCCGGAAGGCGTGGAGCGCATCCAGGCGCTGATCGCCTTCGAGCTGACCTTCGGCGTATTCTGCATCTTCCTGGGGGTCACGGGGCTGGCGAGAAAGTTCATCAACCTGATTCCCAATGCCGTCCAGGCGGCGATTCTGCTGGGCGCCGGCTTCTCGGCGATCATGCTGATCTTCAACCCCGGGCAGGGCCTCAAGAGCTTCGACTCCTACCCGGTCACCATCATCATCTGCATGGGACTTGCCTACTACCTCCTTTTCTCGGATCATTTCAAGAAGATCAGCCACAACAACAAGGTGCTGTGGTACCTGGCCAACCTCGGCATGATGCCCGCTTTGGCCCTGGCCATCTTCGTCGGGCCGCTCGCCGGCGAAATCCCCTGGCCGGTCTACACGACGGACATCTTCACGAGTCCCGATTTCGGCAGCCTGATCCGCGACTGGACCATGCTGGGCGCCATTCCCGTGCCCCCCTTCAAGATGTTCATCACGGGCATCCCGATGGTCGTGAGCGCCTACATCGTCGTCTTCGGCGATGTCATCCAGTCCCAGGCCCTCCTGGAGGACGCCCAGAAGTATCGGCCCGACGAGAAGATCGACTACAACCCGAACCGGTCGCACATGATCTTCGGCGGCCGCAACCTGCTCATGAGCGTCTTCGGCCCCGACATCTCCATGTGCGGTCCCCTCTGGGCGGCCATGCAGGTCGTGGTCTGCGAGCGCTACAAGCACGGCCCGGCGGCCATGGAGTCCATCAACGGCGGCGCCGGTTCGTTCCGGTGGGGCACCTGGGTCGGCTACTTCCTGGCCCCCGTGCTGGCCACGGTGAAACCGATCCTGGGCGTGGGCCTCGTTTCCACGATGCTCATCCAGGGCTACGTCAGCGTGCGCGTAGGGATCATGAAGGCGCGTTCGTTCAACGACCTGGGCATCGCAGGCGTGGCAGGCGCGATCGTGGCGACGCGCGGCGCGGCCTGGGGGCTGGGCGCGGCGATCCTGCTGTGCCTGCTGATCTATCTCGGGACGAGCAAGGAGCACGCCTACATGAAGGAAGAGCCCATCTTCCCGGGCAACACGCCGGAGAAGATCAAGGCCGAGGTCGAAAGGATGTCTAAATTTCACTAACGTCCGTCGATCGGGACGATAGCGTTTCCCACCCAACCCCCCTCAAATATCCGTTGAGGGGGGTTGGGGATTCCTCTATAGTGTGTGCGGAGTCTCACGAATGAACAGGACAGGATCCATGGCCTACGTCGAAGGATACCCGGGAAGCAAGATCCAGGCGCTGACCCTGCGACATGCGGCCTTTCTGCTCCTCGTGTTCGTTACCGTCATCGGGATCATCCTCTATTTCTCGGAAGGATGGATGGAGGATATCCGCACCATGGCCGCCATCCTGACGGTCATGGCGGTCTTCATCATCGGCGGCTCCATCAAGGCCAACCCGATGGCGTGGAAGTCCGTGTTCAAGCGGCCGGAGTTCCAGAAGCTGCTTCGCCTGGACCGGATGGTGGCCGATGAGCTGGCGAAACTCGACGACGACCACTTCGTCATCCACGATTTCCGGTTCGAGTTGTTCCACGTCGAGAATCTCGTCATTTCCCCCCGGGGAATCTTCGTGGTCCACAAGATCCCCCACGGCGGGCCCCTTGCCGTAAAGGACGACATGCTCTACGCCGGGGACCGCTGCCTGGAGAAGAACACGTCGAATCTGTGGAGGATCTGCCACCTGGTCCACATCGTGTTCCGGAAGGGCTACAGGGAGGATTGCATGCCGGAGCCCATCCTGGTTTTGCCGGAGTCGGCTTCCGTCGAGTTGGACGCCTTCAAGGGGATTTCCATTGTCGGCCTCGAGGGGCTGCGCGAGCGGATCGCACGCGATGGACGGAAGGCGCTCGGCCCGGACCTTGTCCGGAGTTTTGCGGTTTTCATCAAGAGCAAGTATGCATGAGGCGAGAGGGTTCCCGACCCTCAACAGAATCGGTGACCCATGACACGCATTCCGTTCTCCGTGTTTCCCTTCACGGTCAAAATGGCCGTCGGCTCCGTTTTTTGCGCATGGGGATTCTACGTGGTCTCCCACGCGCTGTACCATGGAGCGCTTTCCCTGTTCCAGGTCACGATGGGGATGTTGTGCTGCGTCCTGGTCTTTTCCCTGAAGAAGTGGGCAAGAGTGGCCTGCGCCCTGTACCTGGTCCTGTTCGTCGGCGCCCAGCTGTTCGCCCTGTACGATCATCTGACCGCGGGAACGGCATCCATGACCCTTCTGGCCCTTCTGGCCGTCCAGCTCCTCTTCTTCTCCTCGGCGATCGTTTTTCTGCTGCACGGGGACACGGCCCGGTTTTACGCAAAGCCGGTCCCCGGCGCGGCGCTCAGCCGTCCCGATCCGGCAGGCTCTGCGTGAAGTGCCAGGAGATCCCCAGGAGCACGACCCCCAGGGCCACGGCGGCCAGCACGATCCATCCCTTGACGGTCCAGAAATCCCCGGGGCTCTTGATGAGGG
>CAYZKT010000087.1:3921-10532 GCA_964478885.1 uncultured Syntrophaceae bacterium | reverse complement strand
AGATCATGAAAGGAAAAATCGCAAAGGTAACCTTCCGACTCGCGCTTGGTGCAACAACAGCCGCGGTGCCCTTCGGCGGCATTGCAGCCGCTCAGGAGGTCCTGCCCGCACCGCCTGCGCCCTTCAAGGGGCAGATCGGGCTTAGCGTGAAGGACTCGAAATCCGATTTCCCCAAACCGCAACAGGCGCCCAAAGGGGTGCCCAATGTCGTCCTGATCATTCTCGACGACGTCGGCTACGGCGCTGCGAGCACTTTCGGCGGCGCGATCAGCACGCCGACGCTCGACCGGCTCGCCCAAAACGGGCTGCGCTACACGCGGTTCCACACGACCTCGATCTCGTCGCCCACGCGGGCGGCGCTCCTCACCGGGCGCAATCACCATTCGGTGCATACCGCAAACATCATGGAGCTGGCGACCGGCTACCCCGGGTACGACAGCCTCATGGGGAAAGACACCGCCACCGTGGCCGAGATCCTTCGCCAGAAGGGATGGAACACGGCCTGGTTCGGAAAAAACCACAACGTGCCCGACTGGCAGACGAGCCAGGCCGGTCCGTTCGACCTCTGGCCGACAGGCCTCGGCTTTGAGAAATTCTACGGCTTCATCGGGGCCGAGACCAGCCAGTGGCGGCCCGCCGTCTTCGACGGGACCAAGCCCGTCGAACCCTACCTGGGCAATCCCGACTACAACTTCGACTACGATATCGCGGACCAGGCCATCGAATGGGTGCGCAGCCAGAAGGCCGCGGCGCCCGACAGGCCGTTCTTCCTCTACTATGCGCCGGGCGCGACGCACTCCCCGCATCAGCCGAAAAAGGAATGGATCGCCAAATACAAGGGGAAGTTCGACCAGGGCTGGGACAAGCTTCGCGAGGAAACGCTGGCGCGACAAAAGAAACTCGGCATCGTGCCGGCGAACACGAAGCTCACCGAGCGAAGCCGGGGGATCCCGGCATGGGACTCCTTCAATGCCGAGCAGAAGCATCTCTTTGCCTACATGATGGAGATCTACGCCGGTTACCTCTCCCAGACCGACTATAACGCCGGCCGGGTCCTCGAGGCGCTCGAGCAAATGGGTCAGATGGAGAACACGCTCGTCATCTACATCTGCGGCGACAACGGCGCCAGCGGCGAAGGCATGATCCAGGGATCCTATAACGAACTGGCCATGATGAACATGATCATGGAAGATTACAAGGAGGTCCTGAAACAGAAGAACAACCTGGGGACGTGGAAGACGCACAACCACTATCCCGTAGGCTGGGCGCACGCCATGAACGCCCCCTTCCAGTGGGTCAAAACCGTGGCCTCCCACTACGGCGGAACGGCCAACGGGATGGTCATCTCGTGGCCGGCTCGCATCAAGGACAAGGGGAGTATCCGGCCGCAGTGGCACCACGTCATCGACGTCGTGCCGACGCTCCTCGAGGCGACCGGCATCGAGCCGCCTTCCATGGTCAACGGGGTTGCGCAGAAGCCCATCGAGGGGGTCAGCATGGCCTATTCGTTCGATAACGCCAAGGCCCCCTCCAACCACCATACACAGTATTTCGAGGTTTTTGCCCACCGCGCCATCTATCACGACGGCTGGCTGGCCTGTACGACGCCCCCGTACGGCGGGTCCTGGGAGGACCAGACCCAGTTCAAGCGGGTCGATGTGATCAGCGGCTACAAATGGGAGCTCTACAACGTCGCGGAGGACTTCAGCGAGGCCGTCAACCTTGCGGACCAGCATCCCGACAAGCTTCGCGACCTCCAGCTGCTGTTCTATGCCGAGGCCGCCAAGTACAATGTGTTGCCGCTGGACGACAGCGGCACGGAACGGATGGACCCGGCCATACGGCCCAGCCTCACACGCGGACGCACAGAGTTCACGTACTTCGGCACCGTGAAGCGCATTCCCGAGGGTGCGTCGCCGGACGTCAAGAACAAGTCCTTCCGCATCACCGCCGACGTGGTTGTCCCGAAAAGCAAGGCGCAGGGTGTTCTGGTCACACAGGGCGGAATGTCGGGCGGTTACGCACTGATGCTCGAGAAGGGCAGGCCGGGCTTCTATTACAACGCGACAAACATCGCCCATTACAGCATCCAGGCCAAGGATGCCCTCAAGCCGGGCAAGCACACCATTGTTTTCGATTTCCAGTATGACGGCGGCGGGATCGGCAAGGGCGGCACCGGCATCATAACAGTGGACGGCAAGGAGGTCGCCAAAGGGCGGATCGAGCGGACCGTGCCCTTGCGCTTCTCCCTTGATGAAACCTTCGACGTGGGCGAAGACACGGGAACGCCCGCGACCCTGTCCTACGACGTGCCGTTCCAATTCACGGGGCAGATCGAGAAAGTCGTCGTCAACCTCAGCCAGGTGAAACTAGGCGCCGCCGACCAGAAGAAATTGAGAGACGTAAAGAAAAAGCTCGCGGCGGATTGAAAACGAGTGGCGCCGGCGATGAGATGCAAACGACGAAAGCAAGGTCATGTTTTTTATTGAGATGAGGAGAAAATACCCTATGAAACGGATGCACGGGATGAGAATCCTTTGTTTCCTGGCTCTTGCCGTCGTCTTTGCCGGCGGGCCGGCCTGGGCCGGGGGGGTCATGCTCTACCAGTTCGGTTCGCCCGATGTGGGGACCGCGGCGGCAGGCTACGCCGCCCGCGCGCAGGACGCCGCCACGGTGTTCACCAACCCCGCCGGGATGGGCCGCCTCGAGAAGTCCCAGGTTCTGGGTGGCCTGCAGGCCCTGTACGGCGACGTGAAGTTCAGTCCCGATGCCTCCACGACGGTTCCCGGCGATGACGGCGGGGTTGCCATCGGCTGGATTCCCGGCGGGAGCGCCTTCATCGTCCAGAAGCTGAGCCCGGACTGGAGCATCGGCTTCGGGGTTCTTTCCTACTTCGGCCTCAGCGAGAACTACGGGGACACCTGGGTCGGACGCTACCTCGTCCAGAAGTCCACGCTCCTGGGGCTTACCCTCACGCCGGCCGTGAGCTGGCGCGTGAACAGCTGGCTCTATCTCGGCGCAGGTCTCAACATGATGTACGGCATCCTCGACGAGCAGGTGGCCGTCAACAATGCAGGCGAGGCCCGCCCCGACGGCCAGCTCAAGTACAGCGACCAGAAGTGGGGATACGGGGGGAACTTCGGCGTCCTGGTGGAGCCGAAGCCCGGGACGAGGTTCGGGCTGACCTACCTGACGGAGGTGAAGCTCGACTTCGCCGCCGTTCCCGAGTTCAGCGGCCTGGGCCCGGTGCTGCAGGCTTTCCTGGCCGGCCGGGGGCTGACGACGAACGAGATGAGCCTCGGCATGACCGTTCCCCAGATGGTCATGTTCAGCGTCTACCACGAAATCAATCCGCGGTGGGCCGTCATGGGGAACGCGGGCTGGCAGGACTGGTCGAGGTTCGGGAAGGTCGACGTGGGGATCAACTCGAGCACCCCTTCGAGCCTGACCGCGGACAGCGATTACAACGACACCTGGCATGCGGCCCTCGGGGTGCAGTACCGACCGGCTGCCGGATCTCCCTGGACGTTTTCCGCGGGCGTTGCCTACGACAGCTCCGCCGTCGACGACGATAAGCGCACCGTGTCGGTCCCCATGGGGGAGATCTGGGGTTTCGCCGTGGGCGCCCAGGTCGCCGTAACCCCGAACCTGACGCTGGGGGCGGCCTACGAGTTCGCGTGGCTGGGCGACATGCCCGTCAACCAGGTGCGCGGGGTCGGGCCCCTGGCCAGCACGGTGTCGGGCGAGTTCGGCAGCTCGAGCTTCAGCTTCATCGCGCTCAACCTGAAATGGACCTATTGAGCAACGACGCCGGAAAGAAAACGCTGGCGGCATCGATGAAGTTTCATTATAAGGACGGGTCAGGGAAAAAACGCCGATACGCAGGATGGGCATTCGCCTGGCTGAAGATCGGGAATGCAAGGGATCACACACAAGAAAGGAGAAAGTGATGAAACGCTTGATCGGTTGTCTGATGGTTGTGATGTTGGTGTCTCTTTTTGCCGGAGGCGCACTGGCCCAGGAGGGGATTGTCCAGACCGTGAAGGAGGGCTGCAAGGCGGAACTCGAAACGTATTGCAAGACGGTGACCCCCGGCGAGGGCCGCGTCCTGGCCTGCCTCTATGCCTACGGGGACAAGCTTTCGGGCCGATGCGAGTACGCTCTCTACGACGCCTCCGTGCAGCTCGAGCGCGTGGTCAACGCGCTCTCCTACGTGGCCAACGAGTGCCGCGACGACCTGAAGGCCTACTGCTCGAACGTGAGACCGGGAGAGGGAAGACTCCTTGACTGCATGGAGAAAAACAAGGCCAAGCTGAGCGGCCGCTGCACCCAGGCCGTGAAGGATGTAGGGTTGAAAAGGAAGTAAGGGGTAACTGCGATGAAACGAGAAAAACGCATAGCGCTGGCGGTCGGGATCGTCCTGATGCTTGCATTGCCCGGGACATCGGCGGCGGAGATCCAGTATTCGGGGTTTTTCGGCAACCCCTCCGTCTATGACCTTCTGAAGCCCGGGCCCGAAGGAGGGGCCAAGCTGCGCTGGATAAAGGCCGGGGTGGACCCGAAGAAATACGACACGTTCATGGTGGACAGCGTCATCTTCTACCTTGCGGACCAGTCCGACTACAAGGGGATCGACCCCCAGGAGATGAAAGAGCTGGCCGACGCGTTCAACAAGGAGATGCTGGCGGCCTTCAAGGACAAGTACCCGATCGTGGCCGACCCCGGCCCCAATGTCGCGAGGCTTCGCATCGCCATCACGAACATCAAGCAGAGCCGGCCCGGCGTAAGTGCCGTCACGTCCGTCATCCCCGTGGGGATCGGCATCAGTCTCGTCAAGAAGGGCGCGACGGGCGGCTGGTCCGGAAGCGGCGAGACGGGCGTGGAGATGATGGCCCTGGACAGCCAGACGAACGAGATCCTGCTGCTCGCCGTGGACGAGAAGAAAGCCGAGTTCGAACAGCGGTTTTCGAAATGGGGCTCTGCCACGGACGCCTTCAAGTTCTGGTCCGAGCTGGCCGTAAAGTTCATCGACCATGCCCGGGGAGTCAAGAGAGAGACTAAGAAATAGGCGGACGTCGCCACCATGACCCGGGCGCACGAAAAAGAGGCAGGCCCCAAGGGACCTGCCTCTTTTTTTCATGCGCTTGGCCGGCTGCATCACTGCAGGGTTGCGTCCTCTGCCTGGCAGGATAGATCCGGCTTGTCGGTCTTCGACGGCCTGTCGTCCGGGCTGAGCATCAGCACGGCATAGGCCCCGAAGTGGCCGTCGTGGCTGAGGCTCAGATCCAGCGTCGTGCGCTTGCCCTGGTAGTAGAGGCGGGGCGGGCCGGGGCGGCTTCCCGACTCGGTCCGGCGGATTTCCATTTCCTTCTGGTTCCAGCCCAGGTGCGTGGCCACACAGCGCTTGAGGGCCTCGCGGACGATGCGCGATTCCACCTCGAGCGAGTCCACACCCTTCAACTCGGGCAGCACTTCCACGCGCCAGAAGACGTAGTCGAAGTACTCCTCCCCCTCCGACAGGGCCAGGGCGTGGATGTAGGTGCAGCGTCGGTAGATCCGCAGGGGAACCGTGCCCTCGGGGGTCAGCACGGCCCCCTCGACGTGGGGATTGCAGGTCCCCGCGTCCGTCGAGGTCCCCCGGAGCCCGTAGTCGTCCAGGTGAACCTCGTAATTCCGGGGGATGAACGGCAGGGCCGGGTCTTTCTTCGCGAGCACCTTGAAAGCGGCCTCTTTTCCGGCCCAGAGCGCCCACAGCAATACGTCGGGCTCCGGGAAGTTCTTGATCCGGTTCCGCTCAGCGGGGGTGAACACCCGGTTGACGTAACGGGAGTCCTTGCTCTTTTTCATGCTGCCGGGGTCCGTCAAATCCACGATGTCGTTGCCTACTCTCAAAATACCTCTCCTCCATCCGGGACAGCTGCCGGATGATCTGCCCGGCGTAGTCCCTCTGGGCCTTGAGCCCGTTGGTTGCGAGTCTCTCCGGCTCGAAAACCTCGGCGGCCATCGAAAACGTGTCCCCCGGTTTCGGGATGGAGCTCCACGTCTCCTGGCGGTCGCCCCGCAAATAAACGCACAGGATCTTCATCCGGTCAAGATTTTTCACAAATCGGCCGACGCCGTAGGAGAAATTCTCCACGTCGATCCGTCCCGTGCGGGAGCGGCCTCCCTCGGGGAAGACGAGGATCGCGTGCCCTGTCGAAAGCAGGTGGTCGCATTTCTCCAGCGTCCGTTTCATCTCCTCGCGATCGCCGCCCCGCGTGATGGGGATGCACTTCATCAGGTAGCAGACGGCCGTATCGAGGGGGTTGCGGTTGAAGTTGCGCCGTTCCGGGAGATTCCAGGGGAGCCACCGGTAATGTAGCAGGTAGCCCCACCACGGCAGCATCGCAAAGGCAATGAAGGCCGAGTCCACGAGCGTCAGGTGGTTTGCGCAGATGAGCCAGCCCCCGTCGTGGCGGCGCAGGTGCTCCAGGCATTGCCGCCGGAAAGCTTTCAGTTCCCGGAACCGGTAGCCCATCAGGCGGATCACCAGGACGACAAGGGGGATGTAGAGGAATGCGGCCAGGCGGCTCAGCACATCCTGAACCGCCAGCCACTTTTGGTCGCTCATG
>CAYZKT010000087.1:0-3911 GCA_964478885.1 uncultured Syntrophaceae bacterium | reverse complement strand
ATCTGTTATGCTCGTACTTCTATCCCCCAACCTAACCGATACCGATGCCCCGGCGAAGTTGAGAAGTTAAGAAGTTGAGAAGTTAAGCCATGCCGCTTCGCGGCAGCATGAAACAAGCCGGGACTGCAGGGACCCGGAATCTTTGACCCTGACCCCCTGTACCCTGGACCCTTCTTTAGGCTGCCTTCTTTAAAATGATTTCCACGGCGTCGCCTATGGTCCGGATCTTGTCCGCCTCGTCGTCGTCGATGGAAATGCCGAACACGTCCTCGCACTTGATGACCACATCCACGAGGCGCGCGGAGTTGACCTTCAGGTCGTTGAGGATGTGGGTCTCCTTCGTCGCCGTGTCGAGCAGCTCGGGGTTCTTCGTGTACAGTTTGAGGATGTTGCACATCTCCTGGAAAATCTTCTTCTCGTCCATTTCAAACTCCTTTTAAAGATTGGCTAAGGGCAAAGGGCTAAAGGCTAAAGGAAATACAAAAAAGTATTCTTCCTTCGGCCTTTTGCCATTCGTCTCACGCCCATTTTTTAAAAATCATACAGCTGTTCACGTCGCCGAAGCCGAAGCCGGCCTTGGCGAAGATCTTCACGTTCGGGTCCTCGAGGACCGTCTGCGGGATCCTCGGGGCAAAGTCCGCAATCTCGGGATGCACGTCCTCCGCGTTGACGGAGGGGTGGATGAACCCCTTGTAAAGCTGGAGCACGACCCCCACGGACTCCACGGCCCCGGCGCCGCCCAGGCAGTGCCCCACGAGCGACTTGGTCGAGTTGATCCAGGGGAAATCGGCCGGTGTGCGCTCGAGAGCGGTCGCCCAGTTCTTGACCTCGTGAGGGTCGGCGAAGGTGGCCGTCAGGTGCCCGTTGACGGCGTCCACGTCGGCAACCGAGATCCCCGCGTCGGCCACGGCCGCGCGGACGCAGCGCTGGACGCTCTCGGGGTTGGGCGCCGTCATGGAGCCCCCGTTGCGGTGCCCGCCGCAGTTGACCGCCCCGCCCAGCAATTCGGCGTAGATCTTCGCGCCCCGTTTCTGAGCCGTTTCGAGGTCCTCCAGGATCAGGGCGCCGGCGCCGGAGCCGGGCACGAAACCCGCCGCCGTGGCGCTCATGGGTCGCGAGGCCTTTTCGGGGGCATCGTTGAACTTCCGGCACATCACCCGCATGGCGTCGAAGCCCGCCCAGATGTAGGGCGAGGAGCCCTCGGAGCCCCCGGCGATCATCCGCCTGGCAAGCCCGCCGCGAATACGCATCATGGCGTCGATGATGGCCTCGTTGCCCGTGCTGCAGGCCGACGAGTTCGAGGTCACCTGGTTGCCCAGGGCGAGCATCCCGGCGATCTTGGCACTTGTGGAGCTGTTCATGACCATCTGCACGATGGTGCTCCCCAGTCGCCGGATCTGGTGTTCGTTCACCTTCGGGACGACCTGGTTGGCGATGGTTTCCATGCCGCCGATCCCGGAGCCCATGATGGCCCCCGTGTCCCAGTCCACCTCGGTGCTGTCGGGTTTCGGCACGGTGAAGCCCGCGTCGCGCCAGGCGTCGATGGCGGCGATGCAGGCATAGCCGATGTTGTCGTTCACCGAGAGCAGGTCCTCGGCATCGAAGTACTTCGTGCGGAGCTCCTCGAAACCCTGGGGGACGCCGCCCACCTGGCAGGCAAACCCCAGTTCCTTGAGCTGCGGGATGAAGCGGATGCCCGAGCGCCCCCGGCGAAGCGCCTTCTCGTATTCGTCAAGACCATGACCGTTGGGGGCCATGATCCCAAGACCCGTGATCACAATCCTCGTTCTCATTGCAGGTTGACTCCCATGCCGGCCAGCACGCCCGATGCGACGGGCTCCCCGTTCTCCCTCTCCATGCTGACCTTCGCTTTCAGGTTCCCTTTTCGGAAATAGATCTTCTCCCCCCGGATGAGGACCCGCTCGCCCGGCTTCACCATGCCCGCAAACTCCATGACCTCGATGACGGTGAAAAGCGTGGTCAGGCCCCCCCTCTTCAGCTCTTCCTCGCGGCCCTGCGCCATGACGAGGTAGAGCCCGAAGGCCACCACCCCCGTCTGGGCCATGGCCTCCACGAGGATGACCCCCGGCGTGACGGGGCGCCCCGGGAAATGCCCCCGGTAGAACGACTCGTCCTCCCTGAACCGGTAGGCCCCGACGATGTGCGTCTCGTCGAGCTCCAGGATCTCGTCGATGAAGCGGAAGGGGGCCTGCTGCGGCACCGCCGCCAGGACCCGCTCGCGCATTTTCCGATCAGCCGCCATAGAGCCCCCCGTTGACGTGGATGACGGTTCCCGTGATGTAGGAGCCCTTCGTCGCAAGAAAGGCCACCGCCTCGGCCACTTCCTCGGGCCTGCCCATGCGGCCCAGCGGCACGCCTGCCAGCAGCCGCTCCCGGATCTCCCCGGGCAGCACCGAGGTCATCTCCGTATCGATGAAACCGGGAGCCACGGAGTTGACCAGGATGTTGCGGCCCGCAAGCTCCCGGCACAGGGACTTCGTGAACACGTCAAGGGCCGCCTTTTCCATCGTGTAGGGGATCTGCCCCGCGTTGCCCGTGTGCCCCACGACGCTCGAGATGTTGATGATGCGCCCGCTCCCCTTCCGAAGCATGTACTGGCGGAGCACCCGTTTCGTGAGGAACCAGACCCCCCTCGTGATGGCCCGCTGCTCGTCGAACTGCTCGACCTTCATGGAGTTGATGTCGGCGTTGATGGAGAGTCCCGCGTTGTTGACGAGGACATCCACGCGCCCGGCCTGTTCCTTGACCTGGTTCACCAGGCTTTCCACCTGGTCGAGGTCGGTGAGATCGGCCTGCAGCAGGAAGGCATCGCCCAGTTCCGCCTGCAGGGCCTTCGCGCCCCCGGCGCTCCGTCTGTAGTGAAGGCCCACGCGAAAGCCTTCCTTCGCCAGGGCCCGCGCGCAGGCCGTGCCGATTCCCGTTCCGCTTCCCGTCACGACGGCCACCGGCTTGTCGCTCATCTTTATTCCCTCACCATCACGCCGCCCACGGCGTTCTTGGATTTGTGCGGATAGTCCGGGTAGGCGATTCCGTGGAAAACGCCCGTCCGGGCGTCCTGCAGGGTCATGATCAGCTCGCCGTCGACGAAGATGTTCGCGTCGGCGATGACGATGCTCGCCCCGGAGTCCTTGAGCCGCTGGAAGCGCTTGACGTTGATCTCGTAGCGCACCACCCGGTTGTACGGCCGGATCTGGCCGCTGAAGAAGATCTCGCCGCATCCCAGCGCCCGCCCGGTCCCCAGGGCCCCGCGCCACAGGCAGTAGAAGCCCAGCAGCTGCCAGACGGCGTCCACGCAGAGGCAGCCCGGCTGGACGGGGTCGCCCGGCAGGTGGCACTGGAAGTACCAGGCGTCGAGACGGACGTCCTGCTCGGCAACGATCGTTCCATGGCGGTTGTCCTTCGTGACCGACAGGATCCGGTCGATCATGAGAAAGGGCGGCGCGGGGAGCTTCGCGTCCATACCCGTCGGCGGGTCGGATACGAGGTTGCCGTAGGCGATGGCCAGGATCTCCTTCAGATCGAAATGGTTCTTCTCCATGAACTCCTGGTAGGTCATGACCGCTCCTTTACCGTCAGCATCATGTGGCCCCAGGACAGCCCCGCCCCGACCTGCACAAGGGCCACGTGGTCGCCCGGCTCGAGGTCGACCCAGTGGAGGCTCAGCGACCCCGGGGCGCCGGCCGTGGCCGTGTTGCCGAAGAGCTCGACGTTGTGCCAGTGGTTTTCGGGGCCGATCCCGCAGCGCTCGCAGACGGTCCTGAGCATGCCGAGATTGGCCTGGTGGCCCACGAACTTGAGGCGGCCGTTGAGCGAGGGGTTGGCCGCCTGGATGACGCGCAGGGCGTCGGTCGTCTTGCGGATGGCGAAGCCCTGCACGGCGTTTCCGTCCT
>CAYZKT010000086.1:5007-10572 GCA_964478885.1 uncultured Syntrophaceae bacterium | reverse complement strand
GTTCTGGATGTCCACCAGCAGCAGTGCCCGCTTCATGCGCGCCCCTCCTTTCAGGCCCTCGCCCCCGACGCGGCCTCGATCCTCTTCAGCTCGTCGAAGAGACGCCGGTTCACCGGCGTCTCCACGCCGTGTCGCTTCCCGAGCCCGATCACGGTGCCGGCCAGCATCTCCACCTCGGTCTTCCGTCCGGCCTCGACATCCTGGAACATGGAGGTTTTGCCTTCTGCGCTGAGCCCTTCGAGAACCCTGTACCACTCCCCGATGTCCTTCTCGGAGAGATCCACCTTCAGGGCCCCGGCCAGCGCGATGATCTCCCGCATGGCCGATTCCATCAGAACCCGCGCCTCCGGGGATGTCCGCAGGGCCCCGTAGTCGGCGCGCAGGACGGCCGAGGTCTGGTTGGCACCCACGTTGACCATGAACTTGAACCAGAGACTGCGGATCATGTCGGGCGGGATCACGTGGGCGATCCCGGCACGATCGAAGAGAACGTGGATACGCCGGACCCGCTCCGTCATGGCGGGGTTCTTCGCCTCTCCGAAGAAGATGCGCCCCTGGGTGGTGTAGGTGACGCGGTTGCCCTCCCGCACGGCGTCGATCCCGAGGGTGAGGCCGTAGACCACCTTGTCCATGCCGTAGACGGCCCCGATCCGCTCCTCGCTGTCGATGCCGTTCATGACGGACAGGACCGTCGTTTCCGGTCCGATGGCCTTCTTCATCTCGGCGATGGCCCGGTCCAGATGATAATGCTTGACCGCCACCATGAGCAGCTCCGCCGGGGTGGCCTCCTCGGGACGGACAACGGCAATCGGGCAGTGTTTGCCGTTCACGACCACGCCGTCGCGTTTGAGACGTTCATACCGGGCACCGCTCGCGATGAAGCAGACGCACTTCGGGTCCGTCTCGTAGAGGATGCTTCCGTAGGCCGCCCCGAGTGCGCCGGCGCCGATGATGGCGATTTTCTCGATGGATGGTTTCATGGGTTCTCGCTCAAAAAAATTCTTTGCCCGTCCGTCCCGATTGACGGGGCGTGAAGGGCGAAAAGGGTCTCGTTTCCTTGCGGATCTTCTTCGCCCCGGGTTTGCGCCTCGCAGCGACCTTCTCGAGTTCGCTCTCGAGCCCGATCACCCTCTTGATCTCGGCGAAGAGGACCTTGTTCTTGGGCCGGTCGCCGATGTCGTGGATGTCGATGTAGCGGATGATCCCGAACTTGTCGAGAACGAAGATCGCCCGCTCGGAGAACCCCTCCTTACGCTTCACGCCGTATTTTTTCGCCACGGCGGCCAGGGGGCAGAAATCGCTCAGCAGCGGGAAGGAGATCCCGCCGAGGCTCTCCGCCCACGCCTTCAGGCAGGGGATGTGGTCCACACTGATGCCCAGGACCTGGGCATTGAGCTTCCCGAACTTGGCCATTTCGGCCTCGTACGAGGGAAGCTGATTCGTTCAGACCGGCGTCCAGGCCAGGGGGAAGAACGCGATGACGACGGGGCCCTTTCCGAGGCACTTCGAAAGGGTCACCTTCCTGTCGAGGTGGCTCGGCAGGGTGAAGTTGGGGGCTTTCTGCCCGACCTTGAGCTTCATGCAACTCCTCCTTTGCAGATTTGACCCTGCGCACCGGTGCGAGCCGTCACCGCAGAATCTTCGACATTTTAGCACGGCTTTCGGGAAGGCGGAACGGATTTCTGGCTATCGGTGCGGGCTGTGTCGGGGAATTCACGGACACAGGGGTCCCTGAAAAGATGGAAGGTAGGAAGTTGCGAAGTTAAGAAGTTCGGAAAGGCGAAGGGCATGACATCGACCTTTAGCTTGTCCAAGCTTCACAACTTCTCAACTTCTCAGCTTCCGCATTCACGCAGGACGCGCCGCCTGTCGCCCGCCCCGCTAGGTCTTCTTCGCCCGGCGATACACCCAGCAGTTTGCGAAGAAGAACCAGGCCAGCGGGCCCCCTTCACGGAGGAGCCGCCTGCCGAGGCGCCGGGCTTGATCACCCTGGCGGCTCATCTTCACGTCGGAGAGGTAAACGGCAAGCACGCCCTTCAGCAGCATGCGCTGGAATGCGGGGTCGGGCAGCTCGCGGAGTGCGCGGTCGGACACCCTGTAGAAGTGGATGAAGCGTTCCTCCATCTCGCGTTCGTCCCGGTAGTGATCGCAGAAGTTCAGCTCCCCGGCGAGGTGATCCTCCTGCCGGTCCACGCAGTAGTCGAGCAGGATGTGAAGCCCCTGGACCCAGGGGAAATAGGCCTCCTTGACCCTGCGCAGGTCCTCCTCGGCAAGGTCGTCCGCCCAGCTCTGCGAAACGAGCGAGAAGACCCCCAGCGTGGACCCGGCAGCGGCCGAGAATTCCTGCCACCGGATATCCGGAAAGGCATCCCGGTTGACGGCATACCAGTCCTCAAGGCGCGGCTGGACCTCCTCGGCCGTCACGTGCTTGTGGACCTGCAGTTCCCGGTAGTAGCCTGCAAGCTCCTGGAGCAGGGGGGCGATCCGCCGATAGGCGGGGTGATCCTTCAGGACGTTCCGACAGGTCCGGACGAGCGCGGGCAGGTAGCCCCCGTCGTCCTTTTCCGGCCGGCAGCGGTAGTAGTCGCCGGGCTCCGCCCCGGGGTCCAGGGCGTCGGCCAGGGCCGTGTGCAGGGCCCGGAAATCCTCCGGGTCGCGCGAGGTCCCCCGGTCGCAGAGGTTGTCGAGGTAGTCGCTGATCGTCTGGTAGGCAACGATGAAACGCATCGTCTCCCGGGCATGATCGCCCGCAAGCAGCGAGTAGATCCCGCCGCCTTCGCAATGGAAGGTCTTGTTCCCGATGCTCATGAGGGCCTGGCGCCGGAGCTCGGGGTCGGGAATCTTCTGCGCCTTTTCTTTCCACCCCGCAAGAAACCGGTGCACGGCGGGCAGGACACGCGTCATGGCGATGTGGGTCAGCGAAGCGAAATTTCCGGGAACGGCCATCGATTCCTCCGTCGGCCTTCTTAACACAGGAGGGGGGCCAACACAAGAAACTCCGGACCTTCACCACGGCGCCGCACTCTGGTAAGATGGCGGGGTACAGGGCACAGGGAGAGAAATGTCCAAGGTCATCGTCCGGCAGGCGACGTACGATTACGATCGGCTGAAACCGGCGGTCTTCGAGATCCTCGATGCCGTCGGGGGCGCCGGGATCGTTCCGGGCAGCCGTGTGCTGATCAAGCCGAACTTCCTCTCGCCGGCAAAGCCGGACGATGCCGTGATCACGCACCCGCTCGTGATCCGCGCGGCGGCCGAGTACGCCCTTGCCAGAGGGGGGCGCGTGCGGGTCGGCGACAGCCAGGCCCTGGGCTCCTTCGAACGGATCCTGAAGGCCGGCGGGGCCCGCCGGGGCCTCGCGGGCCTCGCCGTGGAGTGCGCCGAGTTCGCGGCCTCCCGGAAGGTCGACATCGGCGAGCCCTTCGGCCGGATCGACCTGGCCGCAGACGTCCTGGACGCGGACGTCGTCATCAACCTCCCCAAGCTCAAGACCCACGGGATGATGCAGCTCACCCTGGGGGTCAAAAACCTCTTCGGCTGCGTCGTCGGGCTGCGAAAGCCCGAGTGGCACATGCGGGCCGGCGTGAACCACGACCTCTTCGCCCGCCTCCTCGTCCAGATCTGCCGGGCGGTAAACCCGTCCGTGACCCTCCTGGACGGCATCCTCGCCATGGAGGGCGAGGGGCCCGGCAAGAGCGGAAAGCCGCGCCGCCTGGGGGTTCTCATCGGAGGTGCCGACACGGTCGCCGTCGACCGGGTGGCCGCGGCCCTCGTCGGCATGGACCCCGAGGCGCTGCCGACGAACCGGGCCGCACGGGAACTGGGCATGGCCGGCGGGGAGATCGAGATCGACGGAACGCTTCCCGAGGTCGGCCACTACGAGATCCCGGGCATGCGCACCTCGGGGAGACTCGCGAGTCTGCTGCGCGACCGGCTCGTTCGCAAGCCCGTCGCCGATGACGACGCCTGCACGCTCTGCGGGGAATGCCGCGCCTACTGCCCGGCGAAGGCCATCGCCGAGGAGGGGGGCCGTCTGCGGTTCGACTACGGCGCGTGCATCCGCTGCTTCTGCTGCCTCGAGGTCTGCCCCCGCGGCGCGCTGCGCATCCTCGAATCCCTTCCAGCGAGGCTCGTCAGGTCCTTCGTCGAAAAGAACCCCTGAGCGAAACAAACCCGGTGCAAAACCGCGGACGGCTGTGGTAAGGTTGGTTGTCAACGAAGGAGGTCTACGACATGTCCCAAGCCCTGACGCGAACCGAAGCCCGCTGGAACGAAAAGACGATCGGCGCCATGGCCGTTCTCGTCGTGCTGCCAAATCTCCTGGGGATGATCAACCTGTCCACGCCCTGGGGGTTCAAGATCCACGTGTTCCAGGCGGCGATCTTCCTGGCCGCCCTGCTCCTCGGACGGTGGGCCGGCCTCGTTGCGGGGTCCGTGGGATCCCTCTATGTGGCCGCCTCCATGGGCAACCCCTTCATCCTCTTCGGAAACGTCCTCCTCGGGTTTTTCACGGGGCATTTCGCCGAACGGGGGTTCCGGCCCGTCGCGGCTGCAATGCTGGCCTTCGCGATCCAACTCCCCTGGCTCGCCGTCACCGACCGTTTCCTCATGGGGCTTCCCTGGCCCTTCATCGGTGGGCTGGCCGTTTCCCTGGCCGCCTCGAATCTGCTGTGGGCCGTGGCGGCCGCCCGGGCCACGGGGCCCCTTCGGCGGTTGCTGGGATGCTGACGCCCGACTTCGACCGTTACAGCCTGGCCCTTTTCCACGAGGGCCGCATGGTCTTTTCCTCCGCAAAGGAAGGGCTTCGGCCGCTCGTGGAGTGCATCCGGACCTGCCGGGGCCGCTTCAGCGGCTGCGAGCTACACGACCGCGCCATCGGCCTTGCTGCGGCGAAACTGGTCGTCGCCACGGGGGGGATGATCGACCGGATCGCCACCCGCAGGGCGTCCGCACGTGCCGTCGCCCTGCTGGGGCAGCACACCGTCCCTCTTGTTGTCGGCGAGACCGTGCCGGTCCTGCTCAATCGGGACCGCAGCGGCCCCTGCCTGATGGAACAAAAGGCCTCGGCCACGGAAGACCCGCAGCAATTCCTCCGGGAGATCGACGCCTTCTTCTCGTGACCCCTGAACGGGCAGGGATTCCCCTTCATTCTCGTCGTTCGGATTTGCGCAGAGGAAAGGAACGGGGGTCCCGGGACTATTGCGAAAAGCAGACCTGGTTCTTCCCGGAAGCCTTGGCTTTGTAGAGGTTCTGGTCGGCCCGGCGCAGGAAGTCCATCATTTCTTCGTTCCTGGCGTGCTGGGCAAGCCCGATGCTGACGGTGACCCGGATGTCGGTGTCGGGACGCGGTTTGAAGATCTCGTTTTTCAGGGCGATCCGCACGCGTTCGGCGGTGATGATTCCCTGCTCGCCCTTCGTAGCCGGCAGGATGACGGAAAACTCCTCGCCGCCGTACCGGTAGGCCGAGTCGGTCTGGCGGAGGCACTCGCGGATGATCTCGGCAAATCGAGACAGGACGCGGTCGCCCTCCAGGTGCCCGTAGGTGTCGTTGTACTTCTTGAAGTC
>CAYZKT010000086.1:0-4907 GCA_964478885.1 uncultured Syntrophaceae bacterium | reverse complement strand
ACGGGCTTGACCATGAAATCGCTGGCCCCCTTCGTGATGATGTCCTCGTAGGAGAAGTCGTCGGTGTAGCCCGTCATCACGATGACGCCGACGTCATATTTCTGCTTGATGTGTTCCGTGAGCTCGAGACCGTTCATCTCCGGCATCTTGATGTCCGTCAGGACCACGTCGACGGTATGGACGGCCAGGCACTCCAAGGCCTCCCGGCCGTTGCCCGCCGTCAGGCAGTCGTAGCCGGAAATGTCCATCGCCTCCCGGAGCATGTCCCGCAGCTCCACGTGGTCGTCGACGATCAGGATTCGGGTCTTGGGCTCGTTGAGTTCGTTTTTTTCCATGATTCCCGACGGTTGAGGTTACCCGGTCCCGGCCCGGGCGCATCAGACACAGGATGCAGGAACCGTACCCGCAAGATCGCGCCGCCGCGGTCCTGCTCACGACGCCGTCTCTTTTCGCTCACAGCCGGACCAGGTCGTAGTCCCGTTTGCCCAGCCCGATGGACTCGGCGTAGCCGAGGATGTGGGTCCCGTCGATCCGGGTCGCTTTCTTGAAGATGTCGGCGTTTCCGTGCCGCTCCCTGACGAGGTCGAAGGCGGCCTGTTCGCAGGCCACGGGGTCGACGGAAGCGACGATCCCCACGTCGCGCCCGATCAGCTCGCTGTCGGCCATGCAGTCGCAGTCCTTCGCGATGTTGTTGACGAAGGTCACGCAGATGCAGGGCTTGCCGTCGACGGCCCCCAGGGCGTACTCGGCCGTCCGTTCCATGACGGCGCTGGAGGCAAGGGCCATCCAGGGGATCTCGACGGCGTCGAATTCGCAGGCGGCGATGCAGCTCGCGCACCCCTCGCACTTCTCGGGGTCGATGGCGGCCCTGTCCTCCCCCAGGAGGATCGCGTCGGCCGGGCAGACCTCGACACACCGGCCGCAGAGAGTGCAGCCCTCTCCGACGGAGGGTTTCAGGGTGGAATGCATCTCGAGCTTCCCCGCCCGGGAACCGCACCCCATGCCCAGATTCTTGATGGCCCCCCCGAACCCGAAGAGGATGTGTCCCTTGAAATGGGACACGACGACGAGGGCCCGGGCCTCGGCGATGCGGCGGGCGATCCGGACTCTCCGGAAGATCCTCCCCGCCACCGGGATTTCAGCCTCCTCCTCGCCCTTCTCGCCGTCGGCAATGAGGACGGGCACCCCCAGGGCACAGAACCCATGTTTCCGGGCGATCTCCAGGTGGTCCGTTGCGTTGTGGCGCCTGCCGCGGTACAGGGCGTTGGCATCGGTGAGGAAATGGTTGGCGTTGTGTTTTGCCAGGCAGGAAAGAAGGGGCCGCAGGTTCTCCGGGGAGACGAAGCGGGTATTCCCCTCCTCCCCGAAGTGCAGCTTGACGGCCATGCGATCCCCTTTCCCGATCCTGCCGGCCGTGTCGGCCATGGCTCTCTCGAATAGTCTGCTGATTGTATCCTCTCTGAATTTCTCGGAAAAATAGACGGCAGCGGCCATCGTGCATCCTCCCTTGATTCAGGATGATGAAACCATACCGGAAAACAAAGGTTTTGCCAAGAGCGGGATCTAGGTATTTCCTTTACAAAACCGGGCCTTTTCATTATATTAACATTCGCGACGGGCCCCCGGTGACGGCGGCCGGCCATTTTTGGAGGGGAGGGGAAAAACGATGTCTCAGATGATGCCCGAGGGCGAGGAGATCAGGAAGGCCATCAAGTGGATCTCCGACAATCTGGAAACGGGAAAACCGAAGAGCAAGCTCATCGAGGAGGCGGCACTGAAGTACGACCTTTCGCCGGCACAGACCGACTTCCTCATCAACTTTTTCTCGAAGAAGAAAGCCTGAACGCAAAGGCACGATCAGCTAAGGGCTTCCGGACGGACGAGCCCCTCCTCGACGGAGGGGCAACGGTAGTGGGAATTCATGAGGATCGAAGGAACAACCTGGACGGGAAACCCCGATCGGACGATCCCGCAGCAGGGCCATTCCCCGGCAGGGGCGCTGATCGCCGCGGGATCCGGCGAAAGCCGCAGGGGGCACTCCCCCCCGTTGCCGCGCGTTGCCGCCGAGGGGTTCGTCCTCGTCCACGATGAAGCGCATGGCGCCGTCGTCATCGACGTGTATCAGGCCGCTCTCCGGGCTGACGAATCCCCCGTCTACCGTCTCTCGCTGGAGGGCGCCCTCGAGGTCGGCGCAAAGCCCCGCAAGGGGGGGATCATCGACCTGATGGCCTGATGCGGCAGGTTCTCCTGCCCGGGCCCACTGCCCTCCTTCCCGCGTCCGTTCCCGGCATCGCTCAGGGACCCGATTCACCGGGAACCTACAATCGAGTTATCGGCACTGCGGGAGAATCTCCGACGGTCCACGCGGCAACTTTTCCTGATGCGTTCTCCATCCCGCACCGATTCGTTCGGCCGTTTCCAACCGACAACGACCCACATCTTCAGGAAGGAGCAAACTCATGTACGCATTCGCCGACAAGCTGCTGGAAGTGACGGAACGGCATGCCGACAAGATCGCCGCCCAGTGGTGCAGGGCCGTCAGGTCGAACCCGCACACACCCTGGTTCCATGCCCGGAAAGAGGACGACTGCACCAACTTCGCCCTGGATTTCTACAAGAACTTCCGGGTCGTCTACTTCGACGAGAAACCATACAAGAAGCTGGAGAAATACTTCGCCGACTACGCCGAGCAGAGCTTCCGGAAAGGGGTCCCGATGGAGGAGGCGATCTACGCCCTGATCATGATGAGGCGCCACATCTGGCTCTACGCGGACTTTCAGGCCCTCTTCGTCACCGCCATCGACGCGCATCGGGCCGTGGAGACGCTCAACCGCACGATCCGTGTCTTCGACCAGGGGATTTTCGTCATCATCCGGCACTACGGGGAACTGCAGAAAACGAAGAAGTAGCCTTCGTCGAAGGCAGCACATGAAGAACCCCGCAGGCGCCGTCCCGCAGGTTTCTCATGGAATGATGGCGTGCTGGAACAGTGGAAGATTGGGTTAGGAAGAGGATTTCTTTGAAAACCCATTATTCCGGCATTCCATGATTCCAGCACTCCTGATTTCCCCTCACTGGTACGGCGGTGTTGAACCCGAGGGCGGCTGAAGAAGAATCTGGTGCTCCTCCGTCCGCGATTCCCCGGCGCTCGTGACAGTGATGGCGGACCGGCCGGCGACGGGGCAGTGCTTCTCGCAGGCCCCGCATCCGATGCACATCGTGAGGTCCACGTGGGGCTGCTGCAGACGGATCGACCGGCCGTCGCGGTCCTTCACCGTGACCTCCTCGAGCCAGATCGCCTTTTTCGGCGTCGGGCAGGTCTCCTCGCAGACGATGCAGGGGGTGGCGTGGGCGAAGGGCAGGCAGCGGCCCTTGTCGATGGCGGCATGACCCAGCCGCACCTGCTGTTTCTCCTCCAGGGGAAGCTTTCGGATGGCCCCCGTGGGGCAGACCTGACCGCAGAGGGTGCAGCCGAACTCGCAGTACCCGATCCGCGGCACGAGCACCGGCGTCCAGATCCCTTCGAGCCCGGCCTCCAGCAGGGTCGGCTGCAGCCCCCCCGTGATGCACACCTTCATGCACTCCCCGCAGCGCACGCAACGCTGGAGAAAGGCCGCTTCCCCGAGCGAGCCGGGCGGCCTGATGAGCCCCGCGTCGGACATCCGCGGCCGGGTAAGCGGCGAGATGCGCAGCAGCGGCACGGCGAAGGCCCCCGCGAAAAACGAGGCCATCACGTTTCTTCGCCCCAGGTCGAGGCCCCCCCTGGGGCGCCCCTTCAACAGGCCGAAGCTCACGGCGTTCTTCGGGCACACGTCGTCGCAGTTGTTGCACACGAGGCATTCCGAGGCCCTCCACCGGTCCTTGCCGGCGGGCACGGCGTCCGCCTGGCACACCTCGACGCAGGCCCCGCAGGAGTCGCACTCCTCGCTCACGCTGCGGCGCAGGACGGACCAGCGCGACAGGATCCCCAGCAGCGCCCCCAGGGGGCAGAGAAACCGGCACCAGAAGCGCCTCTGCACGAGGTTGAGCGCAAGGACGCCGAGGAAGAGCAGGCCGATGAAGGTCCCCTGCGCAAACCAGGGCTGCTGGAAGGGAAGGACCGTTTTTTTCAGCAGGCCGTATACGGCCTCCGAGGCGGGGGTGACGAGGGGCAGGTCGATCCGATAGATCGCGTCGAAGAGGGAAACGAAAACGTAGCTCGCCGCCGGGTAGAGGGCCAGCGAGAAGGAGCGGATGGTGAGCGAGATGGGGTCCAACACCCCGGCCAGCTGCACGCCGAAGAGCGACGAGGCGAGAAGGCCGACGAGGACGTAATACTTGATTCTGAACCAGCCGGGCCCGGGCGGCTTCGGCTTTTTTTTCCGGAGGCCTCCTGCGAGATTGTTCAGCGTGCCCAGGGGGCAGACCCAGCCGCAGAAGACTCGTCCGAGCACGACGGTGAGCCCCGCGAGAACGAGCGACAGCCAGAAGAGCCCTTCCACGCGGTGGGAGGCAAGGAAGGTCGTCAGGAAGATCAGCGGGTCGAAGTCGAGAAAGAGCTTGACGGGCCAGCCCAACTCGTCGGTCCCCCTCGACTCCGTCTGGATGAAGAGAAAGAGGAAGAGGGCGAGAAACAGGCCCTGGACGATGCGTCGCACGCGCGTCAACGTCAACTCAGGCACCGATCCTCCTGATCTGGAGTTTCGAGAGGTCCATGACCCCGAGGCCCGCCCTGGCGGCGAGCTTGACGTGCTCGAGATCGCTTCCCTTCATCCCGAACAGGGTGGCCCCGAAGGAGTCGACGGCGACCTGGTCCGTGCCCGCGACGACGGTGTCGAGACGCTTGACGTCGCCGAGGTCGCCCCCGGTGGGCCCGTTGGCCGTGAGGATGCGGACGGCGTCCAGCACGGTGAGCGTCGGCTTGATGA
>CAYZKT010000085.1:0-10633 GCA_964478885.1 uncultured Syntrophaceae bacterium | reverse complement strand
GAGTGCTACCTTGCCAAGGTAGACGTCGACGGTTCAAATCCGTTCGCCCGCTCCAGTCTACAGCGGCGGCATAGCCAAGTGGCTAAGGCAGCGGTCTGCAAAACCGTTATTCACCGGTTCGAATCCGGTTGCCGCCTCCAGATAAAGGATTCAGGGGTTGCCGCGGGCGCGGCAGCCCCTTTCTCGTTTCCGGGACGGATCGGCCTGCCGCACATAACGCTTGACAGCTCTCTCGCGACGCACGACACAGGCCCCATGATCTCCCGGCGCGAATTCATGCAGGCTCTGGCCCGGCTGGCGCCTCCGCCGAATTGGCCAGCCCCAGCCTTCCTTGCCCTGATACTGATCCAGCCGCTTCGCGGCAGTGACAGAAGTGAGGGAAGTGGCAGAAGTGGCATAAACCGCCTCGTTTCTACCCCCTTGTCCCTCGTCCTTTCCTCCTGCCGCACCGCCCGCATTCCTTCTCCGCGGGCCGGCCCGGCGTCGCGATGAAGAAGGCCCCGCATTGCGGGCAACGCCGCAGCCTGTCCCGGTTCCCCCCGCCCCGGAGATACTCCACGAGGGCGTAGACGAGCACGTTGTGGTAGTACTCGTCGGCCAGTCCCGCCCGCTCGGTGAAATAACTCTCCCCGAACAGCGGCTTCTCGTAGATGGCCCCGTCTTCGCCGACGGCCAGCTCCCGGCGGTTGACCACGTTGTAGACCACCAGCACGTCGAGAAGGGCCTGGCTGCGGGACAGGTCCCCGGCCTCCACGATTTCCCCGAGGGTCGCCCTCCAGCGCTCCAGCAGCTCTGCGAGAACCTCCTGCTCGGCCTCGATGCGGCTGTGGTAGGCCGCCCACTTCTGCGCCTCATGGGTCTTCTCGGCCGGGATGGCCCGGCGGATCGCAAGGATGCGTTCCCCCAGCGCGACGAACTGCCTCATGCACTCGAGAAGCCGCTCCTTCACCTCGTCCATGTCCTCCGTCAGCGGCGCCCGGTCGTCGAACATCTCCGCGACCTCGTCGAGCCACGCCTTCCCTTCCGCCCCGACGGGGATCCGGACGTCGTCCTCCTCGTAGGGGTTTTCGCAGTCCCACTTGGGCTCGAGGGGCTGGATCTTGAACAGAAGCGTCCGGCCGCCGTCGTAATCGTAGGAGGCCAGCGAGATGTTGCAGGGCAGGTTGTTGATGACGGACAGCAGCCTGCGCTCCTCGAGCAGGAGGTCCACCAGTTCCCTGTCGTCCGCCGGCAGGGCCTTCGCGAAACGCTCGAGCGTCGGGTACCGGTCGAGGGCCTTCGCGAGGAACTCCGGCCCATAGCCGAAGGCCTTCGCCGCTCCCCGGATAAAGGCAACCCCGGCCTCCTCGCCTGCAGGCGCGTTGGCAAAATCGACGACGAGCTTTCCGAAATGCATCCTTTTTTTTTCGATCATGGCGGTCTCCCCATCCTTGTGCAGGTGACCCGAAAATACCCAAAGGGCGGATTCATTTCAAGGTCGAATCGTCTCCCGGGCAAACGGCCGGCGCGCCACGTCGGTCGCGCGCTGCCGCGAACGCGAACCCGGAACCAAGCGATCGGAGGGAGCCGCCCGACGCGATTTCCCGATTGTCAGGCGGGCCGTTTCTGGGGTAGATATAGGGCCACCCCGAGGCAACCGCAGGCCGCATCCGGCAACGGGCTTTCGAGACGGATGCGGCAAAAGGATGGTCACATGGATATCGACGGCCTCTTGAAAAAATCACGGGACAGGGAGGCGTTCTCGAAAGAGGAGCTCGTGCAGATGCTCGGCTGCGCGCCGGACGCCCCCGAGTCCTATCGGATCATGGCGGAAGCGAACCGCATCTCCAAGGAGTTGACGGGAAACCGGGCCGAGGTGCACGGGCAGTTCGCGCTCAACCTCGCGCCGTGCCCCTGCAACTGCGCGTTCTGCTCCTTCGCCCGGATGAACGGCATCTTCACCCGGGAGACGAGAATCTCTCCTGAAGAGGCCGTCGCCCGGGCCCGACAGTTCGAGCTCAACGGCGCAAACGCCGTCTTCGTCATGACCACTGCTTCCTACCCTTTCGGGCTCTTTCTCGAGATCTCGCAGGAGGTGAGGCGCGCCCTGCAGCCCGAGACCGTCCTGGTCGCAAACGTCGGGGACCAGAGCCCCCTGAACGCCCGCCGCCTCAAGGATGCCGGATTCGCAGGAGTCTACCACGCCCTCCGGCTGCGGGAGGGGTCGGACACGGGCATCCCCCCGGATCAGCGCCGGGCCGGCATCCGGGCCTTCCTCGAGGCGGGGCTGCTCGTCGGCACCTGCGTGGAGCCCGTCGGCCCCGAGCATACGAACGAGGAGATCGCCGAGATGATCCTCTTCACGGGCTCCTTCGACCCCGCCTACAGCGGCGCGGCGCGGCGCATCGCGATCCCCGGGTCGGAGATCGGAAAGCGCGGAATGATCAGCGAGCTGAGGATGGCGCAGATCGTGGCCGTCACGAGGCTGGGCGTGCCCCGGAGCGTCCCCGGCAACTGCACGCACGAGCCCTGCACGCTGGGCGCCGCGGCCGGCGCAAACCTCTTCTGGGCGGAAACGGGCGCCAACCCCCGCGACACCCGCGAGAAGACGGAGGAAGGGCGGGGGGAAACCGTCGAGACCTGCAGGGCCCTCTTCCGGGAAAGCGGCTGGGATCTCCTGGAAGGCCCTTCGCATTTCTACCGGGGCCGGGGGTGAGAGCCCGCCGCCGGCAGCGGGATACTCTCCATCGGGCAGAGCGGCCATTTTCCGCTTGAAAGAGGCGGCATTCGGCGCTAACAGAATGGGCGCATGAGCACGATCAAAGACATCAAATTCTTCATTGCAAGAAACTTTCTCACCTCGCTCGGCTATTACGGATGCACCCTGCACGCGAAGACCCTCACGGTCATCCTCGAGGGCGCCGAAAGGCTGCAGGACCATGTCGCGAAAGGCGGAACGGTCGTTTTCGCCTGCTGGCACCAGCGGTTCTTCAGCGGATTTTTCGCACCGAGGATCTTCGGAATGAACCCCTGCATCATAATCAGCAAGAGCCGTGACGGGGACATCGTCTCCGACGTGGTGTCCCGCATCGGGTGGGTCCCCGTCCGGGGCTCGAGTTCCCGCGGGGGGAAAAAGGCCCTCCAGGAAATGATCGCCGGCGTCGAGAAACACAGGATGAGCGGCCACATCGTCGACGGTCCCCAGGGCCCCCCGCGGATCGTCAAACCCGGTCTCGTCGCCCTTGCGTCGCAGACGGGCGCCGCAATCTGTCCCGCCTACATTTCCTATGAAAACCCCTGGGTCTTCAACAGCTGGGACCGCTTCATGGTCCCCAGGCCCTTCAGCCGGGTCCTTCTGAAGGCAGGCAATTTCATCTTCGTGCCGAAGGGTCTCGACGAGAGGAGCTTCGAGGAGACGCGCCTCGCCATCGAGCGCACGATGATCGAGGGCTACGCCGAGGCGGACGCGTCCTGGAAACGCGGCCGACAGGACGTCGTTTCCAGTGGCAAAGTGGCCGAGTGACAAGGGTGACAAGAAAAAAGCCCCCTTCCGACAGGGGGCTTTTCTTGTTTCCGGATCGGAATGATTTTCAATCCTTCACTTTTGCCGCTTTTGTCACTTCTTTCACTGCCGCTTCGCGGCTACACGAGTGTGGTGCGGTAGAATCGGACCAGATAATCGAACCCCGACCATAGCGACAGGGCCAGGGCGACGTATAGGAACGCCGTGCCGATGCTCGAAGCGTCGATGCCGTAGATGGGGTAGTGGATGATGAGCGCCGAGACGGCGATGATCTGGCAGACCGTCTTGTACTTTCCGAGGCGGCTTGCCTCGATGACGTGCCCCTCGGCGGCGGCCATGCTGCGCAGGCCGTCGACCGCGAAATCGCGCATCACCATGAGCGCCACGATCCACGCCGGGGCCCTCCCCACGGGGATGAGGAGCACCAGGGCCGCGCTCATGATGATCTTGTCGGCGATGGGGTCGAGCAGCTTCCCCATGCGGGTCACGATGTTGTAGCGCCTCGCGACGTAGCCGTCGAGCAGGTCCGTCAGGGCCGCGAGGATGAAGAGGATCGCGATGGCGAGGCTCATCGCCTCTCCCGGCTCCAGCAGGATCAAGAAGAGCACCGGGAGAATCCCGATGCGCAGAAGCGTGATGGCGTTGGGGAGGTTGATGATCCGCCGGTTCTCGGCGCGAATCGGCAACCGGTCGAAATACCGTTTGAGGATGTCGATGAGGATCACGGCTTTTTCCATCGTGGACCCCGTCTATTTCGGGACCTTCTTCCAATCCGCCAGGAATTTCTCGATCCCCGCGTCGGTCAGGGGATGCTTGGCCAGCTGGGCGATGACGTTGAAGGGAATCGTGGCGATGTCTGCACCCAGCATGGCCGCCTCCAGGACGTGCATGGGGTGGCGCACGCTGGCCACGATGACCTCCGTCGAAAACCCGTAGTGGTCGTAGATGGCCAGAATCTGCTCCACCAGGTCCATGCCGTTCTGGGCCACGTCGTCGAGCCTGCCCACGAAGGGGCTCACGTACGCCGCACCCGCCTTGGCCGCCATGAGGGCCTGGATCGGCGAGAACACGAGCGTCTGGTTCACGTCGATGCCGTCGCCGGAGAGGATCTTCGTCGCCTTGAGCCCTTCCGTCGTGAGCGGCACCTTGATGACCACATTGCCGCCCAGCTCGACGAGCTTTTTCGCCTCGGCCACCATGCCCGCCGCGTCGAGGCTGACCACCTCGAGGCTCACGGGCCCCGGCACCGCTTCCAGGATTTCCTTCACCACGTCGCTGAAGGGCCGCTTTTCCCTGGCCACCAGGCTCGGGTTCGTCGTCACGCCGTCGCACATGCCGAGGCTGAGCGCCTCTCTAATGTCGCCGATGTTGGCCGAATCGATGAAAAACTTCATGCAGCCTCCAAGTCACTGAAATCATGGCAGATGATCCCGTCGGAAACGACAGGGTTGCATTCGGAAGGGGGTTCAGTCGGGGATGTGTCCGCCCTTGTCTCGGAACTTTTTGTAGCATTCTTCACTGCAGAAATAAAGCGTTTTTCCACCCACCTTCACCCGGAACGCCTCGCTGACGGGCACGTAGGTGTGGCAGCAGGGGTCCTCCACCAGGTCCTCGCCGCGGATCCTCTTCTCGTCGCGCCGCCGCCCGTCGATGCGGCCCGAGGGAAAGAGAAACTTTTTCAGCAGGAGGTACGCGAGAATGAGGGCAATGCCGATGACGATGAACCGAAACATGATTTCTACCAATCCTCGCCGATCCGTTCCACGGCGCGATGACCCTCGAGACGGTCGAGAAGCCCCCTCATCGACACGCCGTAGAGCGGGTGGATGACGTAGGGAGCAATCTCGTTCATGGGCTCCAGGACAAACCGGCGCCTGTGCATCTCCGGGTGGGGGATGACGAGTCCCTCCGAGTTCACGATCTGCTGCCCGAAGAGGAGGATGTCGATGTCGATGACCCGCGGCCCCCAGCGTTCGGTCCGCTCGCGGCCCATCGAGCGCTCGATCCACTGCAGCGCCTTGAGCAGCTGCGCCGCGGGAAAGGCCGTCCGGATCTCCACCACCCCGTTGACGAACCAGCCCTGCGCCTCGACGCCGACCGGCTCCGTCCGGTAGAGGGAGGACCGGCGCAGCACTTCCGACCCATTCAGGGTCGAGATCTGCCGGAGCGCCTCCCGGCAGTTTTGCACCGGGTCGCCGAGGTTGCTCCCGATTCCCAGATATGCGATGACGGGTACGGTCATCTCCCGTCTCCCGGGTCATTCACCGCTGGTCGTCCCTCAGCAGCAAGCCGCAAGGCTCAAGCAGCAAGGATTTCAAATCCCCCCTGCCCCCCCTTTTCCAAAGGGGGGTATCGCCTCCCCCTTTCATAAAGGGGGATTGAGGGGGATTTTCTTTCCCCTGTTGCTTGATGCTTGTTGCTTGTGCCTCTCTGTTACCTGCCAAATTCTTTCTCGATTCGGGCCATGGCCTCCTTGAGGCGCGCGTCGGGCACGGTCAGGGAAATCCGGATGAACCCTTCGCCGTACTTCCCGTAGGCGGGGCCGGCGGCGACGACGACGGCCGTCTTCTCGAAGAGCCGGTCCGTGAACTCCAGGGAGGTCATGCCCTTCGGGACGGGGACCCAGAGGTAGAACGTCCCCTTGGGGGCCTTGAAGTCGATCCCGATCTTCCGGAGCGTCCCGAGAACGAGTTCCCGGCGCTTGCGGTAGATCTCGAGCATGCGGGCGATGTTTTCGTTCTCCTGCTTGAGCGCCTTGATGCCCGCGAACTGCACGGCGTTGAAGATGCCCGAGTCGGTGTTCTCCTTGACCTTGCTGATGGCGGCGACGATCTGCGGGTTCCCCATGGCCATGCCGATGCGCCAGCCCGTCATGTTGTAGGGTTTGGAGAGCGAGTTGAGCTCCACCGCCACGTCCTTGGCCCCGTCCACGCAGAGGAAGCTCAGCCGTTCCTGCCCCTCGAAGACCACCTCGCTGTAGGGGTTGTCGTAGCAGATGGCGATGCCGTTCTTCTTTGCGAATTCCACGGCCCTCTTGAAGAATTCCCGCGACCCGCAGGCCCCGGTGGGGTTGTTGGGGTAGTTCAGGAACATGGCTTTCGCCCGCTTCACCACGTCCGCGGGGATGTCTTCGAAGATGGGGAAGTAGTCGTTGGCGGGGAGCATGGGCATGGAGTAGGGCTCGCAGTTGCCCATGAGGATGCTCGCCCGGTAGGCCGGGTATCCCGGGTCCGTCATGAGGACGATGTCCCCCGGGTTCGTGCAGGCGAAGATGAAGTGGTGGCATCCTTCCTTGGACCCGATCAGCCCCAGGACCTCGTCGGCGGGGTTCAGGGTAACGCCGTAGCGCTCCCCGTACCAGCCGGCAACGGCCTCCCGGAAGGCGTACATGCCCTTCTCCTCGTCCGTGGGGTAGCGGTGGTTCTCCGCGATCCGGGCCGTCCGGCAGAGCTCGTCGATGATGCTCTCCGGCGTGGGCTCGACGGGGTCCCCGATGGCGAGACTGATGACGTCGACGCCGTCGGCCTTCGCCTTGTTGATCTTCTTGCGCAGCTCCATGAACAGGTAGGGGGGGATCTTGGATAATCTGTCGGCGATCTGCACGTTCCTCTCCTTCATACATAATGGCTTAGGGCAAAAGGCTCAGGGTAAAGGGCGGAAAGAGAAGACGTTCGTGTGTAATCTTCCCTTCAGCCATAAGCCTTTAGCCATACACCTCGGCTTGAAAAAGTCTACTTTTTCAAACCGAGAACGTCTTGCATATCGTAGAACCCGTTGGGCCGGCCGACGATCCACTTCGCGGCCCGGACGGCGCCCTTTGCGAAGTTGTCGCGGCTGTGGGCCCGGTGGATGAACTCGAGCCGCTCGCCGAGGCCCCCGTAGATGACCCAGTGCTCGCCGACGATGTCGCCGGCGCGGATCGTCTGGATGCCGATCTCGGACTTGGTTCGCGCCCCGATCATGCCCTTGCGCTCGTAGACGGCCTCCTTGTCGAGATCCCGCTTGAGGGCCCCCGCGATGATCTGGGCCATCTTCATGGCCGTGCCGCTGGGGGCGTCTTTTTTGAGGTTGTGGTGAGCCTCGATGATCTCGATGTCGAAGTCCTCGCCGATGATGTTCGTCACGGTTTCCAGCACCTTGAACATGACGTTGACGCCCACGCTCATGTTGGGGGCCAGCACGCAGCGGGTCTTCGGGGCGATCTCCCGGATTTTCGCCATCTGCTCGGCGGTGAATCCCGTTGTCCCGATGACGATGGCCTTCTTGTTCTCGGCGGCGATCCGCAGGTGCTCCATGGAGGCGTCGTGATGGGTGAAGTCGATGACGACGTCGCCCTTCCCGATGACCGACTCGAGGCCCGCGGAGATCGGCACGCCCTTCTTCCCCAGCCCCAGGGTTTCCCCCACGTCCTGACCGATGACGGTGTGCCCGGCCTTCTCGACGGCGGCCGCGATCTCGATGCCGTCCGTCATGTTGACGATGGACGCGATCCTGCCGCCCATTTTTCCGCCGGCTCCCATGATGATTGCCTTGACCATGTCGCCCCTCCTTTTCAACAGGGATATTGAACACGGCGTATGGCTTACGGCGATGGCTCAGGGCATACGTAAAAAGAGGCCCTTTTTCCCCTCTCTTTCCCTTTGCCTTTAGCCTTTAGCCTTATGCCTTTTGCCTTCGTGCATAAAAATGGAGCCCGCTTTTCAGACGGGCTCCACGTTGCAACCGAACTGCCTGCTACTTGATGAGCCCGAACGTTTTCATGGCCTGCTTGAGCTTCTCGTAGTTGGCGTCGCCCAGCTTCACGAGGGGCAGCCTGATATCGTACTGGATCTTGCCCATCATGGCCAGGGCCGCCTTGACAGGCACCGGGTTGGTCTCCACGAAGAGGGAATTGACCAGCGGCGTGAGCTTGTAGTGGAGCTCTTTCGCCTTCTTGATCTTGCCTGCCGCGAGGGCGTCGACCAGCTCCGCTACGGCGGCGGGAGCCACGTTGGAGGCGACGGAGATGATCCCGTGGCCGCCGAGGCACATCAGGGGAAACGTGAAGAAGTCATCGCCCGAGAGAACGGAGAAGTTCGGACCACAGGCCGTGATCATCTCCTGCATCTGCTGAAGAGAGCCCGCGGCTTCCTTCACGCCGACGATGTTCTTGATTTTCGAAAGCTTCGCCATCGTGTCCGGGGTGATGTTCACTCCCGTCCGGCTGGGAATGTTATAGACGATGATGGGGATGGGCACCGTCTCGGCGACGAGCTTGTAGTGCTGGTAGAGCCCTTCCTGGGTCGGCCGGTTGTAATAAGGGGCGACAATCAATGCCCCGTCGGCTCCGACCTCGCAGGCATGCCGGGTGAGCCGGATACACTCGTCGGTGCTGTTGGAGCCCGTGCCGGCGATAACCGGTACGCGCTTCCTGACGGCATTCACGGTGATTTCGATGACCCGGTCGTGCTCCTTGTGGGACAGCACCGGAGACTCGCCCGTAGTGCCGCAGGGGACGATGCCGTCGGTTCCATTTTTTATCTGGAACTCGATCAGTCCCCTGAGGGCCTCCTCATCCACCTTTCCCTTTTTGAAAGGTGTCGCGATGGCGACGATTGCGCCTTTGAACATAGCTCCCATACTTCTCTTCCCTCCTCGTATCTGACTAACCTTGGTCTTGTAGCGGCTTATACCCCACCGCCTTTTGTTAATCAACACCGCATGCGTGTGTGAAGTTAGGAAGCTGGGAAGTTAGGAAGCTCAGAATGGGAATTTTCTCTTCTCCTAACTTCATAACTTCATAACTTCGCCTTGTAAATCCTCCGGCGTCCGGATCTCGGAGGCTTCTGCCCACGCGACCGCTAACGTCCGGCCGGATGGTACGCCTCGTCCCAGAGGAAGCCCTGGTACACCACCGTCGTGCCCCCCTCGAGGTAGACTTTTTCGAATCCCTTCTCCGTCTTCTCGAAGTGGATCTTCAGGGTTTCCCCGCTTCTTACCAGAACATCCACGGGACTGTCAACGAGTCCCGTCCACGAGGCGATCAGGGCGGTCGCCACGGCCCCCGTGCCGCAGGCCAGCGTCTCGTCCTCCACCCCGCGCTCGTAGGTTCGCAGCTTGATCCGGTGCCGGTTGAGTACCCGTGCGAAGTTGGCATTCGTTCCGGCGGGCCGGTACTCCGCGTGGTACCGGATGGTCCTGCCCATGGCGAACACGTCGTGGCCATCGGGGTCGTTGACGAAGGCCACCACGTGGGGAACCCCGGTGTTGATGCTGCTCACCAGGGTGGCCGTGCCGTCCAGGTCGATCGTGTAGGCCTTTCGGAGGTCCTTCGGGTCCGTCAGGCGAAGCTTGACGGTCTCGCCCGACACCTCGGCGTCGATGATCCCGGCCCGGGTCTCGAAGGACATCGTCGGGGGCGCGATCCCCTTGATGACGGCGAAACGCGCCGCGCACCGGCCCCCGTTGCCGCACATCTCCACCTCGCTGCCGTCGGCGTTGAAGAAGCGCCAGCGGAAATGGGCCCTGTCGGAAGCCTCGATGACGATGAGGCCGTCGGCCCCCACCGACACATGGGGCGCGCAGACGGTCTTGACGAACGCCTCGATCTTCCCGACCTCCCGCAGGACGTTCTCCCGGTTGTCGATGAGGATGAAGTCGTTTCCGCTCCCCTGGATCTTGTAGAACTCGATCATGGGCCACTCCGTGGCAAGAATAGGGTCTCGGGTTTAGGGTATCGGGTCTCGGGAAAATACAAATTAAATCCCCCACATTCCCTATACCCAATACCCAATACCCTATACCCTTTACCCCTTCTTTAAGTATGCCGGCACTTTCTCCGTCTTCACCAGGTCCGCGTACTCCTCGCGCTTGCGGATGACGTGGAACTTCCTGTCCTTCACGAGAACCTCGGCGATCCGCGGCCTCGAGTTGTAGTTCGAGGCCATGGAGAACCCGTAGGCGCCGGCGCTCATCACGGCGAGAAGGTCGCCGCGCTCGAACTTCGGGATCATCCGCCCCTTGGCGAGGAAGTCGCCCGACTCGCAGATCGGGCCCACCACGTCGGCCAGGAAGCTCCCGCGGTCCTTCAGGACCACGGGCTGGATCTGGTGGTAGGACCCGTAGATGCTCGGCCGGATCAGGTCGTTCATC
>CAYZKT010000084.1:0-11145 GCA_964478885.1 uncultured Syntrophaceae bacterium | reverse complement strand
TGGGCATCGATCCGGGGAGCCGCGTGACGGGGTACGGCGTCGTCGAGCAGGCGGGCGGTCGGATCGTCCGGGTCGATCACGGCGAGATCCGGATTCGCAACGGCGAGCCCTTCACCCGGTGTCTCTCCCGCATTTTCGACGAGTTGGCGGAGGTCATCCAGCGGACGAGGCCTGACGCGATCGCCCTGGAAGACATCTTCTACGGAAAGAACGTCAAGAGCCTCATCAAGCAGGGGCACGTGCGGGGGGTGGCGCTTCTGGCGGCCTCGCGCAGCGGCGTGCCGGCGTACGAATACACGCCCCTCGAGGTCAAGAAGGCCGTCGTCGGCTACGGGCAGGCCGAGAAGCACCAGGTCCAGATGATGATCCGGGCGATTCTGCAGCTGCATGAGACGCTTCCCCCGGACGCCTCCGACGCCCTGGCCGTCGCCATCTGCCACACCCACACGAAGAAAGAAGCCGTTTTGTAACGGCTTGTTTCAGGAGAAAGGGAAAAGGCGAAGGGGGACATGAAACGGAATTCTTTTGCCCCCTAAACCCTGTACCCCGGACCCTGACTGAAGGTCTATCATGATCGCAAGCCTCGCCGGCATCCTCCGATTCAAATCCCCCGGGCACATCACCGTAGAGGTCAACGGCGTCGGCTACCGGGTGTTCATCCCCCTGTCCACGTTCTATGGGCTTGCCGACGAGGGCTCTCCGATCGCGCTGAACGTGTTCACGGCCGTCCGTGAGGACGCGATCCACCTCTATGGGTTCCGAACGCCGGAGGAGAAGCAGCTCTTCGAATTGCTGCTCTCCGTCAACGGCATCGGGCCGAAGCTGGCCATCGGCCTGCTTTCGGGCATCTCCCCGGCCGAATTCATCCGTGCGGTGTTCACCGAGGACCGGCAGACGCTGACGAAGATTCCCGGCGTGGGAAAGAAAATGGCCGAGCGGATGATCCTGGAGCTTCGCGACCGGGTGGTCAAGCTGGCACCGCAGGAAGCCCGGGAAGAGGAGAGGGCGGAGAGGCCGCTCGAGGCTGTCCGGGAAGACGCCCTGTCGGCCCTGGTGAACCTGGGATACAAGAAGAGTGTAGCGAAGATGGTTCTGGACCGGGTCCTGGATGGCGAGGTCGACGGTCTCGCGCTGGAAGAGGTTTTGAAGCGCGCCCTCAAGGAACTTTCCTGAAGGCGGAGGCGATGCGACGCCGGGAAGGCAGGATGTGACGAAGGTGCCGGACAAGGAAGAGAAACGAAACCCCCTCGTGGATCCCGAAAACCTTGTGCAGGAGCGGGAGGAAGAGGGTTCGCTGCGGCCCAGGACGCTTGCCGAGTATGTCGGGCAGGAGCGCGTGAAGGAAAGCCTCGCCGTTTTCATCGAAGCGGCACGGATGCGGGGCGAGGCCCTTGACCACGTCCTGCTCTCCGGCCCCCCGGGGCTCGGGAAGACGACGCTGGCCTACATCCTCTCGCGGGAGATGGGCGTGGGCATCAAGGTGACCTCGGGGCCCGTGATCGAGCGGCAGGGGGACCTGGCCGCGATCCTCACGAACCTCCAGGAGCACGACGTGCTCTTCATCGACGAGATCCACCGGCTCCCCAACGTGGTGGAGGAGATTCTCTACCCCGCCATGGAGGACTACCACATCGACATCCTCGTCGGGCAGGGCCCGTCGGCGCGTTCCATGAAGCTCAACATCCCCCGGTTCACGCTGGTGGGGGCCACGACCCGCGCGGGTCTTCTCACGTCGCCGCTTCGCGACCGGTTCGGCATGAGTTTCCGCCTCGAGTTCTACAATCCCTCCGAGCTGGCCACGATCGTCCGCCGCTCTGCAAGGATCCTCGACATCCGGGTGGACGACGACGGAGCCGTGGAGATCGCCCTGCGTTCCCGCGGGACGCCCCGCATCGCCAACCGGCTGCTGCGGCGTGTGCGGGACTACGCGCAGGTGCGGGCCGACGGGGTCGTGACGAAAGAGGTGGCGGCGAAGGCCCTCGAATTCCTGGATGTGGATCACCGGGGGTTCGACATCATGGACCGCAAGCTACTGCTGCTGCTCATCGACAAGTTCAACGGCGGACCCGTGGGGATCGACAGTCTCTCTTCGTCCCTCGGGGAGGAGAGGCACACCATCGAAGACGTCTACGAGCCTTACCTCGTGCAGGAGGGCTACATCGTCCGGACCGCCCGGGGCCGGGTTGCCACGAAGGCCGCCTACGATCACCTGGGGAGGGCGTGGGTGGGAAACCAGAAAGAATTATTTTAGCGCAGGCTGGTGACAGGGGCACATCCTTTTGAATGGGAAGCTGGGAAGTTGAGAAGTTATGAAGCTTGGAGAGACCGAAAGCCAATCTCACAATTTCTGCTTTTCCGAGCTTCTTAACTTCTCAGCGTCCTAACTTCCGTCCTTTCAAGGCGCCTTGCACCTGGGCATTTTTGAACAGCCTGAATTCGGCTTATCAGCCTCAAAATGAGATGAAAATTCTGCTTCACATCTGCTGTGCGCCGTGCACGATCTACCCGCTCGAAACCCTCAGAAAGGAAACGGGCAGGATCGAGGGGCTGTTCTTCAACCCCAACATCCACCCCTATCTCGAATACCGAAAGCGGCTCGAGACGCTGCGGGAGTTTGCCAAACACGAAAGTCTCGCCGTCGAGGAAGCCGAAGACTATCCCATGGAGGACTTCCTTCGCAAGACATCCTTCATGGGACAAGACCGCTGCAGCTACTGTTACGAGGTGAGGCTGAGGCGCACGGCTGCGCATGCCCGGAAGGGACTTTTCGATGCCTTCACGACAACCCTGCTCTACAGCCGGTACCAGAAACACGACCTGATCCGCCAGACCGGAGAGGCAATCGCCCGCGAGATGAAGATTCCCTTTTATTATCATGATTTCCGGACCGGCTGGGAGGAAGGGGTTCGGAAATCCAAAGAGATGGAGATGTACCGGCAAAAGTACTGCGGATGTATCTTCAGCGAGAAAGAACGATTTTATAAAGGAAAGTAACCGGTTTACCGGTGGCGCATTCTCTTTTTCCCAACTTCTTCATAACTTCCTAACTTCCATCTTTTCAAGGTGCGTTGCAGTCCTCCCAGTCTTTTTAGGGTAGGCGTGTCTTTCTTGCAACAGCCAGGGATCCCCGTTGCCGTTGTTGCGAGATGAATCCACAGCCTTGAATTGCAATATACTTATACATATCAATGACATAAATATTTTTTCTCCTGCCCCTCTGCCGTCTTCCCTCTGGCATACCGCTTGCTCATAGCAAAACAACCCTGTTTTTTAGGACACTCAATGTACTGGCAGAAAACCGTTAAAGAAGAAATCAATTTTCGCAGCGTAGGGCTTCATTCCGGAAGGAAGGTCGGCATGACCATCAAGCCGGCCGAGGCGGACGCGGGGATCGTGTTCGTCCGGAAGGACGTGGCCTCGGACAACCGTATCGCTGCAGACATACAGAACGTCACCGACACGACGCTTGCCACCACCCTGGGCGTGAACGGCACCCGGGTGCACACGGTAGAGCACCTTCTCTCGGCCTTCCGGGGCCTTGGGATCGACAACGCCGTCGTGGAAGTGGACACCTTCGAAGTCCCCATCATGGACGGCAGTTCGCAGCCGTTCTTCAACACGTTGAAGAACGTGGGGTTGAAGACGCTCCGGAAGCCCCGCCGGTATCTCAAGATCAGGAAGGCCGTTTCCGTATCCGAGGGGGAGAGCACGGCCATGCTGGAGCCTGCTCCCGATTTTCGCATCACCTACAAGATCGATTTCCCCCACCCGGCCGTGGGGACCCAGAGCTACCACATGGTCTTCACGTCCGACGCCTACGAGAAGGAGATCAGCTCGGCCCGGACGTTCGGATTCCTGCGGGACGTGGAGTACCTGCAGGCCAAGGGGCTTGCCCTCGGGGGGTCGCTTCAGAACGCCGTCGTACTCGACGAAGAGAAAGTGATCAACAAGGAGGGGCTCCGCTCTCACGACGAGTTCGTCAAGCACAAGATCCTCGACGCCGTCGGGGACCTTTACCTAATCGGCATGCCGATCCTCGGCCACTTCACGGCCTACAAATCCGGCCACAAGCTCAACACCCAGCTCCTGAAGACGCTGCTTGCCAGCGAGGACAGCTGGGAGATCGTTTCCCACCCCCACCACGCCCCCAGGGCGGAAGCTCTCGGGGATCGCATGCCCGACGCGAAGTCCGCCGCGGCTCCGACGTGAACCAGACAGGATTGCACGAGGACGAAAGGCTCTCGGCAAAAGGCCGCAGGCGGCCCCGCGCCTTGAGACCCCCGCCGTTTGCCGCTTTTCTTTGTCCTTTACAAGTCTTCGCATCCTGTGTATTTGCCTGAAGGGGCGTGCGGCGCCGGCCCGGGCCGCAGGGCCCCCACCTGCAACCATGGATCAGAAAGCCGAACGACAGCAGGCCGTCCTCACGGCCGAGATGAAGCGCCGGCGGCGCGAGCGGATCATCATCGTCGCCACCGTCATCGGCATCGTCCTGCTGACCTTCATCGAGACCACCATTTTCAGCAAGGAGGCCCTCGTCCCGGATTTCCGCGACGTGGTCATCTTCGGCCTCATCAACATCAACATCATCCTCGTCCTGCTGCTCATCTTTCTCATCGTCCGCAACATCGTCAAGCTCGTCTACGAAAGGCGGCGGGGCATCCTCGGCTCGAAGCTTCGCACCAAGCTCGTCGCCGCATTCGTGACGCTGAGCCTCGTGCCGACCTTCATCCTGTTCCTGGTGGCCACCAACTTCCTGTCCTACAGCATCGACAACTGGTTCAACATCCGCGTCGGGGGCGCCCTGAACCTCTCCCTCGAGCTGGCCCAGAACTACTACCAGCAGACCTCGGAGAACGTGAAGTACTACGCCGAGCAGCTGAGCGCCGACATCACGAAGAACCGCCTCTTCGAAAAGGACCGCTTCGAGTACCTGCGTTCCCTGGTGGAGCAGCGGCAGCGAATCTACAAGCTCGGCCTCATCGAGGTCTACTTCAACGACGAGGCGGAGAAGCTCGTCTTCAAAGACCCGGGCAACCCCGACATCCCCGAACTGGGCCTCTCGCCCAAGCTCCGCGAGGACATCCGGGCCGGCAAGCAGTTCACGACGATGCAGTCCGTGGGCCTCGGGGACTTCATCCGCGGGCTCTCCCCCGTCTACGTCACGCCCGGCTCGTCGGTGATCATCGGGGCCGTCGTGGTGAACTGCTATGTCCCCAAGGGGCTCGTCGACAAGATGACGACGATCTCCCGGATCTCGGAGGAGTACAAGCAGTTCAAGCTGCTCAAGAACCCCATCAAGACGAGCTACATCGTCATCCTCTTCGTCGTGACGCTGCTGATCATCTTCTCGGCCACGTGGTTCGGCTTCTTCCTGGCCAAGGGCATCACGGAGCCGGTCCAGGACCTGGCCGAGGCGACCCACGCGATCGCCCAGGGGAACCTCGACTACAAGATCAACGTCGTGGCCGACGACGAGATCGGCGTCCTGGTGAACTCCTTCAACCGGATGACGGGGGACCTGAAGGTGAGCAAGGAGAGCCTCGAGCAGGCCAACATCGACCTCGACCAGCGCCGCAAGTACATGGAGACGGTGCTGCGCAACGTCTCCGCCGGGGTCGTGGCGGTCGACCGCGACGGGGTGATCACGACGGTGAACCGGGCCGCCGAAAAGCTTCTCGACATCAAGACGGAGAAGGTCCTGGACCACCGCTACGAGGAGGTGCTGCAGCCGGGCCACTTGGATCTGGTGCGGGAGATTCTCACGGAGATCACCGGCGTGGAGACGGGGTACGTGGAGAAGCAGATCCCGATCACCCTCAAGGACCGGGCCCTCACCCTGCTGGTGACGACGACGGTGCTGCTCGACGACGACAACAACTACATGGGCATGGTCGTCGTCTTCGAGGACATCACGCAGCTCCAGCGCGCGGAGCGCATCGCCGCCTGGCGCGAGGTGGCCCGCCGGATCGCCCACGAGATCAAGAACCCGCTGACCCCCATCCAGCTCTCGGCGCAGAGGCTGCAGCGCAAGTTCGGCGAGAAGCTCAGCGAGGACGGGCCCGTCTTCATGGAGTGCACCGGCACGATCATCAGCCAGGTCGACGTCCTCAAGAACCTCGTCAACGAGTTCTCCCGCTACGCCCGGATGCCCGTGGCCAACCTCACCCCGAACGATCTCAACGAGGTCATCCGGGACGCCGTCGTGCTTTACCAGGACGCCCACAAGGAGATCGCCTTCGACTACCGGCCCGACGGCTCGATGCCGCGGCTCCGGCTCGACGCCGAACAGATCAAGCGCGTCATGGTCAACCTCCTGGACAATGCCGTGGCCGCCGTGAACCGGGGACCGGGGAGAATCGAGGTGATGACGATGCTCGACCGGGAGCACCGGCGCGCCCGCGTCGAAGTCCGGGACAACGGCACCGGCGTCTCGCGCGCCGACAAGGCGAAAATGTTCGAGCCCTACTACTCGACGAAGAAATCCGGCTCGGGCCTCGGGCTTGCCATCGTGAGCTCCATCATCGGAGAGCACCGGGGTTCCGTCACCGTGGCCGACAACGAGCCCCGGGGGACCGTCGTGGCCTTCGAGCTGCCCATTGAGCAGGCCGAGGAGCCGGTCATGGCCGCGGCGAAAGCGGATAACTGAATCCCAGGGGTAAAGGGTTCAGGGTGAGGGCAAAGAAGTTGTGAAGTTTAGAAGTTGGGAAGCTTGGATAAAATCATGAGAAACAAGAAAGGCCCTTGCGGGATACGCAAGGGCCTTGTTCGAATCAGGTTCTTAATTTCTCACCTTCTTACCTTCTCAACTTCTATTCTTTCTTCGATTCCAGGCTGTGTGTCTTGATCTTGCGGTGGAGGTTGCTGCGCTCGAGCCCGATGGAATCGGCCGTCTTGGAGATGTTCCCCTCGTTTTCCTGCAGTTTCTTCATGATGAACTTCTTCTCGAACTCCATCTTCGCCTTGCGGTAGGAGTTGTGCATGAAGATGGTGTCCATGGCCTCCTCGGGCTGTTCCTCCTTGGAGAGGGGCGGGATGTCGTCCGCCCGGATCGTATCGCCCTGCGTCATGATGACGAGGCGCTCCATGATGTTCTTGAGCTCCCGCACGTTCCCCGGCCAGCTGTGCTCCATGAAGACCTCGATCGCGTCGGGGGCGATGGCCTTCGGCTCGACCCCCTCCTTGGCGCAGAAGTCCTTGACGAACTGGGTGGCGAGGATGGGGATGTCCTCCTTGCGGTCCCTCAGCGGTGCGATGGTGAGCGGAATGACGTTGAGCCGATAGTAGAGGTCCTGCCGGAACCGCTCCGCCTCCATCTCTTTTTCGAGGTCCTTGTTCGTCGCGGCAAGGACGCGCACGTCCGTGTCGATGAACTTGTTGCCGCCCACGCGTTCGAATTTCTTCTCCTGGAGGATCCGCAGGATCTTCGCCTGGGCCTTCAGGCTCATGTCCGCCACCTCGTCGAGGAAGAGGGTGCCTTCGTGGGCGAGCTCGAACTTGCCCCGCTTCTTGCCCGTGGCGCCCGTGAACGAACCCTTCTCGTGGCCGAACAGTTCGCTCTCGATGAGTTCCTCGGGGATGGCCGCGCAGTTGACCTCGATGAAGGGCCGCTTTGCCCTCTTGCTCTGGTAGTGGATCGACCGTGCCACGAGTTCCTTGCCCGTTCCGTTTTCCCCCATGATGAGGATCCAGGCGTTCGTCGGGGCGACGATCCGGATCATCTCCTTGAGCTCGAGGATGGTCTTACTCTGGCCGATGAGCTCGAAGGCGGAGGTGACCTTCTGCTTGAGGAACTTGTTCTCCTCTTCGAGCCGGACGAGGTCGAGGGCGTGGTTGACGAGCAGGACGACCTTCTCCAGGGAGATGGGCTTCTCGATGAAGTCGAAGGCCCCGAGCTTGGTGGCCTTCACGGCCGTCTCGATCGTCCCGTGCCCCGACATCATGATGACCGGAACCTGGGGCGTTTCGGTCTTGATGCTCTTGAGGGCCTCGAGTCCGTCCATGCCGGGCAGCCAGATGTCCAGGAGCACCAGGTCCGGCGGGTCCTCCTCGACGGCCTTCAGGGCCTCCTCTCCGCTGCCGACACTGCGGACCTCGTAGCCCTCGTCGCTCAGGATGCCCTGCAGCGACTGGCAGATGCTCTCTTCGTCATCGACGACCAAAATGGTCTTGTACATCGTCTCTCTTCCCGGGATGGATCAACGAACGGCGCGGCGCAGGCGCCCGCACCCCGCTCCCATGCATCTCCCGTTCCCGTTTCCTATTTTTTCACCAGATTGTCCGCCACCCGGTCGTGGATGACCCTGGAGGCGTTCTCGTTGCCCACCGTTCCCACCCGGATGCCGAGCGTGGTGAGATTGCTGTCCTTGTACTTGAACCGGAACGTCACCTTTTCGTCGTTGATCACGGCCACGATCTTCCCGCCGTCTGCCTGCTTGTCCGGTTCCACGTCGCGCCCCTTCATGTCGGCGATCGTCTTCTCGACGGCGGACCAGACGCCGTTGACGGAGAAGTAGTAGTCCGTCCTCATTTCCCCTTCCACGTAGTAGTACGTCCCTGTGCCCCCGGCGACGGCAGCCCCCGTGACGACGAGGACGGGACACCCGTAGAGGGAAAAACAGGACGCCAGCAGGATCAACGCCACAGCCGCTCGATTCCGGTGGATCATACGCGCTACTCCCCTTTCCCTTGGTTCTGGTTGTTCGTGTCGTTCTCCGCTTTCTGCGGCCCGGTTTCCTCCGCGAAGGACTTGAGCCCTTCCGCAAGGGTCCGCAGCCTGCGGTCCACGAGGAAGCTCACCGTGTTCTCGGGGAAGGTCCCCTTCTCGTCGGCGACGCCCGAGGAAACCCCCGTGAGCAGCTCGATCCCCTCGTCGATGGTCCGGATGGGCCAGATATGGAACTTTCCCTCGGCGACGGCCCTGACGACGTCTTTCCGGAGGATCAGCTCCGGCACGTTGAGCCGGGGGATCATGACCCCCTGCTTTCCCGTCAACCCCCGGGTCCTGCAGACGTCGTAGAACCCCTCGATCTTCTGGTTCACGCCCCCGATGGGCTGGATCTCCCCTTTCTGGTTCACCGAGCCCGTCACGGCGATGTCCTGCCGCAGGGGCAGCCCCGAGAGGCTCGAGAGGATGGCGTAGATCTCCGTCGAGGAAGCGCTGTCGCCGTCCACCCCGCCGTAGGATTGCTCGAAGCAGATGCTGGTGCTCATGGTCAGCGGCTTGTTCTGGGCGTACTTGCCGCGGAAGTACCCCTCGAGGATGAGCACGCCCTTGTCGTGGGTCCTTCCCGAGAGCTTGGCTTCGCGCTCGATGTTGATGACGCCGGCCCGCCCCATGGAGGTCTGGGCCGTGATCCGCGAGGGCTTCCCGAAGGCGTACTCGCCCATGTCGTAGACGGAGAGGCCGTTGACCTGCCCCACGACCCTGTCGTCCGTGGCGATCATGATCGTGCCGTCGTCGATGAGCTCCTGGATCTTCTCCTCGATCTGCTTGACCCGGTTGATCTTTTCGTCGTAGGCCCTGTCCACGTGCGTGTCCGAGACGACGCCGCTGCCGTCCTTCTTCGCCCAGTAGTGGGATTCGCGGACGAGATCGGCGATCTCGCTGAAGCGCGTCGAGAGCTTCTTCTGCCTCCCCGTGAGGCGCACGCCGTACTCCACGACGGCGCAGACGGCCTTCTTGTCGAAGTCGAGTAGCTTCTCCTCGTCGACGATGCGCTTGATGAGGCAGACGTACTCCCGGATATTCTCGTCGGTGTTTGGCATCTCGACGTCGAACTGCGCCTTGGTCTTGAAGATCTCCTGGAAATCCCGTTCCAGGTTGTACAGCAGGTAGTACAGGTAGTCGTCGCCGATCAAGATCACCTTGACGTCCAGGGGGATCGGCTCGGGCTTGATCGCCGTGGGAACGAAGCCGAAGGGGTCGTAGGGCTGCATGTTCATCTCGCGGCCCTTCAGCGTCCTTTTGAGGAACGTCCAGACACCGGGCTCGATGAGGGCCTCCAGCGCGTCGAAGACGATGTACCCCCCGTTTGCCCGCAGGAGAGACCCGGCCTTGATGTGGGTGAAGTCGGTGCGCCAGAACCCCGAGCGGTCCACCTCGCGCTCGATCGTGCCGAAGAGATTCTTGAAGGTGGGCGCCGTCTCGATGATGATGGGCGTCTTTGCGGTTTCCGAGTTGTCCACGAGAACGTTCACCTTGAACTCGATGAAGCGCTTCATGGGCATCTGGGGCACGGGGAAAGGCAGGGCCTGCTGCTGTTGCTGCTCCTCCTCTTTCTCCTGGAACATTTTCAGATTTGAAAGGATGTGCTCCTGCACCTCATCGAGGTAGCCGTTTACCTTCTCGTTGGAGTCGACGTAGCGGTGTTTCAGGTCGGATACCTGCTCCGCGACGGCGGGCGAGCCGTACTTGTGCTCGAGAATGCCGATCTGGTTGCGGATCTCCCGTTCGATGTCCCTCGCTTCCCGCATGACCGAATCGAGCTCGATTCGCAGGTCTACGAGCTTCTTGCGGATCGTCGCGAGTTCATCCTTGCTGAACTTGTCCTCCTCGGCCAGGGCCTCGAGCTGCTCGAAGGGGACGGGACGCCCCTCTACAATGGGGGCGATGTCCTGCCGGGTGAAGGGACCCATCTGGAACGCGACCAGCTGGAAATTCTCCTTCAGGAGGCGGTCGTTGAACTCGCGGATGATCTCCTTCTGCTTCTGCCGGTAGACGTTGATGACTTCCTCGGACTCTTTTTTGAACTCGTCGCTTTCGAGGATGAGCGGGATCTCCTTGCGAAGGTGCGCGACGAGGTCGTCCATGTCCTTCTGGAACTTCCGGCCCGTCCCGGCCGGGAACATGACGACCCGAGGGGTGTCGGGGTCCTTGAAGTTGTGGACGTAGCAGATGTCGCTCGGGATGGGCTTCTTGAGGTCGAGCTGGCCGAGAAGGTTCTTGATTGTCGTCGTCTTGCCCGTTCCCGTCATTCCGGAGACGTAGATGTTGTAGCCGGGGCTCTCGATCTCGAGTCCCAGCGTTATGGCATTGACGGCGCGGTTCTGGCCGATGATCCCGTCGGTCCTCTGGCACTCCTTCGTGGTGTCGAAACCGAGGAGGTTGGGGTTGCAGGTCCACCGCAGCAACTCGACGGGCACTTC
>CAYZKT010000083.1:0-11179 GCA_964478885.1 uncultured Syntrophaceae bacterium | reverse complement strand
GGGCTCGTCAACGGCGACATCATCCAGGAGGTCAACGGCAGGCCCGTTACCGGCGTGGCGGACCTGGTGTCCCTGTACCGGGATCTCAGGCCCGGGGCGAACCTTTCCGTCAAAGTCAGCCGGACGGGCAGGCAGGTCGTCCTGAACCACACGGTGCAGTAGCTGCTTTGCAGCAGTGACAGAAGTGAAGGAAGTGGCAAAAGTGCAAGAAGGGATTGGGACGGAACAGACCGAAAAGACCCAAGAAATTGGCGGTGGCATTTTGGCGGCGGTTGTAATAAGAATTACAGAGGAATTATACGGGGCATGTACAGTTCCCATTTCAAGCTGAGGGAGAATCCCTTCAGTCTCACTCCCGACCCGAAGTATCTCTTCCTGAGCCGCCAGCACCGGGAGGCCCTCAACCATCTGATCTACGGGATCAAGGAGAAGAAGGGATTCATCGTCATCACGGGCGGAATCGGGACGGGCAAGACGACCCTGTCCCGGGCGCTGCTCTCCCGGATGGATGCCTCCGTGGTGACGGCGCTGATCTTCAACTCGTACCTCTCGGACATGGAGCTCCTCGAGGTGATCAACCAGGAGTTCCGGATCGCGCTGACGGGGGTCGAACGGACGAAGAGGCGATACATCGACGCACTCAACGCGTTCCTCACGGAGAACTACAGGGCAGGAAAGAACGCCGTCGTCCTCATCGACGAGGCCCAGAACCTGTCCCGGAACGTGCTGGAGCAGCTCCGGATGCTCTCCAACCTGGAAACGGAAACGGAAAAGCTGATGCAGATCGTCCTCGTCGGGCAGCCGGAATTGCGGGACATGCTCGATCAGCCCTCCCTGAGGCAGCTCAACGAACGGATCTCGGTGCGCTACCACCTCGACGAGCTATCGAAGGACGACATCCCCGACTATGTCGGGCACCGCCTGGCCGTCGCGGGGGACACGGGACATCTGAAATTCGGTGGCGACGCCTTCGGGAAGATCTCCGACTACAGCAAGGGCAACCCGAGGCGGATCAACATCCTCTGCGACAGGGCGCTGCTGATCGCCTATGCGGGCAACCGTCTCGAGATCGACCGCAAGGTCGTCAAACGGGCCATCCAGGACCTGAAGTCGACGGACGCGAAAAAGGGAACTTTTTTTGCAAGACGAAGAAAGGGGCTCTTTGCCTAGCACCCATGAGCTACATCACCACCGCACTGAAACGGGCCCAGCGGGCCGATGACGAGCGATACCTGCCTTACCGGGAGATCATCCTTGCCCGGCCGCGGGGCAGGGTCCGGGGCAAGAAGCGCCTCATCCTCGGCATCTGCCTGGCCTCGCTCGTGCTGCTGGCATCGACGGCCTTCTCGCTCATCGTCTACTTCGGGCAGGAAAACGCCGGAAGCGAAGGCGGGACCCTGATTGCCGCCTCCACGGCCCACCGCGCCAGGGTCGACCTGGCCGGCCGCCAGCCGGAACGCCTGGCGCCGGACGGCCCGGTTCAGGACACGGATATCCTCTTCCAGGCGGGACTGAGGCGGCAGCAGGCCGAGAACCTGGGGGAGGCCGAGGCGCTGTACCGGAGGGCCATCGACGCGGACCCGAGAAACCTCAGCGCCCTGAACAACCTCGGGGTGATCTGCATGTCCCAGAAAAGGGACCGGGAGGCCATCGATATCTTCACGCGGCTCATCGACATGAAGGGCGACTGGGCCGACCCGTACTACAATCTCGCCTGCCTCTACAGCCGGCAGGGGGACGCCCCGAAGAGCCTGTGGAACCTCAAAGTCGCCCTGTGGATGAACAGGGGGCTCAAGGAATGGGCCCGGAACGACCCGGACCTCGAGGCGCTGCGTTCCAGGCCGGAATACCAGAAAATCGTCAACTAGAGGGTGAATGCGCATGCCGACCCTTTCCCAAACACAGATCCTCCTCCTGACGGCCCTTGCCGGGTTTCTCATGCTTTTCGCCTTCCAGGGGACTGCCGCGGCGGCCCGCCTGGCCGGCAGCGCCGAGCCGGTGTCGACCACGTCGGTGGAACCGTTGACGGCAGGCGACGCTCAGCAGAAAGCTGCCGACACGGAGGAAGCCCCGGCTCCGCTTCCGAAGAAGAAAACCCCGGCGAAGAAGAAGGCGGTCCGGAAAGCGCCCCCGAAAAAGGCCGCGGCGACCCCCGCCTGGCGTACGGTTTCCAACAACGCCGGCGAAAACGGCGCCGTGAAGTCCGCGCCGGGCATGCCGGGCAACGCGAACGGCAAGCTCGGAAAGTACGTCACCATCGATTTCGACAACGTGGACATCCTGGCGTTCATCAAGTTCATGAGCGAGCTGACGGGGAAGAACTTCGTCGTCGACGAGTCCGTCAAGGGAAAGGTCAGCGTGTTCTCGCCCAGGAAGATCTCCGCCGAGGAGGCCTACAAGGTCTTCGAGTCCGTGCTCGACATCCACGGCCTGACCACGGTTCCCGCGGGCGACGTCACCAAGGTCGTCCCGAGCCAGCAGGCGAGGGAAAAGAGCGTGGCGACCCGGCTCCGCGCCGAGGGGATAGGCCCCAACGACCGCGTGATCACCCAGATCGTCCCCCTGAAGCACGCCAGCCCCGACGACATGAAGAAGATCCTGGACCCGCTGGTGTCGAAGGCAAGCGTGATCCTCTCCTACCCGCCCACGCAGACGCTCGTCATCACCGACGTGCAGTCCAACATCAAGCGGCTGCTGACGATCATTTCGGCCCTCGACGTGTCGGGCGTGGGCGAGCAGATCCACATCATCCCGCTCAGGCACGCCGTGGCCTCCGACACGGCCGCGTCGCTCAACGCGATCTTCCATCTCGACCAAGTCGCGCGCCGCCCCCAGCCGTCGGCGGTGACCATGCGGATCATCGCCGACGACCGCACCAACAGCCTCATCGTGCTGGCCTCGGAGGTCTTCACAGCCCGGGTGCGCGAGTTCGTGAACATCCTCGACCGCGACATCCCCCAGGGCGAGTCGAAGATGCACGTCTACCGCCTGCAGTACGCCAACTCGGAGGACCTGGCCAAGGTCCTCATGAACCTGCCGTCGAAGGCCGCGGCGTCCGCCCCGGCGGCGCCGGGACAACCCGCCCCCGCGGTGGTTCCCGGGCTGCGCAGCAAGGTCTCCCAGCTCTCGAGCGACGTGCAGATCGTCTCCGACAAGGCCACCAACACGCTCATCATCACGGCCAACAAGGAGGACTGGCGCATCCTCGAGGAGGTCATCCGGAAGGTGGACGTCCAGAGGGCCATGGTCTACATAGAGGCCCTGATCATGGAAGTGGACGTGAACAAGAACTTCCAGCTCGGTGTGGAGTGGAGGGCCGTCAAGGACCTCGGCAAGATCAGCGGGTTCGACACGGGGCAGGCCGCCGCGTTCGGCGGCTCCGGCGGCGGCGGGCAGGGCGGCGCCTACACCCTCTTCCCGGGGACATCGACGCAGCCGACCTTCCCCGGCGGCTTCTCGCTGGGCGTGCTGGGCGCGGGGATCACGATCGGCGGGGTCACCTTCCCGAACATCGGCGCCGTCATCAACGCCGTGCAGCAGGATTCGGCCGTGCACATCCTCTCGAACCCCCAGCTGCTCACGAGCGACAACGAGGAGGCCACGATCAGCGTCGGCAAGAACATCCCCTACATCACGAGGGCGGAACGCTCGACGACCAACGTGGACTACACGACCTACGAGTACCGCGACGTGGGCGTCATCCTCACCATTACCCCGTCGATCAATACGGAGCGCTTCGTGCGCCTGAAGGTCAACCAGGAGGTCTCCACCATCGTCCAGGAGGAGTCCCAGGTGGGTCTCCCCACGACGCTCAAGCGCACGGCCAAGACGACGATCATGATCAAGGACAAGCAGACCATCGTGATCGGCGGCCTCATGGGCGACAGCTCGACGTCGAGCAACTACCAGGTCCCGTTGCTGGGCGACATCCCGCTGCTGGGCTGGCTCTTCAAGACGAAAGGCCAGCGGCGCGAAAAGACGAACCTCTACATCTTCATCACCCCCCACGTCATCGAGACCGTGGCCGACGCCCGGGCGATCGAGGCCGTCAAGCGCCAGGAGATCGAGACTTTCGAGGGCGGGGTGATCAAGGGCTACGGCCCCCAGCCGCCCGCTCCGGGCAGAAAGACCCCATGACCGGGACGGGCGGATAACGAACGCATGGACACCAACGAAGACAAACGCAATCCCCGGCCCGCCGAGATCCCGGGCCTGATCCACACGGACGGCAAGCTTATCGTCGAGCTTCTCGACGAGGCCTTCGCCCCCGCGCCCGAGGGCGCGCAGGCCCGGCGGCAGACGATCGGGGAGATCTACACCCACAAGAAGGCCGTCGACGAGGCCGGCCAGCTGCGCACCCTCAGCCTCCGGTTCGGCGTTCCCCTGATGCCGGAGCTCCCGACGGACCACATGAGCGTGGAGTTCACCCGGAAGGTTCCCATCCAGTACCTCAAGAGGCAGAAGATCGTCCCCGTCGAGACGCCCGACGCCTTCCTCATCGCGGTGAACGACCCGGCGAACTTCCAGGCCGTCGACGATTTGATGCGGCTGCTCGGGCGCACCGACGCCGAGGTGGTGCTGGCCCCGGAGGGGGCAATCCTGTCCGCCATCAGCACCGCCTACGACCTGGGCCGCGACTCGGCCCAGGAGTTCATCCAGATCATGAACGGGGACTCGGCCGACAGCATCATCTCCGAAATCGAGGAGACGGCCGACCTGCTCGACGACACGAGCGACGCCCCGATCATCAAGCTCGTCAACCTCGTCCTCGCGCAGGCCATCAAGGACCGCGCCAGCGACATCCACATCGAGCCCTACGCCACCTCGCTGAAGATCCGCTACCGGATCGACGGCATGCTCTACAACCTGTTGAACCTGCCGCGGCGGATCCAGTCGCCGCTCGTCTCGCGCATCAAGATCATGGCGAAGCTCAACATCGCCGAGAAGCGCCTCCCGCAGGACGGCCGCATCGAGGTGAAGATCGGGGAGAAGAACGTGGACATCCGCGTTTCCGTGATCCCCACGGCCTTCGGCGAGCGGGTGGTCCTGAGGCTCCTGGACAAGTCCCAGTCGATCCTCACGCTGGCCGACCTGGGGCTCGACGACGCGAAGATCCGGCAGTTCGACCGGCTGATCAAGTCCCCCTACGGGATCGTCCTCGTCACGGGGCCCACCGGCAGCGGCAAGACGACGAGCCTCTACGCGGCTCTCTCGAAGATCAACAGCCCCGAGATCAACATCATCACCATCGAGGACCCCATCGAGTACCAGATCGAGGGGATCGGGCAGATCCAGGTCAACCCCAAGATCGACCTGACCTTCGCCACGGGGCTTCGCTCGATCGTCCGCCAGGACCCGGACGTCATCCTCGTGGGCGAGATCCGCGACCGCGAGACGGCGGAAATCGCCATCCAGTCCTCGCTGACGGGGCATCTCGTCTTCTCGACCCTGCACACCAACGACGCCGCGAGCGCCATCACGCGCCTCATCGACATGGGTATCGAGCCCTTCCTGGTGGCTTCATCGGTCATCGCCATCGTGGCGCAGCGCCTCGTGCGCGTGCTGTGCCCGCGCTGTAAAGAGGCCTACACGCCCGACGCGGAGTCCCTCGTCGACGCGGGGATCCCCCGCAGCGCCGTCAACGGCAGGCCGATCTTCCGCCGCAAGGGCTGCAACGCGTGCATGAACACGGGGTACCGGGGCCGCACGGGCATCTTCGAGATCATGATCATGGACGAGGGCGTCAAGCGGCTCATCCTCAAGACGTCGGACTCCAACCAGATCAACGACGAGGCCGTCCGCAGCGGCATGTCGACGCTCGTGCAGGACGGCGCCCGCAAGGTTCTCGAGGGGGTCACGACGATTGAGGAAGTGTTGCGCGTCACGAGGGTCCTCAACCGCAGCGCCAATGTCGTTCTCGAGGACGAGGCCATCTGACGCCGCCGCATCAGATCGCAGGGACCAGGGACCCGGGAACGGGGCCCGGGAAGACAAAAAACAGCCCCGGAATGCGATTCGGCATCCCGGGGCTGTTTCCATCAGGAGGTGTTCCCCCCTATACCCTATACCCGATACCCTGCCTGCTCCTACCACAGCTGCGGCTTGTACCCATCCGGGTAGACGTCGTCCCATCCGTTTGTCGTCAGCCGGGTGATCCCCGACCCGTCGAGCCGGATCGAGTAGATCTCCCTCTTCGTCTCGCCCGGCGGGACGCCCGAGAAGAGCAGACGCTCGTCATCGGCGGAGAATGCCACGTTGCCGACGTTCTGCACGGTCGTCGGGTTGGGCCCGTACGTGAACGTGATGCTGCCCGCGGCCTGCATCGATGGGACCGCGTAGATCTGGATGGTGTGCAGGGTCCCCCATCCGAAGTGGTACTTGATCTCGCAGGTCATCCGGCTGCCGTCATGGGAAACGACGGGCTGGCTGCAGCCAAGCCCCGGCCCCGTCACCGCCGTGGAAGCGATGTCGACGAGATAGAGCGCCACGACCTGGCCCGGACCCGTCCCGGTGCCGCGGCCGAACACCACGGTGTTGGCGTTGAAGTAGTCATGCCCGAAGTTGTCGGTGACATTCGCCGGTGGACTGGTGAGCTGCATGAGCGACGTTCCATCCGGGCGGATCTGGAAGATCTTCCCCTGGTTGCGGAAAAGGACCCAGCTTCCCGAGGGAGACCACCGCGGACGGGTTCCCTGCGCGATGTTGCGCTCCGTCGTCCCCGCCGCATCGCCCACCTGCCTTACGAGGATGCGGTCGAACCCGCCGACGACCCGCTTGAAGGCCACCCAGCGGCCGTCATGGGAGACATCGGGCATCGAATCGTCCTGCGCCGGTGCGGTCACAAAGAGGGCCGACGGCTGCAGCGGGACTTCGTCGGCAGCCGACAGCAGTTTCCCCATCCCCGTTTCCTGCGAGACGTAGACGATGGACGCACATCCCCAGGTCATCACGAGGCAGGCCATCAGGAATACGAGATACTTTTTCATGGTTACCTCCCTGGTTTCGAGATGATGGATGATCTTGGAGTGTTGGATGATGGATCTGCGACGATACGCGTTTATCCCGCGGGCGCTGAGCGAAATCCGGGTTGGGAAGGGAACGGGAAAATCCCGGGCGGGAGACGGGGGCTGGCGTTGCCCGACCCCGCACAGGCTCATCATGACCGACAACCGACGGCCCCGTCAACAGAATTCTGCGCCGACCGGCTGCAGGCAGGGAAAAAACGAGCCCGTTGCGGACCTCGAATCCCTCCTGTTTCCATTTTCACTCTCTGTCCGGGCCGTCCTCGCGCCGCTTCAGCGCCGTCAGCCCCGCCGACGCCGCCAGCAGGAGCGCGATGTCCAGCGCCCACACGGACCGGTAGGACCCGAGGGCATCGTAGAGAACTCCCCCGACGATGGGGCCGAGGGCCCCGCCGACACCGGCGACGAAGAAATTGAGCACCCCGTAGACCGACCCGATGCTCTCCCTGCCGAACCGGCCCGAGGCGATGATGGGCAGAATGGGCCCGAGGCAGCCGTACCCGAAGCCGAAGACGAGAGCATAGGCAAAGAGCCCCTCCACCGTCGTCGCCGAGAGCAGGATCGTCATGCCTGCGGCCATGACCAGGTAGCCCAGCATGGCCGAGTACTTGGGGTCCGGCAGGCGGTCGCTCAGCGAGCCGAAAAACAACTGGCCGCAGAATCCCGCCAGGGCGATCGCCCCCAGGGAAGAGGCCGCGGCGAGACGGTCGATCCCCAGGTCCAGCGCGTAGGGCACCTGGTGAACGAACGCCATCAGGACCGTCATGACCGCAGCGCCCTGGCAGAGCGACAGGATCCAGAAGCGCGGATCCCTCATGGCCTCCCCGAGGGGGATCGCCGCGGCGCGCCCGGGGGCCCCTCCGGGATCATGGGCCTGCAGATCGCGCTGCCCGTCGGGACGGAGCCCGTAGGCCTCGGGCTTCGTCTTCCCCAAAAAGACCTGCGCGATGAGCACTCCCGCCGCAAGCAGGGTGAGCCCCAGGGCGATGAACCCGCTCTGCCAGCCCTGCTCCTTCACGACCCAGCCGACAACGGGGGTCATGATCATCGTGCCGAAGCTCACGCCCATGGACGCGATGCCGATGGCCACGCCCCGCTTGCGCACGAACCACTTGCCCACGGAGGAATTTCCCACGACGATGCCCGTCCAGGACGAACCCAGGCCGCAGAGAAGCCCGTAGGCAAGGTAGAAGGCCGGCGGGGTCTCGACGAAGGCCGACAGGACAAACCCGAGGGCGCCCACCGCAGCCCCCGCTGAGGCGACCCAGCGCGGCGCGATGCGGTCCAGCAGCCTTCCGGCAACGATGCCCCCCGCAGCGAAGAAGAGCATGTTGAGGGAGGCGGCCAGGGAGATGACGGTGCGCGACCATCCGTTCTCCGCCGTCAGGGGCTGGACGAAGATGCCGAAGCTGTAGCGCGCCCCGTAGCTGACGGCGTGAAGCAGGAAGGCGCCCGCCACGACGTACCAGCCCCAAAAAATACTGCGCCCTGATTTCGAATTCATCTCTGGAAGCATCGGCACATTAAGGACGGAACGGCGGGGTTTGTCAATCTAAAGAAGGGTCCAGGGGCCAGGGTCCAAGAAAAGATGAAGCTGTGAAGTTGGGAAGCTGAGAAGTTCGGTTAAGCCGTCATGTGATGGAGTGCGGTGGGACATTCCGCGCTTCCTAACTTCCTATTCTTCTTAACTTCCATCCTTTTCCGATACCCTGTACCCTGTACCCTGTACCCTTTACCCTGAACCTAAAGTGTGCTACAAGCAGGCATCAAAACAGGCACGCCAAGGATTCCACCAACCACCATGCACGGAAGCCGCACCCGCAAGCCCTCCCCGGCCCGACGCCGAAGACGGCCCCCACGCACAGACCCATCGCCGCGGTTCAAGCCCGAAGCCGAGCCCGTCCTGAACGGCGTGCTCGCCCGGATCGGAAAGCCCGAGGAAACCCCATTCCGGCCCGATACGTTCCAGCTCGAGGCCCTCGAGGCCATTGGGCGCGCGGACTGCCTCGTCATGGCCCCGACGGGATCCGGCAAGACCTGGATCGCCGAGCAGGCCATCCAGGAGGTGCTCCGGGAAGGGAAGCGCTGCTGGTACGCATCGCCCCTGAAGGCCCTTTCCAACGCCAAGTGGGTCGAGTTCGGCGACCGCTTCGAGAGCATGAACGTGGGCATTCTCACGGGCGACACGAAGGAGAACACGGACGCCCCCGTGATCGTGGGAACCACGGAAATCCTGCGCAACCAGCTCTACGACGCCATGCACGAGGGCCGCGACCTGCCTTTCGACCTCGTGATCCTCGACGAGGCCCACTACCTCGGCGACGAGGAGCGAGGCGTCGTCTGGGAAGAGATCATGATCTACCTGCCCGCGCGGGTGAACCTCCTGCTTCTCTCCGCCACGATCGAAAACGGCCGGGAGATCGCCGCCTGGCTCGAGGGCCTGCGCCGCAAGCCCTGCACGGTCATCGAGGAGAGGCGCCGACCCGTGCCCCTGTACCCGCTGTTCCTGCACCCTTCGGGACGGCTCATGCCCTTCCTCAACAAGCGCAGGCTCTTCGGCCGCGTCGAGCAGTTCGCCCGGGAGCGGGGAACGCAGAAGCGGGGAGCCAGGCGGGTTCCCCCGTACGGCGAGATCCTCCGCGTGCTGAGGGAATTCAACCTGCTGCCGGCCATCTTCTTTCTCCAGTCCCGGGCCGAGTGCGACAACGCCCTGAAGAGCTGCCGCCCCGTCCCGGCCCCCCCGGACGACGGCTTCGAGGAGGCCCTCCGGGAGCAGATCGAACGAACCCCGCGCCTCGCACAGCACAAACAGCTCGACCCGCTGCGGCTCGCCCGCGTCGCCTCGCACCACGGCGGACAGCTCCCCCCGTGGAAGTTCCTCGTGGAGAGCATGATGAAACGCGGCTCCCTCGAGGCCATCTTCGCAACCTCCACCGTGGCGGCGGGGGTAAACTTCCCGGCCCGGACGATCGTCCTGTTCAATTCGGACTACTTCAACGGCCACGAGTGCGTCCCGCTCGACGCGACGGGCTTTCACCAGATGACGGGAAGGGCCGGCCGCCGGGGACAGGACAACATCGGCTTCATGCTGCTCGTTCCGGGGCGGTTCATGGACCTCGAGCACGTCCGCAGGCTCGTCTTCACTCGCTCCGAGGACATCGCGAGCCGCATCAAGAACGACTTCTCCATGGTGCTCAACCTCCTGCTCTCCCAGACCCTGGAGAACGTGCGCCACATCTTCGAAAACTCGCTCGCGGCCTTCCAGCAGGACGAGGATCGCAGGGAGAGCCGCAAAAGCGCCGCCTCGAGACTCTGGCGGGCGTTCCAGCGCCACCTGAACTTCCTGAAGGCCGAGGGGTTCGTCGGCGACGACGACCGGCTCACGGCGGACGGCATCTGGGCCTCGCAGCTGCGGCTCGACCACCCCGTGCTGATCGCCGAGTGCCTGCGCAAGGACGCCCTGCCTCGCGACGACGCGGCGCTGCTGGCCGCCGTGATCGCGCCCTTCGTCTACGATCGGGGGCAGGAGATCGCCGTGAAGCGCAAGGAACTCCCCAAAAGGCTCGTCGCCGCCTACGACCGGGTCATCGACACGGTCTTCCCCATGATGGAACGGCTCGACGCCGAGGGATTCGGGCTCAACCCGCTGCCTCTCTGGACGGCGGCCGTGATCTACGACTGGGCCCGGGGCCGCGACTGGGACCGGATCGTCGAGCGCTACGGATTCGCCGACGGCGACATGGCGATGCTCGTCTCCCGGACGGCCGACAACCTGCGGCAGATCGCCGCCCTGCGGAACACCCACCCCGACGTGGCCGACCTTGCCTGGAAGGCGAGGGAGTCCCTGATGCGGGAACCGGTGGTTTTCTAGTACTCCGTGCAAGCTCCCGGTAAGGGGATCCGGATTCGGGAAAAATCCCCCTCGGAGACCCGAATCTCTCTTCACCCGTGCCCTGAACCCCGGACCCCGTACCCCTGCATTTGATGCTTGACATTTTTGCGCCGGCAGGGCTATAAGAACGCCTTGCAATAAAAAACCGGGCCGGATCTCTCCGGCCCTATTTTTACAGAGGACAACCGCGTCCCCATCGTCTAGAGGCCTAGGACATCGGCCTTTCACGCCGACGACCGGGGTTCGACTCCCCGTGGGGACGCCA
>CAYZKT010000082.1:5914-11187 GCA_964478885.1 uncultured Syntrophaceae bacterium | reverse complement strand
GGATCGGCGCTGTTTCTTCCATCGATAACCCCGAACGAATTCGGGGTCGGTTGCTCGCAATGGACGGTTCGGGGGCCATCATCAGCCGCGGCGTCATCGTCGGATACATGGGGAGGTAAAAACCATGACCACGATAACGGACAGGGCAACGATCGGGTTCGGTCTCTCGGCGGCCCTGACGAGCATCCTCAACACCGCACTGGTTGTCTTCAAGGAACTGACGCCGCCTTTCAAAAAGGCCATGGCGGATGCGATGGGACATCACTGGACGACCCACGGGGTGATCGTCATCGGGATATTCATTGTTCTGGGCCTCGTTTTTTCCGGCATGGTCAAGCCCCAGTCCTGGGGGGCGGACAAACTGGGGATGACCATCCTCTGGTCCGTCGTTCTCGCGGGTGGGGCACTGGCTGCGTTTTACCTGGTGCACTGACGCCAAGCGCCGATTCCCCCTCATGAAAGGGAGAAGAAGGGGATCTTCTTTTCCGTGACGGGTTCGCCCGCGGCAAACGGGCTCGGACCCTTTTTTGATTTGTCATGACGGGCCCGGTTCTGCTATGGTTTTCCTGCTGCCAACCAGCCGGAGGAATGGATCATGAAACGACAGGCCGGGACGAAGCACGTCTTCTTGTTTCTTTGCGCGGCCGCAGCCGCCGGGTTCCTGAGCTGCGCGGCGAGCCAGGCCGTACACTCCCAGGCCGCGCCGGACGACGCGGGGGCCCGGAAGGCATTCCTGGAGGCCTCGGCGGTCCTGTTCCACCCCCGCTGCCAGAATTGCCACCCCGCGGGGGATGCGCCGACGATCCGCGAGGACATGCAGCCCCACCCGTTCAATGTCAAGCGCGGCCCCGACGGCAAGGGGGCCGGCGCCATGAACTGCGCGCTCTGCCACGGGGCGACCAACAAGCCCGGCGGCCCCCCGGGGGTCGCCAACTGGCACATGCCCCCCGAGAACATGCCCATGGTCTTCCAGGGCCGCACGCCCGGACAGCTCTGCCGTCAGCTGAAGGACCCGAAGCACAACGGCGGCAGGACGATGGCGCAGGTGAACAATCACCTCGACACGGACCCGCTGGTGCTCTGGGGCTGGAACCCCGGCGAGGGGCGGTCGGCGCCGAAGATGAGCCACAGGGAGTTCTCGGCGAAGATGCACGAGTGGCTCGCCAAGGGAGGGGCATGCCCGGAGTAAAGACGGAAGTTAGGAAGTTAGGAAGTTAGGAAGACGGGAAGTTGGGAAGTTAGGAAGCTAAGACAAAGAAAAGGGCGGGCGGAGAAACCTCCGCCCGCTTTATCATGCCCCCCTCGCCCCCCTTTGCAAAGGGGGGAAATCATCACGAAATGGACTTCCGGAGGGCGTCGAGGAAGCGCTCCACGTTCTCCTGTCTCGCCGTGTGGCCCATCAGGCCGATGCGCCAGATCTTCCCGGCCAGGGGCCCCAGCCCGCCGCCGATCTCGATCCGGTACTCGCCCCGCAGGCAGCGCCGCACGGCCAGCTCGTCGAGACCCTCGGGACAGTATGCCGTGTTGAGCATGGGCAGCCGCCAGGGCTTCTCGACGACCATCCGGAGGCCCATCTCCTCGAGCCCCTTCACGAGCAGCAGGTGGTTGTCCAGGTGCCGCATGAAGACCTTCTCCGGCCCCTCCTCGAGGATCAACAGAAGCGCCTGGTAGAGGGCGTAGGTCATGTTGACCGGGGCCGTGTGGTGGTAGACCCGGTTCTGGCCCCAGTAGGCGGCGATGAGCGAGATGTCGAGGTACCAGTTGGGCACCCTCGTCTTGCGCGCGCCCAGCTTCGCCATGGCCTTCTCGGAGAAGGACAGCGGGGCGAGGCCCGGGGGGCAGGACAGGCACTTCTGGGTGCCGCTGTACAGGGCGTCGATCCCCCAGTCGTCCATGCGGACCTCGATGCCGCCCAGGCTCGTGACCGTGTCGACGAGGTAGATCGTGTCGGCGCCCTTCAGGAGGGCGCCGATCTCGGCCACGGGGTTGCGCACGCCCGTCGAGGTCTCGGCGTGAACCACCGCGACGATGCGGTACGCCTTTTCCTTGAGTTTCTTCGCCACGTCGTCGACGACGACCGGCGTTCCCCAGGTGAACTCCAGGGCGTCGACCTCGGCGCCAAGGCGGCTTGCCACTTCCCGCATCCTCATGCCGAAAACGCCGTTGATCAGGATGAGCACCCGGTCGCCCGGCTCGACGAGGTTGACGAAGCAGGCCTCCATGCCCGCCGAGCCCGTGCCGGAGATCGGGACGGTCAGGTTGTTCTTCGTGTTCAGGAGCGTCCGCAGGCGCTCCTTGAGCTCGTCCATGATCTTCAAAAAACAGGGATCCAGGTGACCCAGGGTTTTCTTCCCGATCGCCTCGTAAACCTGCGGGGGCACGCAGGAGGGCCCCGGCCCCATCAACAGCACTTCCTCGATCCCGTCGAGCAGATTCTTCATGATATGATCCTCCTTCCCGTTTATCGATCCGCCCGGCATCGTCAATCCCGCGGGACCAGGACGATCTCGATCCGGCGGTTCCTGGCCCGCCCCTCGGGGGTTTCGTTCTCCGAAACGGGCCGGTGCTCGCCGTAGGCGGCCGCGGACAGCAGCGCGGGATCGACGCCGAGCCGCTGGAGATACCGGGCCACGTTGAGGGCACGCGCCGCCGAGAGCTCCCAGTTCGAGGCAAAGGCGCGGGCCAGCGCCGCGCTGATCTTGACGTTGTCCGTGTGCCCCTCGACGCGGATCGCCTTGTCTTCCACCTGGCCGATGACCTCGGCCACCTTCTGCAGCACCTGCCGCCCCTCGGGCTTGATATCGGCCTTGCCGGAGTCGAACAGGATGGCGTCGACCATGTTCACCGTGAGCCTGCCCTTCAGCTCCGTGATCGTCACCTGTCCCTCGGCGATCTCCGACTTCATCTTCTCGATCATCTGCGCGTAGGTCTTGCTCGTCTGCTCCTTGACCGTCTCGACCTGGACGACCTTTTTCTTCTGCTCCTCCAGCTGCTGGGCAAGCGCGTCGCGCTGCTTCTCCAGCGCCGCGATCCGGGCCGCCTGTTCGCTGCCCGTCTGCTCGCAAACCGCGAGGGACTTTTCCAGGCTGTCGGCCTCATCGACCTTTTTCAGGTACGTGCTTTCCGTCACCATGCACCCGGAGGCGAAAAGAGCCAGGGAAGAACAGAGAATGAAGCGCCAACCTGTTCTTATCATGAGACCTATTCCCCTTTCAGGAGATTGTTTCATGTCAAAACGGGTCGGGCCGCACCGGGCGGGATCGATCCGTTCCCCCCCTTTGTGAGGGAAAGGCAGGGGTCCTGTCAAGCCTCATTTTGCCCGTTGCGCAGTGTCGACCCGTTCGTGCGCCCTGCCCCCCGGGGCCCCTCACAAAGGGCTTGATTTATATCTTTCTCTGGTATAAGAGTACAGGTTCAAAAATTTCATATCAGGCACTCCTTGCCCGGACTTCGTGTACGGGCTACAGAGCCGAAAGGAGGTCAAGACTTGAAGCGTTACGAAACCCTGTTTATCGCCCAGTCCGAGCTGTCCAGCGACGACATCACCGCCATCATCGACCGCTACAGCAAGATCATCACCGACATGAAGGGGACGGTCCTGAAGGTCGAGCGCTGGGGGAAGCGCAAGCTCGCCTACCTCATCCGCAAGCAGAGCCGGGGATTCTACGTCCTCATCGACTTCGCGGGCAAGCGCGAGATCGTCGCCGAGGTCGAGCGAATCCTCAAATTCGACGACAAGGTCCTGAAGTACATGTCCGTAAAGCTCGCCGACAGCATCACGGCCGAGGAAATCGAGAAGGAACTCGCCGGCCAGAGGGCCGAGGCGGAGGCTCCGGCGGAGCCCCAGGCGATCATCAAGCCGGCAAGCGCAGCGGCGGCGGCACCGGCGCCGGAAGCCACGACGGAGGGATAACGAGATGAGAACACCTTCAGAGAGCACGACGGGAAGCAGGCCCCCCAGGACGGGAGGTCCGGGCGGCAGGGATTCGAGAGGCCCGGGCGGCGGGCACGGAAGGCCCCGCGACCGGAGGGTCTACCACCGCCGGAAGGTCTGCCGGTTCTGCACGGACTCGAGCATCAAGATGTCCTACAAGGACGTGGACACGCTCCGCTACTTCGTGACGGAGCGCGGCAAGATCATTCCCCGGCGCATCACCGGGAACTGCGCGCTCCACCAGAGGGCACTGACGGTCGAGATCAAGCGCGCCCGCAACATCGCGCTGCTCCCCTTCATGGTCACGGAGAGCTGAACGCAACCCATTTCCGTATGCAGCCGGCCGGGCCTTCGGGCCGGCCGGCTGCAGGCAGTGCGAGGACGGCAACCCCTTGGAGGCAGGCAAGAGCTTCAACGTCAAGGAATTCATCCTGGGCACGGCGATCACCACCTCTCTTTTCCTGATCGTGGTCCTGAGCCCCGTTGTCGGTTTCGTCTTCAGCCTGCTCGCTCCGCTGCCCATCGCCTTCTTCACCTGGCGGATGGGTCGGGTCCCCGGGATCGCCATGTTCGCCCTGTCGATCGGCCTCCTGCTGGCCGCCTTCAGGATCGGGGGGTTCCCGGAGAACGTCCTATTCTTTGCCTTGCTGGGCTCGGCGGGGATCCTGATCCCCGAGGTCCTGAAGCGGCGACAGGGGATCGAGATGACGGTGGGCCTGTCGGTGACCGTCTTCATCGCGCTGATCGCCGCGATCCTGGCAGGCTACAGCCTGCAGCTCGACCGGAGCGTCCCGGACATCGTGCGGGGCTACGTCGGCGAGAGCATCAAGTACAGCCTCGCGCTGTACGAGGAGATCGGGCTGCCGCAGGAACAGATCGACCAGCTTCGCGAGAGCGCACCGGACATCACCGCCTGGATCGTTCACCACGGGATTGCCCTGCTCGTCACGGGCGTGACGTTTTTCATCTGGCTCAACGTGCTTGGCCTGCGATTTCTCTGCCAGGACAGGGACCCCTCGTTTCCCGATTTCGGCGACCTGGCCCGGTGGAAGACGCCCGACTGGGTCGTGTGGTTCGTGATCGCGTCGGGGATCGCCATGATCGTCCCGGAGGAGGCCATGCAGATCGCCGGCCTCAACGTGCTGATCGTGGTGCTCTTTTTGTACCTGCTCCAGGGACTGTCGATCGTCCAGTTCTTTTTCAGGCAGAAGAACATCCCGCGGTACCTCCGGGCCCTGTTCTACGCCCTGATCGTATTGTACCAGTACCTTCTGGTGTTTGTATCGGCCCTCGGCCTGTTCGACCTCTGGGTCGACTTCAGGAAGATGAACCGCCCCGC
>CAYZKT010000082.1:3838-5814 GCA_964478885.1 uncultured Syntrophaceae bacterium | reverse complement strand
GTCGAAACCCTCGGCAAGCGCGGGGATACGATAAAGGTCACCGACGGGTACGCCCGGAACTACCTGATCCCGAAGGGCCTCGCCATGGAGGCCACCAGCATCTCCGTCAAGGCCATCGAGCACGAGAAGAAGCTCATCGCCAAGCGCTCCGAAAAGGAGAGGAAGAACGCCGAGGCCATGCTGGCGAGCTTCGCCGGCGTCGCGGTGACGATCGCCCGCAAGACGGCGGACCAGGAGAAGCTCTTCGGCTCCGTCACGAACAAGGACATCGAGAAGGCCCTGGAGGAGAAGGGCCTCACGGTGGAGCGCAAGCAGATCGCCCTCGACGAGCCGATCAAGCAGCTCGGGGAATACCCCGTCAAGATCAAGCTCTACCCCGGCATCGCGGCCGACATCACGGTGAAGGTCGTCGAAGAGGCGTAAACGCCCGGCCAAGGGCACAGGGCGTAAGGCATGAGGCGGGGAAACGCGTTTTTCCCCCGCTGCCGTTCTTCAATCTTGCGGCACGTCCTCTTTCACGGTATGAAGAGCTGCGTGGATTTTGTTCCGTCAGCCATAAGCTCTTTGCTACTGATCACGAGCCTTTTGCCCTAAGCCCTTAGCCGTAAGCCATGATTCAATGAAAGCCGTCGACCCCTCCATTCTCAAAGTGCCGCCCCAGAACCTGGAGGCCGAGCAGTCCATCCTCGGGGGAATCCTCCTCGAGAACGCCGCCCTGAACCCGGTGCTGGAGATCATGGCGGGTTCCGACTTCTACAGCGACGCCCACCGCAAGATCTTCTCGGGCATCCTGGAGCTCTCCGACCGCAACCAGCCCGTCGACCTCATCACGCTGAGCAATCACCTGAGGGACAAGAAGCAGCTCGACGCCGTCGGCGGCGCCGTGTACCTCTCGCAGCTCGTCGACAACGTCCCCTCGGCGGCCAACATCGGCCATTACGCCCGGATCGTCAAGGAGAAGTCCGTTCTGCGGAACCTCATCGGGACGGCCACGGAGATCCTGAACCGCACCTACGGCGCCGGGGCCGACGTGGACAGCGTGCTCGACGAGGCCGAGCACGCCATCTTCGAGATCTCCCAGAACAAGATCAAGCCCTCCTTCTACCCCCTGAAGGACATCATCAAGGACAGCTTCCGGACGATCGAGCGGCTCTACGAGAAGAAGGAGCTCATCACGGGCGTGGCCACGGGTTTCACGAAGCTCGACGAGATGACCTCGGGCCTGCAGCGCTCGGACCTCATCATCATCGCGGGCCGGCCCAGCATGGGAAAGACGGCCTTCGCCCTGAACATCGCGCAGTTCTGCTCCGTCGAGGAAGGCGTTCCCGTGGCCGTCTTCTCGCTGGAAATGGCCAAGGAGCAGCTCGCCATGCGCATGCTCTCCTCGGAGGCCCGCGTGGACTCCCAGAAGATCCGCAAGGGCTTCCTGGGCGAGTCGGACTGGCCCAAGCTCACGACGGCGGCCGGCAGGCTCTCCGAGGCGCGCCTGTTCATCGACGACACGCCCTCCATCTCGGTGCTCGAGATGAAGGCCAAGTCCCGCCGCCTCAAGGCAGAGCACGGCCTGGGGCTCATCGTCCTGGACTACCTGCAGCTCATGAAGGGCAGCGCTTACTCCGACACGCGCGAGCAGGAGATCTCCGAGATCAGCCGATCGCTCAAGGGGCTCGCCAAGGAGCTCAGCGTGCCCGTGGTGGCCCTCTCGCAGCTCAACCGCAAGGTGGAGGACCGCACGAGCCGCAGGCCCCAGATGGCCGACCTGCGCGAGTCGGGCGCCATCGAGCAGGACGCCGACGTGATCCTCTTCCTCTACCGCGACGAGGTCTACAACAAGTCCGAGGACAACCCCGAGAAGGGCTTCGCCGAGGTGATCATCGGCAAGCAGCGAAACGGCCCCGTGGGCATGGTGAAGCTCGTCTTCCAGGAGAAGTTCACCCGCTTCGAGAACCCGGCCTTCGAAACGGGCGGCGACTTCT
>CAYZKT010000082.1:0-3738 GCA_964478885.1 uncultured Syntrophaceae bacterium | reverse complement strand
GCGCGCGCCGTCTCCGGCTCCCAGCCGCCGATGGCCTGGCGCATCTTGCGCAGGGCCTCCTTCTCGACCTGGCGGGCCCGCTCGCGGGTGATCTTGAACTTGTCGCCGATCTCCTGAAGCGTTTCTGGGTTCTCGGACATCACGCGGTTGCGGATGATGTAGGCCTCGCGGTCGTTGAGCTTCGCGAGGGCCCCCGCAATGTTGCGCTTCACCAGGGCCGTCTCCTCGTGGCGGATGAAGGCCTCCTCCTGGCTCTCGCCCTTGTCGGCCAGGCAGTTGATGTGGGACAGCTCGCCATCCTCGTCGATGAACGCGTCGAGCGAGAGGTCGCGCCCGTTGAGCCGGACGTCCATCTCCTCGATCTCCGCCTCCTTGACGTTGAGGGTCTCGGCGATCTCGCCGAACTCGGGGTTCTTCGACGCCATGCCCTGCAGCTTCTTCTTGGCCTGGTTGAGCTTGAAGAAGAGCTTGCGCTGGTTCTGGGTCGTCCCGATCTTCACGAGGCTCCAGGTCTTGATGATGAAGTTCTGCATGTAGGCCCGGATCCACCACACGGCGTAGGAGATGAGCCGGTAGCCCTTGTAGGGGTTGAACTTCTTCACCGCGTGCATGAGCCCCACGTTGCCTTCCTGGATCAGGTCGAGGAGCTTCACCCCGTAGTTGCGGTACTCGTGCGCGATCTTGACCACGAAGCGAAGGTTGGACACGACGAGTTTCTGTGCCGCTTCCATGTCGTTGTACTTCTTGTAGCGGACGGCCAGTTTGAATTCCTCCTCCGGGGTCAGGATGGCGAACCGGTTGATCTCGGAGATATATAAATCTAACGTACTGGTTGCAGCCGGTAGATTCATGTTCATGGTCTTCCCTCCATTTTCGGCCGGATGATCTAAGCCAAAGAGAATATAGATACCAACGAGGTATTGTCAAGGCCTTCTTTGCAAAAATTATACAGGGAAACGGTATTCCTGAAAAGAGATAACCCGTTGATTGCGTGCCCTTTCTTGACATCCTCCCGGGGGGTCATTAAGTTACCTTCGAGCAGGCGGGGGGAGGAAATGCCAATCCGTCCTGCAATCATCCTCCGTATCGGCATAACATTCTGTATTTTTAGCGGTTTTTAAGAGGAAAACGATGAGATTCGACAAGTTCACCCAGAAAGTTCAGGAGGGTCTTCAGGAGGCCCAGTCCCTGGCCGGCCAGTTCAGCCACCAGGCCGTGGACGTGGAGCACCTGCTGGCGGCCCTGATGCGGCAGCCCGAGGGGATCGTCTCGGCGGCGCTGAAAAAGCTGGGCGCCGATACCCGGTCCATCCAGCGCGAGGTCGAGAGGGCGCTGAACAGCCTCCCGAAAGTGTCGGGTGCCGGGACCCAGACCTACATGACCCCCAGGCTCAACAAGGTCCTCGAGAACTCCTTCGAGGAGGCCAGGCGCCTCAAGGACGAGTTCGTCAGCGTCGAGCACATCCTCATCGCCATGGCGGAGGACAAGGAAGGCCCCGCCGGAAAGGCCCTTCGGAATGCCGGCGTGACGAAGGATGCCATCTACAAGGTCCTCGTCGACATCCGGGGAAGCCAGCGGGTCACCGACCAGAACCCCGAGGAGAAATACCAGGCCCTGGAGAGATACGCCAGGGATTTCAACGAGTTGGCAAAGAAAGGGTCCTTCGACCCCGTCATCGGCCGCGACGAGGAGATCCGGCGCATCATGCAGGTCCTCTCGAGGCGCACGAAGAACAACCCCTGCCTCATCGGCGAACCCGGCGTGGGAAAGACGGCCATCGTCGAGGGCCTCGCCCAGCGGATCGTCAACGGCGACGTGCCGGAGACGCTCAAGGACAAGCGCGTCGTCGCCCTGGACATGGGGGCGCTCGTGGCGGGCTCGAAGTTCCGCGGCGAGTTCGAGGACCGGCTCAAGGCGGTGCTGAAGGAAGTGGCCGCCGCCGAGGGTCAGATCATCCTCTTCATCGACGAGATCCACACCGTCGTGGGCGCGGGGGCCGCCGAGGGGGCCATCGACGCCTCGAACATGCTCAAGCCGGCGCTCGCCCGGGGCGAGCTGCGCTGCATCGGCGCGACGACCCTCAACGAGTACCGCAGGAACATCGAGAAGGACCCGGCCCTGGAGCGCCGGTTCCAGCCCGTGCTCATCAAGGAGCCCACCGTGGAGGACACCATCGCCATCCTGCGCGGGCTCAAGGAGCGCTACGAGGTGCACCACGGCGTGCGGATCAAGGACTCGGCCATCGTGGCCGCGGCGACGCTCTCGGACCGCTACATCAGCGACCGGTTCCTGCCGGACAAGGCCGTCGACCTCATCGACGAGGCGGCCTCGCGCCTGCGGATCGAGCTGGACAGCCTGCCCGCCGAGATCGACACCCTGGAGCGCCGGATCCTGCAGCTCGAAATCGAGCGGCAGTCGCTCAAGAACGAGACGGACGACAGCGCCGTAATGCGCTGGAAGAAGCTTGACGAAGAGATCGGCACGCTCACGGCCGAGCGAGACGAGAAGAAGAAACACTGGTCGAACGAACGCGAGGTCATCAAGCGGATCCAGTCCGTCAAGGCAAGGGTCGAAGAGCTCAAGAACGAGGAGCTCAACGCGCAGCGCTCGGGCGACCTGGCGAAGGCCGCCGAGATCCGCTACGGGCGCCTCGTGGAGCTCAACCGGGAGATGGAGAAGGAGCAGGCGGCGCTTGCCGGCATCCAGAACGGCGACAAGATGCTCAAGGAGGAGGTCGAGGCCGAGGACGTGGCCGAGGTGGTGGCCACCTGGACGGGCATCCCCGTTGCGCGCATGATGGAGACCGAGGTGGCCAAGCTCATCCGCATGGAGGAGCGCCTGCAGCAGCGGGTGATCGGCCAGGAGGAGCCCATCCACGCCGTCTCCAACGCGCTGCGGCGTGCCCGCTCGGGGCTTCAAGATCCCAATCGGCCCATCGGCTCCTTCATCTTCATGGGGCCCACGGGCGTGGGCAAGACGGAGCTGGCCCGGGCGCTGGCGGAGTTCATGTTCGACGACGAGCAGAACATGATCCGCGTCGACATGTCGGAGTACATGGAGAAGCACTCCGTGGCCCGGCTCATCGGTGCCCCCCCGGGGTACGTGGGCTACGAGGAAGGCGGCTTCCTGACCGAGTCCGTGCGGCGACGGCCCTACTCGGTGATCCTCTTCGACGAGATCGAGAAGGCGCACCCGGATGTCTTCAACATCCTGCTGCAGATCCTCGACGACGGCCGCCTCACCGACGGCCACGGCCGGACGGTGGACTTCAAGAACACGGTGGTCATCATGACCTCGAACATCGGAAGCCAGTTCGCCGTGGACGCGACGATGAGCGAAGCCGAGCGCAGGATGAAGATCAACGAGGCGCTGCGGTCGACCTTCAGGCCGGAGTTCCTGAACCGCATCGACGACATCATCATCTTCCGCTCGCTCACGATCAGCGACATCAACAAGGTGATCGACATCCAGATCGGGCGGCTGCAGAAGATGCTCGCCGACCGCAAGGTCACGATCGATCTGACGGACAAGGCCAAGAAGCACATCGCCAAGGCGGGCTACAGCGCCATCTACGGCGCGCGGCCGCTCAAGCGGGCCCTTCAGAAAATCGTCCAGGACGGCCTGGCCATGAAGATCCTCGAAGGCTCCATCGCCGCAGGCGACCACGTGATCGTCGACGTGAAGGGCGACGGCGAGGTGACGTTCGAGAAAAAGGCGGCATGACGGCGGGCGGGGCGG
>CAYZKT010000081.1:6987-11242 GCA_964478885.1 uncultured Syntrophaceae bacterium | reverse complement strand
GTGGTCTTCTCGGCCCTCGGCGCCCTGATGATCGGCATGTTCGGCACGTCGGCCCTGAGCCAGGTGGCCGGCAACAACGCCATGAAGGCCTACTACCTCGCCGAGTCGGGTTTCCGGTATGCCGCAAGCCGCTACATTGCCGTGGATATGGGCAGTGAAGCGGCAAACGAGGCCGCGCGGGAATCGCTCCTGGAGAACGATCTGCATGGCAAGACCTTCTCGCTTGCCGGCGACGGGTCGTTCCGGATCGACGTTTACCCGTACTATTACAAGTCGACGCTGGCCCCCGCGGGGAACGAGCTCCCGACGAAGGTCTTCGGGGGCCTGCCCATACCCGGTATCGACTTCAACTGGGGAAGCTGGGTGAAGGTCGTCAAACCCGACGGCACTGCAACCCACAACAGGATATCCGGCGTCAGCACCCTGGAGCCCAACACGGTGCGCTTTTACCAGATCGACGCGGGCGGCAGCACACTCAGCTGGGATGCGAGTTACGGCACGGGCTCACAAGTCACGCCCGTGTGCATCCCCGATCGGAACGTGAACAGCCTGCGGCTCATCGGCCCGGACGGCAACGGGCGCTACGACCTCGCCTTTGTTGCGGGCTCCGGGGCCCGGGCCTTCCCGGAGAAGAACGGCATCTTCACGGTCAAGTTCCAAGGCGAGACGAATGCGAGGGTGCTTGCTTACAGGCAGCTGGACATCACGAACAGCCGCCTGAAAGGCATCAGCGACCCCAACGGCGGAAGTCTCCCGACAGGGGCAATGGCCGACCCGGGCAGCGGTGCTCCCTACAGCAACTTCGTCGAGCTGACGAAATTCATCCGTCTCGAATCGAAGGGCACCGTCGGCACCGGCGCCTCCGCCGTCGATCGGAAGGTGACGTACTATGCGCCCATCGGGTACGCCCGGCTGCAGCCCGAGCCCAAGACCCAGTTTCAAGACACGATGTCGGATTTTTCGAAGTGGCAGACGGCGGATCACATCGGGCGCATTGGGACCTCGAGGGCCGGGACAAGCTACGGCTCGACGATGCGGGTCGACACCATGCAGACGACCAATGCCACCCCCACGGGCAGCTGCCTGCGGTTCCGGGAGTTCCAGGTTGGACTCAACTGGTCTGCCGCGGGGCTTCCGGTTCAGCAGGAATGGCTTCGCGCCGGCAACTACCTGAGTTACGACCTGGAGATGAAGACCTTCTATACGCTCATCTACCCGTCGGCCCGTTATGCCATGGGACTCACTTTCCGTCTTGACGAGGCGGGGAATGCCATGGGCTTCACCCTCGCCAGGGGCGTTCCGGGCTTCGACACCTACGGCTGCGACAACGACGGCATCCCCTTCGGCTTCCTGGCGAACATCCCGGGCTATGTGAACTACACGCCTGTCCTCCTTGTCTGGACGAAGGAGTACGCCAAAAAGGAGGTCAACCCGCAGCTCGAGCTGAGCCCCCATTCCGTCGAGCCCCTCACCATCGACGACCCGCCTCCCGTGGGCAGGGGGACCTACGCCTTCGTCACGGACCAGACGTTCTGGCGAAGCGGCGACCGGGTCCGTTTTGTCAATACAGGCGGAGCACTGCCCGTGGGGATCACGGCGGGCCGTGATTACTACATCCGGACAATCGTGTCCGGCGGGCTGACGTACCTCTATCTCTTCAGCACACTGCCGGGCGCCGTGAATTTCGACCCCCTGTGGCCCGGCCTCCAGGACATCACGGACTACGGGTCAGGCACGACGACGCTCATCGTCCAGGATGCCTCGTTCATGAAACTGGCCCACCAGGTCCTCACGTCGGGCAACGAGTACCTGGGGCTGATCACAAGCCTGTACCTGAAGAGCTGGGCGACCTTCTCGGCCCGCATCATCGAGGCGCCCTCCGTTTCCTTCGTCAGCGGCGGCGGCGGCGCGGGCCGGGAGATCCTGAGCGGCGAGACGGTGTACCAGACGTCGACCAACCTGCCGGGCGGCACGGTCACGGCGATCTACCGCGTGATGCGCAGCCCCGTCTACCGGGCGGCCAAGTCGGGCAATCGCCTCTGGGCTTCCGGTTCGGAGCAGGGGGTGCTCCTGCTGGAGCGGATCGCGGGCAACTCCCTCTCGAACCCGGCCACGGCTCCTTTCCAGCTGGGCTACAAGATTTTCGTCGGCGAGCATCCCGGCGGGACAGAGGCGGGCACCGTGGGAGTGCCCGGCGGCGTGAGCGACGATGTCTTCCGCCGGCGCGACAACTGGCTCCTGTTCTACGTGGGGGACCCGGGGGGCAATGCCCCCGCGGACGTCAACCCCTTCAACAACTACCGGGGGCCCATCCTTAGGAACTCGGTCCTCTGGCCCCCGGACAACCCGCAGGAAACGGTTATCAACACGGACAACTTCACCCTGCTGCGGTTCAGCGATTACGTGAATACTTCGCTGAGCTGCAGGGTCAACGGCACAGCCCGGACAGGCAGCTACTGCCTGACGGGCTTCTACTCGAAGGACAACACGGGAACCTCGGGCGACATGCTGCGATTCGCGAGCCCCGACGGGACACTGTTCTACAGCCCCCAGAGCGGTTCGTTCCCGACGGGCCGGGCCGAGTTCGGGCTTCATGTCTACGGGGCCGACGGTCACTTCACCGAGTTCGACGATTTCGCCCTGCAGTTCGGCCCCGGCTACGGCATCACGCGCCAGGGCTTCCTGTTGCCGATTCAGCAATAGTGCACTAACAGGATGAGTGAACACGAGAACCCGGCCCCGGCCGGGTTTTCTGTTTTCGGAGCGGCGGCAGTGAAAGAAGTGAGAGAAGTGGAAGAAGTGGGAGAAGTGGAGAAAGGGATTCGGGCGTCCGGAATCCGGACGAAGGATTTAGCGGGGAGTGAAAACCGGGATGGAGAAAAATCCTCTTGAGGCCGGTCACCCGCGCGAAGCGCTCTTGCTTTAAGGCTGTTCAAAAAGGGTCAGATGCAAGGCGCTCGAGATTCCGAGGAGCGAGGCGTACTGGATGCGTACGTTGAGCGACGAGGAAGGAGAGCAACGCAGCAGATGACCTTTTTTCAACAGCCTCCAGCCTAAGCTTTGGGCCGTCCGAAGTTGCTGATCTGCGCAATCAACTCGTCGATGGACGCCGTCTCGTCGATGATCAGGTGGGATCCGCCTTTTTCACCGTCGTCGATGGCTTGACTGTACAGGTGGTCGAAGGCGCCGTCCCGGGACAGGGCCGAAGGGGCCTTTTCCCCGTTTCCTCCGCCAGGCGCCGCCGGCTGCGCCTGCCTGCGGGCTGCCTCGTGATTGATGCCGTTGCGCAGGTCCTGCCCTGCGCCGGCGACCCCCGCGCTGAAGTCCAGGTATGCCTGTGAGCCGTACGCGGTGCTGCCGCGGGCCGGGTCGGGCTTGCGGGGCGACGCCGTGGGGCGCGGACCTGCCGGTTCCCCTTCGACCAGAGGCGAGTGGTACACCTCTTCCTGTGAGGATTCCGCCGAGGGTTTGAAAATATCCTGGGGGGAAGCAAAGGCGCTGACCTTGGCCAGATATTCCCGGGCGTAGCGCTCGGTGGTGAACATGCCGTCGTTCTTGCCCATCTGGATGGCGCTTTCGATCTGGGGGAACTTGTTTTCCCGGAGGATCCCCTTGACGGACTGGTTGCCGCGCAGGATGGAAAGGACGGGCACACGGAACCCGACGTCCTCCTTGATGACGAGATGCTGGACGACGAGCCACTGCAGGGTGGAAGCGACCTGATGGCGGATCTCTTCCTGCGCCTCGAGGGGGAAGGAGTTGCACAGTCTGTACAGGGCGTCTTCCGAGTGGGTGGCATGGAGGGTTGCAATGACCAGGTGTCCCGATTCGGCGGCATTGAGCGTGAGCCGCATGACTTCCGGGTCCCTCAACTCCCCCACGACGATCACATCGGGGTCCTCCCGCAGCACGTCGACGAGGCCCTGCTCGAAGGAAGGCATGTGGGCGCCGAGTTCGCGTTGCTCGATGAAGGATTTTCTCGACACGTAACGGTATTCGACGGGGTCTTCGAGGGTCACGATATGAGCGGCCCGGTTCCGGTTGATCTCGTCGACGAGGGCGGCGATGGTCGTCGACTTGCCAGACCCGGTGGCGCCGCAGATGAGGACGAGGCCGGCACGAAGCTCGGCGATCTGTTTCAGAGAGGGGTGAAGGTTGAGCTTTTCAAGGGTCGGTACGGTTCCGGGGAGAAGCCGGATGGCGATGCTGAGACCGCGCGTCGTGTTGAAAATGTTGACCCGAATCCGAATATTTC
>CAYZKT010000081.1:0-6977 GCA_964478885.1 uncultured Syntrophaceae bacterium | reverse complement strand
CATGGATTCCTCAGTGTGTGTAGCTGCCTGACCGTCAGGATTTTCTTGACGATCCCGTCGATTTCGCCGTGTGTCCAGCGGCCGGAGCTGTCGAAGTGAATCTGTCCGTTCTTGCGGTAAACGACCGGATGCCCTCCGGTGATATGCACATCGGAACAGCCCTCCTGGACAGCTGTCACAATGACCTTGCTGAACTTGTTCATCCTTTTTTTCCCCCCCGGACCCGTGTGGAATCAGCGATATGGAATCCGCTGGAAGGCGTCCATCTGGAAAAGGATCAAAAGCGCATGGCTCCGGCGGAGTAACTATAAGCACGAAGCATGCCACGAAACATGAGCCATCTGAAATATATAAATAATGATATTAGATAGTTGGAGTGTTGTTCTGGTGTGGCAAGGCCAGGTGCGGAGTCAAAAATTCGGCAGGCTGTCGCGCAGGTGCAACCGATGCATCAAATATTGTAGGTTCACTCTTTGAACTTACCCGAATCCCTGATTTGAGCGATCAATTCGTCGACGGTGGCCTTCTCGTCGATCATGAAGTGCTTCTCGGCGCCTTCCTCTGAGTGAAGGAAAATGACCGACTTGTCCTCGGCAGGCAATTTCTTCGGTTTCGGGGACACCGGTTCCGGGTCTCCCTCGAGCAGGGGGGAGTGATAGATCACCTCGCGGGATACCTCCTCCGACGGCTTGAAATTCTCCGTGGGGGGGTAAAAGGAATCCTTCGTGCTCAGATACTCCTTGAGATATCTCTCCATCGTGAACATGCCGTCGCCCTTCCCGATCTGGATGGCGCTTTCGATCTGCGGGAGCTTGTTTTCCCGGATCATCCCCCGAATGGAGTTGCTGCCGCGCAGGATGGAGAGCAGGGGCACCCGAAATCCCTGCCGTTCGTGGAAAATCAGCTGCTGCACCACGATCCAGGAGAGCGTCGAGGCGACCTGGAAGCGGATCTCCTCCTGGGCTTCCATGGGGAAGGAATTGAACAGCCGATACAGGGCGTCCTCCGCGTTGGTGGCATGGAGCGAGGCGATCACGAGATGGCCCGACTCGGCGGCGTTGAGGGTCAGCCGCATGACCTCCGGTTCCCGCAGCTCCCCGACGACGATGACGTCGGGATCTTCCCGGAGGACGTCGGTAAGCCCTTTTTCGAAGGAGGGCATGTGCGTGCCCAGCTCGCGCTGCTCCACGAAGGACTGTTTCGATGTGAAGCGGTACTCGATGGGGTCCTCGAGGGTGACGATGTGCGCGGCCCGGTTGCGGTTGATCTCGTCGATGATGGCGGCGATGGTCGTCGACTTGCCCGTGCCCGTGGCTCCGCAGAGGAGCACGAGACCGGATCGGAGCTCCGCGATCTGCTGCAGGGACGGATGCAGGTTCAGGCGCTGGATCGTGGGGATGACGCCCGGAAGCAGCCGGATCGCAAGGCTCAGCCCCCTCGTCGCGCTGAAGACATTCAGGCGCAGGCGCACGTGCTGAATCGTGACGGCGAGGTCGACGGACCACTCTTTGCGCAGGATCTGGAGCTGGCGAGGCGTGAGCAATTTCCTCACCAGGGCGTCCACCTCGGCGTGGGTCCACTTGATCGATCGGTCCTGCTGGATCTGACCGTTCTTGCGAAACACCACCGGGTGTGCGCCGGTGATGTGGATGTCCGAAACCCCCTCCCGGACAGCCGCAGCGATGACGCCGCTGAACTTTTTCATGTTTCTCCCCGAGGATCGGGATCCTCCGGCTGAACATGCATCACGCCGTTCCTCCGGAACAGGATCCCCCCTGATTCTATCGTCCCTCATCCGACATCCCTTGAATCCCGGGATGGTCGGATGGGGGAACCAGGTCGCCGTCAGGCCCCTTCACAAGCCCTTCGGCGAGACCCTTACAGACTCTTCTTGATCTCAGAAAGGATCACGACGTGCTTGCGCTCCTCCTCGATGACCTGATCGAGCAGGCCCTGGGCGGTCGCCGTCACGTATTTCTTCATCTCCGAGTAATAGAGGACGGAATCCAGCTCGCGGGCGATGGCGAAGTCCAGCGCCGCGATGACATCCTTAATATCGGCCAGTTCCTTGGAGGCGGCCGTCGAAAAGACCTTTCCGTCGATACTGCCCTGCAGGTAGGCCATGTACTCGCCGGGGTAGCTCTCCTTCGGCATGATCGTGTCGATCTTGGAGAACATGTCTGCGAAGAGCTTGCGGTGCTTCACCTCTTCGGACGCAAGCTTTGTGAAGATCCCGTAGACCTTCGGGTCCTTGGCGATGGATGCCGCATAATTATAGAACTTTTCGCCATTCTCTTCCATGCGGATGGCGAATTGAAAGATATCGCTTCCCTGGTAGCTGCTCATGTCTCTCCCCCTTCCGTAAAGTTGCCGCGATTATAGACGGCTTTTCCGCTCATGGCCATCTTTTTTTCTGGCAACGAGACACGAGTTTGTCAAGGTTGTAAAAGTGGCACACTGCGCAATTCAGGGACCGGAACCGATGCCGGAAAACCGCTCCGCAACCGGTGCATTGCCGGAGTGGTCCGTGCCATGCTGGCTGTGTGCGCGAATCGTGCTTTTCCGTGTGATTGGCGGCTTAAAGGGGGGGGCGGGGTGGTCTTTCGACCTCCCCGTTGGAGTTTGATCGCTTTTCTGAAGGAGGAGATTTTTAAGCGACCTTGGTTGTAATGACTCAGCTTCTAATCGGTTTCTTCGCTTTAATGAAGGCCCTCCTCGCTGTAGTTGGGCACCTCATTTGCAGTGAACCTGTGTCCGATGAATTTGCAGGTAGCGTGCCACAGACAAAATTTCCATGTAAGGATTTGTTTTTGAAAGATAATTTTCTTATCCCCCCATTTCCCCTTCTCGGCCTGCGCGGCCGGGGGAGGCAAGAACTGTCGGCCCCGGCTGAGAGACTCGAAAATGACATTTGAATCCAGATATTTAGAGTTTTCCGCCGGAATGACATCTTCGACATTAATGTCGAAATTGGCAGCCCCTGTTATCCGGGGCGAGGTGCTTGACATTTCTTTCATGATGGGGTTCACTGATTTCCGTGCCGTCCAGGGGTTGCCGCAGGGGCGGCCGGGGGTTGCCGGCTGTTCCTGCCGGCGTTCGAACGGGAGTGGGTCATGAAGCGGTTGGGCATTTTCTCTGTTCTGATCCTCCTGATATGCCTCGTCTCCGAAAGCCAGGCCCAGGGTATCGGACGCGACAACCGGCCGGACTCCTCGCATGCGGCGGGCCGCGAAGTATCCCTTGTCAAGGAGCTGAAGCTGACGGAAGCCCAGGACAAGGAAATGAGGCGGATCCGGACGGTCTATTCGAACCGGATTCTCAAGCTGCGCAGCGAGATCATCGGCAAGAGCATTCAGTACCGCGATCTCCTGCGCGACCCCGCCGCGTCGGAGGAAAGCATCCGGGCCAAGGGCCGAGAGATCGAGGCCATCGACACGCAGCTGATCCGGGAGAGGATCGACTTCGAGATCGAGATGCGGAAGATCCTGACCCCCGAGCAGTTCCAGCGCTGGTATTCGGTCATGGACCAGCAGCCGGCGAAGAAGAAACCCCTCCGATGAGCGAACGGAAGAAACCAGCTTTCACCGGATAACCGGATGAATCAAATCCCCTCAGCCAGCCAGATCCTTCTGCGCCCCATCACTCTGATCATCTCCTGCACGATTTTCGTGATCCTGATCCTGGTCATGGGCCTCATGGACCTCAACCGGCTCGACCGGTCCCTCGTCAATTTCATGGAGGTCAGGGGTCTCGACGTGGCCGAGAAAATCGAGCGCGAGTCCCTTGTGAGCTACACGAGCATCATGCAGATGCTCCGGGGCGAGGCGGCCGGCGAGACGCTCATCCCGCTGACGGACGAGACCTTTCTGACCCAGGAGTCCTTGATCAAGGCGCTCCTCGGGGTGATCCGCACGATCGACAGCCGATGGGCTTCCTCGAGCGTCAGCCCGGAGGAGGCAAAGGGCGTCATCGAGAGGGAAGGGCTCTGGCTGCTCGCCGTTCTCGATGACGGGGGCCGCGTTCTCTTCCAGAGCAGGCCCCTGCCCAGGCAGGTTCTTGCGCGCGCGAAGCCCGTCATTCAAAAAAGCAAGGACCTTGTGATCGACCTCTTCGGCGGACCCGATAGGGCGGCCCGGAGCGGGGTCGTCGCCCTGAGGCGAAGCGGCGGCAACGGCACCATCATCGTCGCCCTGGATGACGACGCCCTGCGGTGGTGGGGCATGAGAATCGCGATGCAGAAGGCCGTCGACGAGGCAGGGCAGACGCCGGGCGTCGTCTTCGTCACCGTCCTGGACGGGTGGGGGGGCGTCCTGGGGGCCAGGGGCGAGCAGCCTGCGTCGCAGGAGATGACGACCCAGGAGAAGGAACTCCTGTCCGGGGCGCTTTCCGTTACGGCCCGCGGCATCAAGCTGGGCGAGAAGGAACACCTCATGGTCATGGCGCCGCTCTCGCTGGAGGGACGGCCCGCAGGGGTCGTGCGGATCGGTTTCGAGAGGGACCGCATGGATCAGATCCTGGAGCGCAACCGGCACTTCCTCTTCCTCTCCACGGGCTTCATCGTCCTCGCCGGTCTCTTCTCCCTCTGGTTCGTCTTTCAGAACCAGAAACGGCATCTCGCCCGCATCGAGGAGATGCGCAAGCGCCTGGAGCAATCCGAACGGCTTTCGTCCCTCGGGCAGCTGGCGGCCGGCGTGGCCCACGAGATCCGCAACCCCCTCAACGCCATCAGCATGGCGAGCCAGCGCCTGCAGCGCGAATACATGCCCTGCGAGCAGGACAAGGGCGCGGAGTTCGGCCACCTCACGGGAGTGATCCGCGACGAGATCCGCCGCCTGAATGTCATTATCGAGGACTTCCTCACGTTCTCGCGCAGCAGGCGCCTCGAGCTCAGGGAGTTTTCGCTGACGGAGGTCATCCAGAAGCTGGCGAGGCTCATGGGCGAGGAGGCCCGGGTCCGGGGCATCGCCCTCACCGTGCGGCCGGAGCCGGACTCGCTCATGGTCCCCATGGACGTGGACAAGCTGCAGCAGGCCCTCATCAACATCGTCAAAAACGCCATGGAGTCCATCGACGGCACGGGCTCCATCGACATCGCCATGGAGAAGCAGCCGGGCGACAGGGCGGTCGTCCGCATCACCGACACGGGGTCGGGCCTCGCGCCGGGGGAGGTCGAAAAGATCTTCGACCCGGATTACACCACCAAGGAAAAGGGGCTGGGGCTGGGGCTGCCCATCGCCTACGAGATCGTCCGCGGCCACGGGGGGACGATCCGCGTCCAGAGCAGCCCGAGTCGGGGGACGACGTTCGAGATCGAGTTGCCGACAAAGCCCGCGTCCGCGGGAACCGCGGCCCGATGAGAGCCGCTCGGCCGCTGTGGCAAACGCCGCCGGAATGTGATAATTCCAACGGCTGGGCGCATCGCATCGAAAGGGAAAGGGAGTACCCGCAAGCAGGGGCATGAAGAAACTCAGTATCCTCATCGTTGAAGACGGGCAGATCCAGCGGGAGATGCTCCGCGACTTCCTGCGCAAGGAAGGCCATACCGTGGCCGAGGCCGAAACGGGCGAGAAGGCGCTCGCCGAGGTGCGTTCGGCCTACTTCGACCTCCTGCTGATGGACTACAAGATGCCGGGCATGAACGGCCTGCAGGTTCTGCAGGAGGTGAAGAGGTTCAACCCGGAGCTCGACGTCATCATGATGACCGCCTACGGCACGATCGAAACGGCCGTCGAGGCCATGAAGGCGGGGGCCGTGGATTACGTCACGAAGCCCATCGATCTCGACGAGCTCCTGCTGCATGTCAACCGGATCTCGGAGCGGCGCATCCTGCTCAGGGAGAACGAGATGATGCGCCAGCGCCTGCAGGAAAAAGGGGTCACGGCGGACCAGATCGTCTTCCGCAGCGCCCAGATGGAGACCCTGGTGAACCTGGCGGGGCGGATCGCGCCGAGCCGGGCCACGGTGCTTGTCCGCGGGGAGAGCGGCACGGGGAAGGAACTCTTTGCCCGCCTCATCCACAACCTGAGCCCGCGGGCGTCGAGGCCGCTGATCGCCGTCAACTGCGGGGCCCTGCCCGAGACGCTGCTGGAAAGCGAGCTCTTCGGCCACGAGAGAGGATCTTTCACCGGGGCGACGGCAAGGCGCATCGGCCGCTTCGAGGAGGCCGACGGGGGGACGCTCTTTCTCGACGAGATCGGGGAACTGACCCCGTCCGTGCAGATCAAGTTGTTGAGGTTCCTCCAGGAGCGCGAGTTCCAGCGAGTAGGGGGAAACCAGGTCCTCCACTCCGACGTCCGGATCATCACCGCCACGAACCGCGACCTCGAGGCCCGGGTCAGGGAAGGAGCGTTCCGCGAGGACCTCTTCTACCGTCTCAACGTGGTGGACATGTACCTCCCGCCGCTGAGGGAGCGCAAGGAGGACATTCCCGCCCTGATCGACCACTTCCTCGCGAAGTTCGCAGCCGAGAACGGAAAGGAGATCGAGGGCGTGAGCCAGGAAGCCCGGGACCAGCTGCTCAAGTACGATTACCCGGGCAACGTGCGAGAGCTGATCAACATTGTCGAGCGCGCCGTGGTCATCGCCCGCGACACGATCATCACGGTCGCCGATCTGCCCTTTGGCGACCGCTTCACCGGCGCCGCGGAGACAGCGGGGGAGGGCAGGCTCAAGGACTCCATCGAGGAGCTGGAAAAGCAGATGATCCTCAAGGCCCTTGAAGAGTCGGAGCACCATCAGACCCGGGCGGCGGGCATCCTGGGGATCAGCGAGAGGATGCTGAGGTATAAGATGAAAAAGTATGGCCTGAAACACTGAGAATAAGGGGTATCGGGGATAGGGTCTAGGGTATCGGAAGAGAATAGAAGACATAGAAAAAAACGGCGGGAAATTCTCCCGCCGTTCTTTATTGTCTTGTTCTTCCCTGTACCCGGGACCCTTTGCCCTGGACCCTATTTCGCGAAGCCCAGGATCTTCCG
>CAYZKT010000080.1:0-11400 GCA_964478885.1 uncultured Syntrophaceae bacterium | reverse complement strand
TCGTGGACGTGCTTCGAGCAGGAAATCTTGTCGTGCCCCTCCTCGGAGAGGGCGTTCACCGGGCAGCGCGACGCGCACTTCTTGCAGGTCTTGCTGTTGAACCACAGGCACCAGTCCCGGTGCCCCTTGTAGGGCCGCGGCGTGGGCGGGACCTCGATCTCGGCCACGACGGAACCCACGCGCATCGCCTTCCCCCGCGGAGTGATCAGGCCGTCGGAGAGCCCGAAGGTGCCCAGCCCCGACACGAAGGCGGCGTGGCGCTCGGACCACGTCGAGGCAAACGTGAATTTCTCGGAAGGCATGCGGGAGAACTGGGGCAGAAGCGACGGCGCCGTCGCGCGGATGCCCGCCTTCGTCAGTTCCGCCAGCACGTGCCTGCGGAGCTTCTCGTTGACGACCTCCCCGTAGAAACGGGCCCTCGCCCAGCTCTCGGGCGGGTAGGTCGCTTCCTTCCTCGTTTCCGCCTTCGTCTTTTTCGTCTGGGGCAGGACCCAGCTCACCACCGTGAGCGCCTCCGGCCGCACGCCGCCGTTCGGGAACGCCAGCATGAAGGCCTCCGCCGGGGTCCAGTGGAAGGGGCCCACGTGCTCCTTGAAGGATTCCCAGCAGGCGTCGTCGCCGCGGGAAAACCCGACGAGCGGGTCGTCCCAGGCCCGGTCGCGAGCCTCGTTCCCCAGGGTGTTTTCCGGCGAGGAGTTGATCCAGTTGCGGATCATCGCGGTGATCCACTCCGCCGGGCCCTTCGATTTGTCTGCCGCCATACCCTCCTCCAGATCGGGGACGTTGTTGACTAAGTTGACTAACTCGAGGCCGCGTCGGCCCCGTCAAACGGGGTTCTTCTCATTACGCGACAACGTCCCCTCTTTCAATCCATTTTTTCGCCCGCGCGGTCGCCGTAGCTCCCCAGCACCAGCGCCCCGATCGGCCGCATGAAGAACCCGACGGCGAAGGTGCCGAAAACGGCCAGCAGGGAGGCAAGCTCGCTCCCGGCAGGGAAGAACTCCCTTGCGATGAAGACGGCAAATAGGGCGTAGGCGCTGAAGTCGAGCCACTCGAGGGCATTGCCGATGGTGGTGGCGATGATGATCCGGGCGGAGGCCTCCGGGGTGTCGGGAGGGCCCGGCCGGTTCTGTTCGATGCTCAATGCGCGGGTTCCCTTCGAAACGGGGTCCGGCCCGCGGCATCCCGGGCAGCGGGGCGCAGGCCGACTCCTGCATTTTACAAACATGAGCCGCGGAGGTCCATCGCTTTGAACGGGGCGGATGAAGAAAGTGGGGCAGGGTGTTCCGCCCTGCCCCGAAGGAGATGAAAGGAGGTGGTTGGGTTTTTTCTGTATTTATATCATAGCAAGTTCCATGCCTCACGCACGTCACGCCGCGCAAAAAACTCCGGACATCCCGTCTCGCATGTCCCTTGACTTGCCCGGGCCGTGCGTTATCTTATAGCCCGTAACGAAACTACCCAAACGGAAAGGAACCAGACATCATGGCAACATCGATCCGGGGAACGAAGACGGAAAAGAACCTGCTTGCGGCATTCGCGGGCGAGGCGCAGGCGCGGAACCGCTACACCTATTTCTCCGGCGCAGCAAAAAAGGAGGGCTACGAGCAGATCGCGGCCATCTTCCTCGAAACGGCCGAAAACGAGAAGGAGCACGCCAAGGTGTTCTTCAAGTACCTCGAGGGCGGCGAGGTGGAGATCACGGCGTCCTACCCCGCCGGCGTGATTGGCGACACGGCGGCAAACCTGAAGGCCGCCGCCGACGGCGAGAAGCACGAGTGGTCGGCCCTGTATGCCGAGTTCGAGCGGGTGGCCCGCGAGGAGGGCTTTCCCGACATCGCCGAGTCCTTCCACGAGATCGCCGAGGTCGAAGAATTCCACGAGGCCCGCTACCGGAAGCTCGCGGCCAACATCGCCGACGGCGAGGTCTTTCGGAAGAAGGCGCCCGTAAAGTGGCACTGCCGCAACTGCGGATACGTCCACGAGGGCGTCGAGGCGCCGGACGTCTGCCCGGCCTGCAGGCACCCGAAGGCCCACTATGAAGTCCTGGCGGAGAATTATTGATACCCCGCCCTCTTCTTTACCTTCGCCCCCGGCTGTGCTAAACAAAAACAGGTGCGAGGGAAAAGGCTCGGCAGTCAAGGGGGAGATGGGGCCATGTTCGCGAAGCTCCGGAAGTTCATCGACGAGGACATCTGGCGAATCCGCGCAAAGGGCCTTCCGCCGCTCAAGGCCGCGGGCCTTCGGTACCTTCGGATTCTTCTGGCCGCCGCCCGGGCCTTCCAGGAACACCGTTGCCAGCTGAGGGCCTCGGCGCTGACCTTTTTCTCCCTGCTGTCCATCGTCCCCATCGTGGCCATGGCCTTCGGGATCGCCAAGGGCTTCGCCTTCGAAAAAATCCTCGAGGAGAAGATCCTGGAGCGCTTCACCGGGCAGGAGGAGGTCCTCCTGGAGGTCTTCGGGTTTGCCAACTCGCTGCTCGAGAACACCAAGGGCGGCCTCATCGCGGGAGTCGGCGTGATCCTGCTGTTCTGGGCGATCATCAAGGTCCTGGGCAACATCGAGAACTCCTTCAACGACATCTGGTCGATCAAGAAGGACCGGGCGCTGCCCCGCAAGATCACGGACTACCTCTCCGTCATGCTCGTGGCTCCCGTGCTGCTCGTGCTGTCGGGAAGCGCCACCGTCTTCATCACCACCCAGCTTGCCGCGATCACCGAGAAGATCGACTTCCTCGGAATCCTGGGCCCCGTCGTGGTGCTCTTCCTGGAGATCACCCCCTTCGTGACCATGTGGGTGCTCTTCAGTTTCCTGTATATCTTCATGCCCAACCGTCCGGTGGAGAAGAAATCGGGGCTCGTCGCCGGGGTGATCGCCGGCACCGTCTACGTCGTCGTCCAGATGATCTACGTGAAGTTCCAGGTGGGGGTCGCCAAGTATAACGCCATCTACGGCAGCTTCGCCGCCCTGCCCCTCTTTCTCACGTGGCTGCAGCTCAGCTGGCTCATCGTGCTGGCCGGCGCCGAAATCTCCTGCATCCACCAGAATGCCGACGCCCTCGAGTACGGCCCCGACGCCAGGCGTGCAAGCAACCACTTCCGCAGGCTCGTGGCCCTGCGGATCGTCAGCCACATGAGCCGCAACTTCACCGCCGGCGAGGTCCCCCTCACGGCGAAGGCGGTCTCGGAGAGCCTCGAGATCCCCCGGGGGCTCGCCGCCGAACTCCTTGAGGATCTCCGGGCAAGCGGGGTTCTTCTCGAGGCGGCCCGGCAGGGCCGGGACGAGGCCGCCTACGTGCCCGCCCGCGACACAGACCGGCTGACCGTCTCGTTCGTGATGGACGCCCTGGACCGCCGGGGTGCTGATGTCATCCCCGTGGCCCGGACCGAGGAGTTGGAGCGGCTCGAGAAGAGCCTGAAGGACTTCGGCGAGGCGATCGAGAAATCGCCCGCCAACCTGCGCCTGAAAGACATCTGAGACCGGGGACGTTGTTGACTAAGTTGACTAACTTTTCAAAAATGAGAGGATAACGAGTTTGTCAACTTTGTCAACAACGTCCCCGGTTGTTCGCGTTGTCGATCTCTGGAAGGAATACCGCGAGAACGGGCAGGTCGTGACGCAAGCCCTCCGCGGCGCGAACCTCGAGGTGGCCTCCGGAGAAGTGGTCGCCCTGTTCGGCAAGAGCGGCTCCGGCAAGACGACCCTCTTGAATATGCTGGCGGGCCTTGACCGCCCCACCCGGGGCACGGTCGAGATCGACGGGCGCAACCTCGCAGACCTCGGCGAGGAAGGCCGCACCCGGCTGAGGCGCTCCCGCCTGAGCTTCATCTTCCAGTTCTTCAACCTCCTGCCCACCCTGACGGCATTCGAGAATGTCTATCTTTCCCTCGAACTGGCCGGGAAAATGACCCCCCGGGCCGCGTACGCTGTCCTGGAGAAGGTGGGCCTCAAGGGAAAGGAGGGGCGCTACCCCCACGAACTCTCCGGCGGCGAGCAGCAGCGCGTCGCGATCGCCCGGGCAATCGTGAAGGAGCCCGCGCTGATCCTGGCCGACGAGCCCACGGGCAACCTCGACACGGCGACGGGCGACCGGATCCTGGAGCTCATCACGGAGCGCTGCCGGGAGTCGTCCATGGCCCTGCTCATGGTGACCCACACGCCGCTGGCCTGCAAGTACGCCGACCGCATCCTGACAATGGTGGACGGCGTCGTCACGGAAGACGAAAGATGCGACTGAGAAAATGGACCAATGAAAAAAGACCAAGGGAAAGGGGTCTCAGCCTTTAGCCTTTAGCCTTTAGCCTTTAGCCTTTAGCCTTTAGCCTGAGGTTTCGTTGCGCACCGTCACCCGATCCTTTCTTCGCTACCTCTACCGGCGTCGGAGCCTGAGCCTCCTGCAGCTCCTCGGCATCGCCTGCGGCGTGGCGGCCGTCGTCGGCATGACCCTCTCGGCCCAGTCGGCCCTTTCCAGCTTCTCCCAGGCCGTGGAGTTCCTGCGCGGAAAATCCACCCACACCCTCGAGCGGATCGCCGGCCCGATGGACGAGTCGGTTCTGCGGAACCTCGCCTCCGATCGCGCCGTCCTCTCCTTCGCCCCCGTGCTGGAGCGGCGCCTGAAGCTGGAAAACGGCGACATGGTCCGGATCCTCGGCATCGACCCCTTCCTCGATCGGGCCATCCGCCCCGAGCTCTCACGGGCCCCCTTCGAGCGCCGCCCCGGGGCCTCGTTCGAAGACTCGCTCGCATTCCTCACCGACGAGCGGGCCGTCCTGATCGAGGCCGGGCTTGCCCGCACGCTCGACCTCTCGGCTGGGGGCTTTGTTCCTACCCTGAAGGGACGCCTCCGGGTGATCGGGACCTTCGCCAACCCCTCGGGCGAGCCCCTGATCCTGATGGACATCGCCCATGCCCAGAAGCTACTGGGCCTCGGCGGCAGGATCGACCACGTCGACCTCATCCTCGGCGACGAGAACGGCTTCGCTTCGCGCTGGCAGGAGGGGTATCGCATCCAGTCCAAGCGCCAGCGCCAGAACACCTTTGGGGCCATGGTGGGGGCCTTCCGCCTCAACCTGGAGGCCCTTTCGCTCATGGCCCTCTTCGTGAGTGTCTTCCTGATCTACAACACGGCCATGTTCGCCGTCGTCAGCCGCCGACGCGACGCGGGCGTGCTGCGCAGCCTGGGTGCGAGCCGCGGCGAAGTGGCGATGGCCTTCCTCGCCGAGATCACCCTGTTCGGCGTTCTCGGCGGGCTGCTGGGAAGCGTCTTCGGGTTCCTCCTCAGCCGGGTCCTGACGGAGGTGATCGGGGGGACGATCAGCAGCCTGTACTTCTTCCTGCGGCCCGCTCCCATGCCCTGGTCCTGGTGGGTGCCCGCCGCGGGCGTCGTCGTCGGCCTTGGCGCGAGCCTGCTGGGGAGCCTCTACCCCCTGGTCGAGCTTGCCCGCACGGACCCCGTCGTGACCCTGCGGGGCCGCTCGGCAAGCCGCGAGAACCGGCGCCGGGCCTGGATTGTCGCGCTGGCGGGGGTGGCCTGCCTGATCGCGAGCATCGTCCTTCTGGCCTTCTTCTCGAAACGCATCTACGCGGCCTTCATCGGCGTCTTCGGGTTTCTCTTCGGCCTGAGCCTGCTGACGGGCGTGATCATGGTCCTCGCCGACCCGCTTTTGGCCCGCATCCTGGCGTCCGCGGGGAGCCTCCCCGGACGGATCGCGGCGGGCAACATCGTCCGCAACCTCGGGCGAACGGGCGTCGCCGTGGCCGCCTTCATGGTGGCCCTCTCCCTCTCGATCGGCCTGGGCTCCATGATCGGCAGTTTCCGCGAGTCCCTCATCTGGTGGATGGGCACGCAGCTGCGCGGCGACATGTATATCTCGAACGCCACGGACATGGAGGTTCCCGAAGAGTTCTACGAGGAGATCCGGGGCATCCCCGGGATCGGCGGCGTCGACACGTACCGCAAGGTGCAGGTCCTCTACCGCGGCCGCACGGTGCACGTGGCGGGAATCAAGGCCGACGTGCTCCAGCGCTTCGCCCGGTTCGGCTGGGTCGAGGGCGGGGACGAGCACTGGGAGGCCGTCAAGCGGGGCGACGTCATCGTCTCGGAGAGCTTTGCCCGGAGTTTCGGCGCGGGCCCCGGCAGCATCGTGACCCTCGAGGGCGTGAAGGGGCCCGTCGAGCTGCGCATCGAGGGTGTCTTCTACGACTACTCGACGGAGCACGGCCTCGTCATGATGGACCGCGCCAACTACATCGGCCTCTACGGCGACCGGACGATCAACAGTATTGCCGTCTTCATCGACCCCGCGGAGCACCGCAGGAAACAGATCCTCGACGACGTGCGAGCCCGCGCCATCGCGCGGGGCCTGCCCGCCTCGACGCGCGAGCAGTTTCACCGCAACATCCTCGAGGTTTTCGACAGCACCTTCGCCGTGACCCGCTCCATGCGGATCATGGCGATCGTCATCGCCTTCTTCGGCATCACGGGGGCCCTCGTGACCCTCTTCATCGAGCGGCAGCGCGACTTCGGGATCCTCCGGGCCCTGGGGTTCTCCACGGGGCAGGTGGCCCGCATGACCCTGCTCGAGGCCCTCGGGATGGGGCTCGTGAGCTTCGTGCTGAGCGCAGGCGTGGGGACGGTGCTGGCGATCCTGCTCATCCGCGTCATCAACCTGCGGAGCTTCAACTGGACGGTCTTCTACTACCCCGACTGGCAGCCCTACGCCCTCACGGCGGCCACGGCCCTGGCGGCCAGCGTCGGCGCGGCGCTCTACCCGATCTGGAAGGTGCACCGCACCTACCCGCAGATGCAGATCCGGGAAGAGTGAAAACAGGGGACAGGGGACAGGCAGGAAACAAAGAGAAAGAGACTCCAGGCCACAGGCAGCAGGCTTTATGACCGTAACGCGAATCCTGTTCACCACGTTGATACTCTTTTCCCTGGCCGTGCCGTCCATGGCCGCCGAGGAGTGGAAGCAGGCAATCGGACCGTGGAACTGGAGCTTCCCGAGGGACCACGGGGCACACCCGGAGTTCCGCACCGAGTGGTGGTACTTCACGGGCAACCTGCGCGACGCGGCGGGAAACCGCTATGGCTATCAGCTCACCTTTTTCCGGCAGGGGGTTCGCCTCGAGGCCTCCGACCCCGGCAACCCCTGGTCGCTGCGCGACCTCTACCCCGCGCACTTCGCCATCACCGACGCCGTCGCCGGCGCCTTTCACTTCGCCGAGCAGATCACCCGCTCCGGCCCTGGCCTCGCAGGAGCGGCAACGGGCGGCATGAACGTCTGGAACCTCGGCTGGTCGGCAAAGATGGAAAGGGATCGCATCCTGATCCGCGCGCGGCGCGGGCCGATGGAGCTTGCTCTCGATCTCAGGCCGAGGAAGCCGCTGGTGCTCCAGGGCAACCGGGGCCTCAGCCGCAAGGGGCCCGGCAGGGGCCAGGCGTCCTACTACTACTCCTTCACCGACCTGGCTTCGAAGGGAACGATCCGGACGCCGGGCTCCGAAATGCCCGTGCCGGTGGAGGGAGTGAGCTGGTTCGACCAGGAGTTCAGCTCCAACGCCCTCACGAAGGATCAGGTGGGCTGGGACTGGTTTTCGATCCGCCTCTCCGACGGCCGGGACCTGATGCTGTACTTTTTGAGGAAGAAGGACGGAACGGTGGAACAGGAATCCTCGGGGGCCCTCGTGGAGCCCGACGGCAATTCGCGCAGCCTGACGCTGGGCGAGATCGGCGTGGAGGTCCTCGCAACCTGGACAAGCACGAGAAGCGGAGGCCGGTATCCGAGCCGCTGGCGCATCCGCATCCCTGCGGCCGGCATCGACCTGCAGCTGGCGCCGCTGGTCGCCGCCCAGGAGTTGATCACGGAGGGCTCGACGGGTGTAACCTACTGGGAAGGCGCCGTGGACGGAAAGGGCTCATCGGCCGGCAGACCCGTTTCCTGCGAGGGCTACGTGGAGATGACGGGCTACGCCGGCAGCCTGGGGGGCCTTTTCTGACGATCCGGCTCCCGACAGGCCCGATCCCCAATTTCCGGATCCATCGCGATGCCTCGGCATAAAGCCGATTTTGTATCCAAGGGTGAACGAAAGGGACAGCGTCGGATCGAAGATCCGGCGCCGGAGTTCTCGATGGCTCGACGGGACAGGACAAGGCAGGGCCGCAAGCCCCTTTTTTTCTCGTTTCGTCTTTACACCGGGGAGGGTGTTCGACTGCCTTTCTCTTCTACCCGCCGCGGCCGGTTCACAGCAGAGCAGCCCACAAGCCGCCCAAAGCCAGCCAGAGAATGACCGAGATCAGGAATCCCCACATCATCCCCTTTCCCGGATTATGGGGTTCCTCGACGACCGGCCTGTCAGGCACATGGGCGAGAGCCAACGAACTTCTCTTTGCATAGGCCGGCAACGCACTGCTTTGATTCCTCATTCCCTCGAACCCTCCATGGTCGGATAAAGTCAGCATAGTTGCCCGTAACCATAGGAGATTTTTACACCGCAGGAGCCGTCTGCCCGAAGCTGACGGAAGCTCTTACACCAATTTTGCAACAAATGCAACTAATACTTTTTTCGTATAAGAGGAGATTGGGGGTACAGACGAATGGAATACTTCCCGGAAGGATAGCGGATGTTGCGATTACCTCCTTTCCTTCAGGGATTCGTCGAGCGGCGGGAAAACGATCACGGCACCCTCCTCGATCTTTGTGACATCCTTGATCGAGGGGTTGTTCTGCTTGACGAACTCCATCACGCGGTCGTTGCTGAATCCGTATGCCCGGACCGTCATCCTGAAGAGGGTGTCGTCCTTCCTGACCACAGCCTTCTTGGGGGATTGCTTCGCCTGCCTCGCACGATCGGCCGACTGTCCCCAGGAGTCGCGTGACCCGTCCCGATTGCCGGGGGCGGCCGGGGCGCCGAAGGGATCCGTCGTTGCCCTCTGTTCCGAGGAGGCCGTTGGGAACTGGCCTGCCGCTTCCGCGTCAAGCTGCTTCGCTTTCAGGAGAGCCTGATCTCGCAAAGCCGTGTCAATCTTGGCCCTCACGATCGGCTGCCGGAGTTTAGCGATTTGCGCCCTGTGCTGCTCCAGGGTGTCGAACACCTTGAAGAGCATGAAGAAGAGCGCAATCAGCAGCATGCCGGTCACCCCCGCTGCAGCGGGCGCCCACCCCGGCCACCGCCACTGCCTTTCGGGTTTGACCGCCGGCCTCGCATCGGCAATCACGTCCCGGACGATCTTTGCGTCCACAGGCTTTTCGCGGGCCCTCAGCCCCGCGGCGAGGGCGCCGTCGCAGAGGATGTTGATGACACGGGGGATGCCCTTTGCCTCGGCCGCGATCATCTTGACGGCACTCGGGGTGAACGCCGGCTCCCCGCCGATCGACACCACCGAGAGCCTGTGCCGGATGTACTCCGCGGATTCCCCGGCGCTCAGCGGCAGGATCCTCGCCCGGACGGCGATGCGCTGCTTGAGCGATTGCAGGCGGGGGTGATCGAGGATGTCCTCGAATTCCGGTGGGGCGGCGAACACGATCTGGATCAGCTTGTAGGTCGAGGTCTCGAGGTTGGACAGCAGCCGCATGCTCTCGATCGTCTCGACGGGCATGTTCTGGGCCTCGTCGATGACGACGACGAAATTCCTGCCCCGCACGTACTCGTCGACCAGCACGCGATGAAGCTTCTCGACCCTCTGCGCCGTAGTGAGCCCTTCCGCCTCCAGCTCCAGTTCCCGGAAGATCTTCTCAAGGAACTCCTGGAAGGTAAGATTGGGGTTGATGATGTAGATGTAGCGGATGTCGTCGCGCTTGATGTCCTGCAGAAACGCGCGGAGGACGGACGTTTTGCCCGTGCCGACGTCGCCCGTGACGAGGATGAAGGCCTTCCGGTTCTCGATGCCGTAGGTGATCGTGGCCAGCGCATCCCGGTGCGTGGGACTCAGGTACAGAAACGCCGGGTCCGGCGTGATGTTGAAGGGCTCTCTGGCGAATTGGTAAAACGCGTTGTACATGGGCCCGCTCGCTGCTCGTCATTCATGTCAAGGGGGCGATGCTACCCACACCGAGAACGTGCATGGATCATGCCGCAAATGACCCCGATAGTCAACACCCGTCCCGATTCCCATACGACGGGGAAGGCGCCCGGATGCAGCGTGCTCCGCCATCGGCACCCCTGCATGAACCGCTGCGACGTCACGGCCTGAGTTTCAGATCCGCCGGGGGGCGCGCGAGGCGGTAGAACCGGACGTGCTCGGCGGGAAGCAGCCTGTCGCCGATCATGACGTCGCCGATGAACTCGAGACCGCCTCCGCCCTCCCAGGGGGCATGGGTCCCCTTGGCCTGGACGGACTTCGGATAGTAGAAGTTGACGACCAGCGAGAGGTCGTGCTCCTGCTCCCACAGGGTCTGGATGAAGGGGTTCTTGCCGCCCGCCAGGACCTTGCCGGCCGCATCGAAGGCCATCCTCCACAGGGCGCGCTCCTTCGGACACAGGAAGTCCTTCGAAAAGGGGGATTTCGGCGAGACGGCGGGGTTGAACTGCCCTTTCTTGAAGACGACGCCCCGGATGCCGCTCCCGTAGGATCGCTTGGCGCTCGCGGAATGCTCGGCCAGGCGCACGCGGTTCATGACGCCCCAGGCGATGGCCTCGTGAACGAGGGGGTCGTCGCCGAACCCCGTGGAGAGCGCCTCGGCGTAGACGAGCCGCGCCAGAAGCTCCTTCGGGGAAAGCTTCGCCTTCGCCGCCACGTACTCGACCGAATCCGAGGGGTCCCGCTCGAGGCATTTCGGCGCGACGTCGGCAGCCGCGCACAGGACGGGGGCGATCACAAGAAAACCGACCAGCAGGATCCTTACAGTATCTCTCACAGACGGTACTCCATGAATTCATAATCGCAGGGGGGCCCTGCGGCGATGTACAGCAGGCCCTCGGCGGGCACCATGACGAAGGAGGCCCTCGATGCGGAGGCAAGCTCCGGCGGCTTTCCCGGATCCGCGTGGCGGCAGATCGAGTTGGGGTGCCCCTCGTGGTCGGACAGGACCCCCATCATGGTCTCCGGGGTGATCGCACCATAGGCGCTCTCGATCCTTTCGCGCATCCGCACGGCTCGAGCGCCAGTGTCGGGGATGAGTTGAGACGTCCAGTCGCCCGCCTTGAAGCGCTCTGTCTCATAGTGGTTGGCGTGCACGAGCACGTCCCGCTCCGGCAGGATCAGCTCGATGTCGTCGGCGACGGCCTCCAGGCCCGTCATGCCGCCCGAGGACTCGGCGAGGAGAAGGTACCCCAGCCCGCGGGCCTGTCGCCGCAGGATGCCGAGGGCAAAACCGATCCGCGTCTGCCGCATGGCCCGCGAGATGGTGACGGATAGGGGCACCTGCTGCTTCATGTCGCCCAGCGGGCCGAGGGTGAAGT